>CAUWEI010000037.1:0-28212 GCA_963557675.1 uncultured Oscillospiraceae bacterium | reverse complement strand
TTACAAAATAGTAGTTGGCAGACCGTATTTTTGCGGTATAATGAAAGAAATAAAACAAAAGGGGGACAAACCCATGATTTACTTAGTAGAAGATGACAGCAGTATTCGAGAATTGGTAGTGTATACATTAAATAATTCGGGCATGGAGGCACGGGGCTTCCACACCCCTTCTGATTTCTGGCAGGCCATGGAGCAGGAAATCCCCCAGCTCATTATGCTGGACATTATGCTTCCGGAAGAGGATGGCTTGCAGATTCTCCGCAAGATTCGGGCCAACCGTCATTGGAAGGCCATTCCGGTGATGATGCTGACCGCCAAGGGAACGGAATATGACAAGGTTATGGGGTTGGATGCAGGGGCGGATGACTATGTGCCCAAGCCCTTTGGCATGATGGAGCTTTTGGCCCGAGCCCGTGCTCTTCTGCGGCGGACAGGCGCACAGGAGCGGCCCGCAGAGTTTACGGTAGGGCCTTTGTATGTGGCCCCGGCCCGCCATGTGGTGAAGGTCAACGGGGAAGATGTCTCTTTGACTCTGAAAGAGTTTGAGGTTCTCAAAATGCTGTTAGAGAATCAGGACGTGGTTTTGAGCCGGGATAAGCTCCTGAATCAAGTCTGGGGCTACTCCTTTGATGGGGAAAGCCGGACGGTAGATGTTCACATTCGGACGTTGCGGCAGAAGCTTGGCCCAGCCGGAGAGCTGATTGAGACCGTTCGTGGGGTAGGCTATAAGATTGGAGCCCAGGGATGAAAAAAGGGAACCGGATGCGAATGCAGTCTAAGATTTTCCGTGGCAGTCTCCTCACCACACTG
The DNA here is from genome assembly GCA_963557675.1 of uncultured Oscillospiraceae bacterium. Taxonomy (GTDB): domain Bacteria; phylum Bacillota; class Clostridia; order Oscillospirales; family Oscillospiraceae; genus Faecousia. Next base: position 27,402 of record CAUWEI010000037.1, on the reverse strand, counting down.
GTGGCGACGATTTTGTGTGCGGGAATTTGTGTGGGCTATTCCTATCACAGCATTTCTCGGGAAAGTCGGGACAATCTTCGGGCAGAGGCCCGGAATATTGCATGGGCAGTAGAACTGGGAGGGGAAGAGTACCTTCGGGGCATAGAACCGGAGCCGAAAAGCCGCATTACATGGATTGGTGCCCAGGGAGAAGTGCTTTTTGACACGGATGTAGAACCCGGAACTTTGGACAACCACAAAAAACGGGACGAGGTTGTGAAGGCTCTGGAAACCGGTTATGGGGAAAGCGTTCGACATTCCAATACGTTGGATAAACAGACCCTCAACTATGCCGTTCGGATTCCGGATGGTTCTGTGGTTCGTTTCTCTGTGGAACGGGACTCCATTGTGGCAGTATTACAGGGAGTCGTCCCTTCTATTTTGGGAGCCTTGGCACTGGTGTCGGTGTTGGCTCTGGCTATGGCGGCTTGGACCGCTCGGCGGATTGTGGAACCCATTAACCGCATCGACTTGCAGCAGCCGGGAAAGAACCAAACCTATGAGGAATTGGAACCTTTGGTGCGCCGTATCTGGTCCCAGAACCAACAGCTTCAGGAACAAATGGACCGCCTGACCCGGGAGCATGAAAAGCAGGATAAATTCCGCCGAGAATTTACAGCCAATGTGTCCCATGAGCTGAAAACCCCTCTGACCTCCATTTCCGGCTTTGCGGAAATTATCCGGGACGGTCTGGTAAAACCGGAAGATGTTTCAAGATTTGCAGGAAACATCTATAAGGAGGCCCAACGGCTGATTATTCTGGTAGGCGATATTATTAAAATTTCCCGGATGGACGATAAGCAGATACCGGTACAACGGGAATACATTGATTTGTGCCAGTTGTGCGAGGATATTATGGAGCACCTGGCCCCGGCAGCCGAACGAGCCGGGGTGGAACTCACCATGGAGGCGGAGGACAAGGTGCCGCCCATTTTGGGTGCCCGGCAGATTGCAGATGAAATGATTTATAATTTATGTGACAACGCCATTAAATACAACCATCCCGGAGGTACGGTGAAAGTACGTCTGAAGCAGCAGGGAGAGAATCAGGTCATGCTTCAGGTGGAGGATACCGGAATCGGTATTCCGTTGGAGCATCAGGACCGGGTTTTTGAGCGATTCTACCGGGTAGATAAAACCAGATCCAAGGCCATGGGTGGCACTGGTTTGGGATTGTCGATTGTAAAACACGGTGCATTGTTCCATGAGGCCACCTTGGATCTTGCCAGCGTTCCCGGAAAGGGAACCACGATTACAGTGGTGTTTCCCATCCAGCCGAAGAAACAATAATTCAGCCCCCGAATCTTCTTTTTGAGATTCGGGGGTTCTTTTCGTTACCCTGTTGAAATATGGAACTATTTCGGGTATCATAGGGGCATAACAGGAAAGGAGCCACGAAAATGGAATATAATTTTAATGAAGTCATCCAGAGAAAAGGCACAGAATCGGTCAAATGGGATGCTATTCCCGGCAATCCCGATGCCATCCCTATGTGGGTAGCCGACATGGACTTTCGCTGCCCCAAGCCAGTCATTGACAAGGTGATGGAAAAGGCGGCCTTTGGAATCTATGCGTACAACATCACTCCACCCTCTTTTCGGGCCGCTACCGCAGGCTGGCAGCTTCGCCGCCACGGCTGGGACATTGCCGATGCAGAGGTCATTCCTATGTCCAGTGTGGTTCCGGCCCTATATACTGCGGTAGCTGCTTTCACAGAACCTGGGGATAAGGTCATTTTGCAGCGACCGGTGTATGGTCCCTTCACAGCATCCATTGAGAGCCAGGGCCGTCAGGTGAGCAATAATGCTTTGCGGTTGGAAAACGGCAGATATGAAATCGATTTTGAAGACTTGGAGGAGCGGGCCAAAGATCCCAGAGCAAAGCTCATGCTGCTGTGTTCGCCTCACAACCCCGTAGGCCGTGTCTTTACCCGGGAGGAAGTGGAGAGAATCGGTAAAATCTGCGAAGAAAACAACGTCATTCTCTTTGCCGATGAGATTCACGCCGATTTCGTCTATCCCGGTGCCGTACACACCCCGGCAGGCATGGTCTGCCAAAAGTGCATGGTGGCAGTGGCTCCCAGTAAGACCTTCAATCTGGCTTCCATGAAATGCGCCGCCGTCATTACACAGGACAAGGAGCTAGCGGAGAAATTCAAAAACGTTTTGGCTTTGTCCCATGCGGACAACCTCAATATGCTGGGTATGTATGCCTACATTGCCGCATACGAACAGGGAGACGAGTATATTGACCAGCTTCTGGTTCACTTGAAGGGAAACATTGATTATCTCAAGACCTATCTGGAAAAGAATCTGCCGAAAATCCATCTGATTCAGCCGGAAGGCACCTATCTCATGTGGCTGGACTGCCGGGAGTTGGGAAAGACCCAGCAGGAGCTGACCCAGTTCTTTACCTGGGAGGCCGGGGTAGCAATGAACGAGGGCAATTGGTTCGGCACAGAGGGCGAAGGCTTTGTCCGTATGAATTTGGCCTGTCCCAGACCGACCTTGGAAGAAGCACTGCACAGAATCAAGAAAGCCTACGAAACCCGGTTCTGATTTCAAACATCGGGAAAAGAAAAAACTTTTTGTTTACAGAGCCCTTGGATATGTGGTATGATAAACGATATGAATGTTGACAGACAGGAGTCGTTTTCGGCATGGAATATATCATACTGGATATGGAATGGAACCAGCCTTGGCCCGGTTCTCCCTCCGCCCGACGGCCTTTGCCGGTGCAGATCCGAGGAGAGATCATTCAGATTGGTGCAGTACGCCTGCTGACCGATCAGACGGTGGCCGATGAATTTCAAATTATGATTAGGCCCAAGGTCTATCGCCGGCTGAATAAGCGGGTGTCCAAGCTGACGGGCATTAAGGAATCCCAGCTCCGAGAGGAGGGTGTACCCTTCCCGGAGGCAATGGAGCAGTTCCGGAAGTGGTGCGGCGAAGATGTGGTGTTTCTCACCTGGGGCTTTGACGATATTACTATTTTGCGGGAGAATCTGGCGCTCTTTGGCCTGGATACGGGCTGGACAAACCGTTGGTACAATGCACAGATGATGTTTAATGCCCAGACGGATGGCTCCAATGCACAGAAGGCCCTGAAAACCGCCATGGAAATCTTTGACATTACCCCCAGTCGTCCGGCCCATGATGCGTTGGGGGATGCCTACCATACGGCACTGATTTGTGCCAGATTGGACCTTCATAAGGGAATCCGGGAGTATGAAACCGCTCTCAAAGACCACGAAAATGGCTTTCATGGAGCAGAGCTTCCCGGCTGTCTGGGCCGTCATGTATACTATGGCCTGGAAAATAAGGAAGAGGCTCTCAAGCAGATGGCGGGCAGTGAAAATCTTTGTCCTCAGTGCGGCAAGGAAATGACTTGCAGCCGCTGGTTCTCTCAGCCGGGCCGCCGATATATGACCATGGCCCAATGTCAGGAGCATGGCGATTATCTGATTCGGGTGCGTCTGTCCCCGGAAGAGGGCGGCACGCTTCGTGTGAGCCGTCTGGTATATCGGGGCGATTCCGATGCAGCCCGTGCTTATGCCCAACGGGCAGAGAAGGCAGAGCCGACCCGTCCTTCCCGCCGTCGCCGCCGTCGCTCTGCCAAAAAGCTGGCAGGACAGGATGCGGAAGCACAGCCTAAAACCGAAGAGTAAATATGGAGAGCTGCCTTGCAGAAATGCGAGGCAGTTCTTTTTTTGTAGTCCCAGTATGAGAAAAGTATTGCTCCGTTATTTTAAACAAAAGGAGAGGAAAATCCCCTCCTTTTACTTTATTTTATCCAACTTCTAGTTTTGAACCTGATAGTGCTAATTTTGTAACTTATTTTTCCCCGTTCTCAAGTATGCCATTACAAACATTTATTCCACAATTCCAACCAACAAATCTTCCAGTTCTTCCAGCGTGATATTTCTTGTTTCAATTTCATAATTTATATTTTTCCAGGAGAACTCCGCTATAAAAGTACCCTGATAACCATAAATCACCACTGAGACACCGTTGATTTCAGACTGCTTTGGATTGTCACATACAATGAAGCAATCTCTCAGCGGTGCTTCGGCAGAACAGATTGCGATTCTTACAGCTCCGTCGTTTTTGGCCTGATACTCAAGCACATAATCATGGGGGATATATTCTGTTCTTGAGGCATCAGCGGGAATATTTACAGTATAGAATGACTTACTTACAAGAGTGTCAGGAATTTTTGCTGTAAATTTGTCATAACTCAAACCAACAGCTGCTTCAAATCCATTCAAGACAATTTCCCGCGCGGATGCAGAAAGCTCGTTATAGAGTGATAATTGCACATCCATATCTGCAGTCATCATATTTTCGACTTCATTCACCACAAGCAGAGTCATATCTGCAGACTGTGTTGTTTCAGGAGTGCTTCCTGGCTGAATAACTTCTGTACTTGGCGTTCCACCAGGTTGTACTGCTGCTCCACCGGGGGCTTGCTGTAATTTGGGAGCAATAGCACTAACAACCACAAGGCACAGGCAAGCAGCCATAGCGCCCCATTTGAGCCAACTTGGACGAGATTTCTTCTTTGTATTCATAGCCATACCAGCAGCAACAACTTTTTGCTCGTCCACCTCACCAATGATATTGAAAAGTTCTTCTTTCTTCATAAGTCATAACCCCTTTCTTTAAGATAAGTTTTCAGTTTGCCACGAATGCGATTAAGGGTAACAGATACATTCCCCACACTCATACCAAACTGTTTTGCAATCTCAGAAACAGAGAGAGCATACCAATAACGGCATAAGAAAATATTGCACTTCTCTTGTGAGAGGGTATCAAGAAAACTGTTAATTGCTCGAACAAGTTCTTTCCTCTCCACCTCTTGTTCTACGCTGTCAGCACCGGATATGCACTCACCCAATTCTTCAAGAACCAATTCGATTTCTCCACCGCCACGCTTGTCGGCGTGTCTATGTCTAAATCTGTCAAAGGACAGATTTCTTGTAATCTTCCCCAAATATGCAGAAAGGATATTAGGACGATGGGGAGGAATGGAGTTCCAAGCGTTTAGGTATGTATCGTTCACACATTCTTCTGTATCCTCATTGTTGCCTAATATGTTCTGTGCTATCGCTTTGCAGTAATTACCATATTTGGAGGCCGTCTCTTTGATTGCATTGGAGTTTCGTTCCCAATACAGATTTACTATTTCTCTATCTTCCATAGCTTTACCTCCTTTCACCTATATACACGGAAACCGTCTGGAAATCTTACATATTTTCAAGTATAATTTCATTTTTCTTATATTGTAACGGATTTGTTCCTATTTGTCTCACTATAGCGATGAAAATTTACGACATTGGAGGCCTATCATAACTTAAAAAGGTAGGTCGTCCAGTTCAAAACAGACCTTGCTTCTTTAATTCCTTGATAATCTCGCTATAATCAGCCATAAAAAACACACCTCACAGTTTAATCTACCCTTTAGGTCAAGGTAGATTAAACTGTGAGGGGCAATGGGGTCACTGCTCTATATTTTAGATTTATGCATAACAACGAAAAAACTCAGATTTTTTCAAAAGCAATACTTTTCTAATACTGGGACTTTTTGTATGCAAAAGAAAATTTGCTTGACATTCAATACTATGCGGTATATAGTATTATGCGGAAGAAGGTATAGCATGGATATTCAACTGAAACGAGGACTCTTGGATGTATGTGTTCTGGCTGCAATCAAAAGTAAGGATTCCTATGGGTATCAGATTGTGAAGGATATAAAACCCTATGTGGAAATCTCGGAATCCACTCTTTATCCAATCCTTCGCAGATTGGAAAATGCAGAGCTTTTGTCGGTATATACCGTAGAATACAACGGAAGACTCCGAAAATATTATCATATTACCCCGTTGGGATTAAATCGCATTGAGGCCTTTAAGGAGGAATGGAAGGAAATCCAGTCCATTTACCAATTTGTTGTGAGGGAGGATGCAAACAATGACTAAACATGAATTTCTTTCGGAACTGCGCCAGCGTTTGTCCGGGCTGCCGAGAGAAGACATTGAAAAATCCGTTGAGTATTACAGTGAAATCATAGACGATCAGATTGAGGATGGAATTCCGGAAGAACAGGCCGTGGAGGCAATGGGGTCTGCTGCAAAAATTGCCAATCAAATCCTTATGGATACGCCTCTGCCGAAGCTGGTAAAGGCGAAGGCAAAACCGCACCGTGCTCTGAAAGCCGGGGAAATCGCTTTGTTGATTTTGGGAGCTCCCTTGTGGCTGTGCTTGCTTTTCGCAGGTGCAGTGACGGTTTTTGCAGTCTATGTTACACTTTGGGCGGTGATTGCGTCGCTTTATATCACAGTGCTGGCCCTTGGGTTGAGTGCAGTGGCGGGGGGTATCGGCTTTGTGGGACTGATGATCCGCCATGATTTTGTGGCGGCTGTGTTATGTCTGGGTGCAGGACTGATGTTGGCGGGAATTATGATTCTGTTCTTCTTTGGATGTGGCTTGATTACCAAGGGAGTTGTGTTAGGAAGTAAAAAAGTTTTGCTTGCTATGAAGTCCTGCTTTGTTGGAAGGGGGAAATAATAATGAAAAAAGCAAAAAAGATCGCTTTGCTGATTGCCGCTGTGCTGATTGTGGCGGGATTTATTCTCTCAATTGCTGCGTTATCTTTCGTAAAATTTGACATTTCAGAGCTGAATACCACGAAACTTACAACCAAAACCCACGAGGTAGACAAGGATTTTCAAAATATACGCATTTCAGCGGATGTATACGACGTTCGGCTGCTGCCTTCTAAGGACAACCGCTGTAAAGTGGTCTGTGCAGAGGGAACCGACGTTACTTGTACCGTTGCGGTAGAAGGGGACACTCTGGTGATTGAACAGACAGACCAGCGGGATTGGTGGAAATACATCGGTTTTAATTGGCAGGAACGAAAATTGATTGTGTACTTGCCGAAAACCCAATACAACGAATTTACCATGGAAAGTATGGACGGGGATGTTGAAATTCCGGAGGATTTTGCATTTACGGAAGTATCCATTCACAACACCAGTGGGGACATCTCATTTGGTGCAGCGGTAAAAGAAACTCTTTCCATGGAAACTGTTAGCGGCGATTTGGAGCTTCAAAACGTGACAGCGAAAAACATAGAATTGCAAAGCATAAGCGGTGATATAGAATGTCTCCGTGTAATGGCGCAGGAGCAGATGCGGATGGAAAGCACCAGCGGAGAGATTGAGCTAAAGCGGTGTGATGCCGCCACGATGTTCTTAAAGACCGTCAGCGGAGACGTGGAAGGTACACTTCTTTCCGGGAAAATGTTCGAGATTGACACTGTCAGCGGAGATGTGGAAATTCCTGTATCCAGCACAGGTGGAACGTGTCGAATCGAAACCATCAGCGGAGATATTGAAATCGAAGCCCGAAATTAAATAGCAGGTTCAAACCCAATGCCGATGACCCGGATGAAACCGGTCATCGGCATTTTACTTTTCCAAACATTTACACATGTTAACCCAATCTTTCCCAAACTGCGATTGGGGATTTAACAGATTGTTTTTATAATTGTTCTTGTCCGATGGTTCTTAGAGAACCGGAAAAATAAATGGATGGAATAAAGAAAGGAAATGCAAACAATGAATGTTTGGAAGAAGATGGCAGCGTTTGCCATGGCAGGCCTAATGAGTGTGAGCCTGTTTGCAGGTTGTGGAAAGACAGAAGACAATCAAATTACCGTAGTTTCCAGAGAAGAAGGTTCCGGCACCAGAGGAGCGTTTGTAGAGCTTATGGGAGTGCAGACGGAGCAGGGAGACAGAACCACCCAGAATGCGGAGATTGCAAACTCTACCTCCCTGGTACAAAATACGGTTTCCGGGAACAAAAACGCCATTGGCTATCTGTCTCTGGGAGCCTATGACAGCAGCCTGGTAAAGGCGGTATCGGTAGACGGGGTAGCCCCCACGGTAGAGAATATCAAAAACGGCTCTTATGCGGTAGCCCGTCCCTTCCTGATTTGCTATCGGGAAGAAAACCTTACGGATTTAGGCAAGGACTTTATGAACTTCATCCTCAGTCAGGAAGGCCAGAAGATTATAGAAGAGGAAGGCTACATTGCTTCTGTAGACAATGCTGCGTCCTATACGGCTTCCGGGCTGACCGGAAAGCTGAGCCTGGACGGCTCCACCTCGGTAGGCCCTGTGATGGAGGTGTTGGCGGAAAAGTATCGGGAACTGAATCCGGAAGTGGTCATTGACATTCAGCAGACCGGCTCCGGCACAGGCATTACCGCTGCCATTGACGGTTCCTGTGAAATTGGTCTCAGCTCCCGGAACCTGAAAGAGGAAGAAATCGCCAAGGGCCTGTCCTACACCGCCATTGCCATGGATGGCATTGCAGTGGTTGTCCACAAGGACAATGCAGTGGACAATCTGACACAGGAACAGATTCAGAAAATTTACACCGGCGAAGTCACCGCCTGGAACGAACTGGGCTAAAGGCCATTGCAATCGGGGTGGGAAGCCACCCCGATTTTCTATACCATAAGGAAAGAGGGAGGATTATGGCAAAATTTCGGGAAACCGCCATGCGCTATGTATTTTTGCTGTCGGCTGTCCTTTGTATCGCCTGTGTCGGCGTGATTTGTGTGTATCTTCTGGGAAGCGGAATTCCCACAATGTTTGAAATTGGTCTGGATAACTTCTTTGGAACCACATGGAAGCCGGGAAGTGGAAGCTATGGTATTTTCCCCTTTATTGTTGGCTCTGTTTATGTGACCGCTGGTGCGATTCTGATTGGTGTTCCCATTGGCGTTCTGTGTGCTGTGTATCTGGCCTGGTTTTGTCCCAAGAGAGTCTATAAGGTCTTGAATCCTGCGGTACGGCTGATGGCTGGAATTCCCTCCATTATTTACGGCTTTTTCGGCCTGACGGTGTTGGTTCCCATGATCCAGTCTATGACCGGAACCTCTGGCAAGGGACTTCTGACCGCCTCTCTGCTGCTGGGCATTATGATTCTGCCCACCATCATCGGCACAGCGGAACCTGCCCTTCGAGCGGTTCCTCGGCCTTACTACGATGGAGCTTTGGCCTTAGGTGCCACCCATGAGAGAAGTGTCTTTTCTGTTGTGGTTCCTGCGGCAGCCTCCGGCCTTATGTCCGGTGTGATTCTGGGTATCGGTCGGGCCATTGGAGAAACCATGGCAGTTATTATGATTGCAGGCAATCAAACCAGAATGCCCGGTGGACTTTTCGACGGTCTTAGAACCATGACCTCCAACATTGTGCTGGAAATGGGCTATTCTACAGGACTCCACCGTCAGGCTTTGGTAGCCACCGGTGTGGTGCTGTTCGTATTTATCCTGATGATTAACCTGCTGTTCTCTCTGGCAAAGAAAAAGGAGGGAACCAAATGAAAAATACTTCAGGTTTGAGACGGTTTCGGGGCCACCCCATGGCATTGCTTCAATATCTTCTGGTTCATCTGGCGGCCATACTCACAGGCGGTACGGTACTGGTTCTGGTGGGATATATTCTCATCACGGGAATTCCCCACTTGTCTTTGGACTTGTTTGCATGGGAATTTACCACGGAAAATCAGTCCATGATGCCGGCCATTATCAATACGCTGTGCATGACCCTTCTGACCCTGCTGATGGCGGTGCCGGTGGGTGTGGGTGCGGCCATTTATCTGGCAGAGTACGCCAAACGGGGAAATATTCTGGTGAAGATGGTTCGCATTACGGCAGAGACACTGGCTGGAATTCCTTCCATTGTCTACGGCCTGTTTGGATTTATGTTCTTTAATGTGGCCCTTGGCTGGGGCTATTCCATGCTTTCCGGTGCGGTGACTTTGGCCATTATGGTGCTGCCTCTGGTCATGCGTACCACAGAGGAAGCACTGAATTCTGTTTCCGATACCTTCCGGGAAGGTTCCTTCGGACTGGGAGCGGGAAAGCTTCGGACCGTGTTCCGAATTGTTCTGCCTGCTGCTGTTCCGGGGATTCTGTCCGGCATTATTTTGAGTATCGGAAGAATTGTAGGAGAGTCTGCGGCTTTGATTTTTACCTCCGGTTCCGGTCGGGAAACCCTCAGCTGTATGACACAGGATGGATTCTCTCTGTTTGCACCGCTGTTTCAGTCTACCAGAACCTTGTCCGTCCATATGTACAACCTGATGAATGAGGGCCTTCACATGGATGAGGCACGGGCTACGGCGGTAGTGCTGCTGGTTCTGGTGCTGGGAATCAATGCTCTGTCCAGTTATCTGGGCAAGAAGCTGATGAAAGGGAAAGAAGTATGATTAAAATAAGCATTGAAGATTTGCACCTGTATTACGGTGATTTTCATGCCTTAAAAGGCATCCATATGCACATTCCTGCCAACGAGGTAACGGCTCTGATCGGCCCTTCCGGCTGCGGAAAAAGTACTCTGCTCAAGAGTCTCAACCGCATGAATGACTTGGTGGAGGGCTGCCGTATCACAGGCTCCGTCCGGCTGGATGGACAGGATATATATGGGGATTTGGATGTGAATGACCTCCGCCGCCGGGTGGGAATGGTGTTTCAGAAGCCCAACCCCTTTCCCATGAGTGTCTTTGACAATGTGGCCTATGGTCCACGGACCCACGGGACCCGGAACAAACGAAAGCTGGAAGAGATTGTGGAAAAAGCATTGCGTCAGGCAGCCATCTGGGACGAGGTGAAGGACCGTTTGCATAAAAGCGCACTGGGTCTGTCCGGCGGTCAGCAGCAGCGGCTGTGTATTGCCCGGGCCTTGGCGGTGGAGCCAGAGGTGCTTTTGATGGACGAAAGCACTTCGGCACTGGACCCCATTTCCACGGGTCGAATCGAAGACCTGATTTTAGAGCTGAAAAAACAGTATACCATTGTCATGGTGACTCACAATATGCAGCAGGCTCTGCGTATTTCGGACAACACTGCCTTTTTCCTTCTGGGCGATATGGTGGAGATGGACAAGACCCAGAAGCTGTTCACCATGCCCGGAGATAAACGCACGGAAGATTATATTACAGGGAGGTTTGGATGATGCGAAACCGTTTTGACCGTCAGTTGGAGCAGTTACATGAGGACTTGGTCCATATGGGTGGGCTGTGCAAAAATGCCATTGGGGAAGCCTTGGCTGCGGCGACTCAGGGGGATGCAGAAATGGCCCAGAAGGCCATGGAAGACGATGCAAAAATTGACGATATGGAGCGTTCTATTGAACGTCAATGCCTGAATCTACTGTTACAGCAGCAGCCTGTGGCCCGGGACCTTCGCACCATTTCCTCGGCTTTAAAAATGATTTCGGACATGGAGCGCATCGGGGATCAGGCCACGGATATTGCAGAAATTGCCCGATTTTTGCAGAATCGACACGAAACCACCAACGAAACCTTGCATAGCATGGGTTCTGCTGCCAGCAGTATGGTGGGAAAGGCGGTGGAAAGCTTTGTCCGCCGTGACATGGAGTTGGCCCGAAAGGTCATTGCCGATGACGATGTGGTGGACAGCCTGTTTGACCATGTGAAGGAACAGCTTATTGGATTCATTGCCCGGAACCCAGACCAAGGGGCATATTATCTGGATTTGCTTATGATTGCCAAGTACTTAGAGCGAATTGCAGACCATGCCACCAATATTGCAGAATGGGTGGTTTTTTCCATTACGGGAACTCACGAAGGATAAAAGACCACTGGAATTCTTCTTTCAAAGGATGTATAATAGAGAAAAACCTTGAAAAGAGGGATGGGCGTGGAAGAATTTGAAATCTTTGTGGAAAACATGACCAGCTGCGGCGGTGAAAAATACGCCAAGCGGGAATTGATGGAGGTCACAGGGGAAAGCCCGGAGGCCTGTGTCAAAAAGCTGAGTCCTTGGCCCATAGTGGATGTCCGGAAAAATCACGAGGGGGATTTGGTGTATCTCTGCGGAGATTGCAACGGAAATCTGATTCGCTATACCTTTACAGGCTGAAAAAAGCACTGTAAGTCCGAAACATGGGACTTACAGTGCTTTTTTATGTATTTGAAGCTTGCCGTTTCTGTATTTCCTGCCAGTTATAGAAGCCATAGCAGTCATTTCCGAGGAAAATGGCAAAGCAGACGATCATGGGAAAATAAGTAGGGTTTTCTCTGGTGGCCAGAGACCACAGGAGAATCAGCACCACATCATTGAGCCCGTAGGCCAGAGCATAGTAGGGAGAACGAAAGAAAGTCAGCATGGAGGCCACAAAGCTGGTGGCAATGGAAAGGGTGCTGAGGCCCAGATTTGTGGTGTGGAAGTATTTCAGAATGAAGTAAAACAACGTGGTTGCAGCGGCGGCACCCACCACGAGAAAAGCCACCTGTTTGGCAGAGACCCTGGATACCTGCACCTCATTTTTTCCGTCCTCGTAGGGGTTGCGAAACCAGGATAGGGTAGCCAGTATGGCCATAGGAGCCGTCATGCACAGATAGGTAATCATCTCGCCGTAATATCGGTAGGACAGGGAAATGACGGAGTAGAACAAAGAAAAGGCTACGGAAAGCATCTGGCCCAGCGGGTCTCCCTTTGACAGAAAAATCAGGGAGGTAACGCCAATGAGAGAGGCCAGAAGTGTCATATAATTCTGCTCCGGCACACAGAAAAAGCTAATGGTAATACAGCATAGGGAGCACAGCCAGATAGCCCATTCCAGTTTGGTCAGAGTCTTAAAGGGATTTTGATAGTGCTTCATGAGTTTGACCTCCAAAAAACAAGCATCCATATACGCATCTTAAAAGGGTGGATGCGTCATGAATGCTGCATTGCCAAAGGGCAATGTGGGACGATTGAAAGCAGGGACATTGTATCATAATGGGATGGAATTCGTCAACAGAAATCAAAGGGGGCTGTGGACAAAATCCCAGCACGAATTTTACAAGACAAAAAGAAAAGCACAACCGCCCAATCAGACGGTTGTGCTTTTTGGATTTAGGAAATGGAACCAGCAGAAGGAATTTCTGCGTTTCCTGTATGGCTTACAGCTCTACCTCGGTGGCGGGCATACGGGAAATGACACCTGCACAGCGGGGGCACAGACCCTCTTCGTTGGCCTGCTCGGAGTGCATCCAGCAGCGGGGGCACTTGGTGCCACGGGCATCGGCAACGCCGATCTTGAGGCCGGGGAAGTTGACACCCTGACCACAGGTAGCATCGGCCTCAGGAGCCTCTGCAGAGCAGGAGGACACAATGAAGATTTCAGACAGGTTCAGGTGGCTGACTGCTTCCAGAGCAGCCTTGGCGGCATCGTCAGAAGCCTCCAGGCTCACATGAGCCTCCAGAGCCTTACCGATACGCTTGGCAGCACGGGCAGCCTCCAGTACAGCGTTTACATCCTGACGCAGACGGATGGCAACATCCCACTTAGCCATAGCATCCACATCCAGAGCGTACTGGTCCACATCCTGAGGCATCCGGTTCAGGAGAATGTTCCGGGGATCGTCGCACTCACGATGGGGCATTGCCTGCCAGATTTCGTCACAGGTAAAGGCCAGGATGGGGGCAAAGAGCTTTGCCATAGCGTCAACGATGAGGAACAGAGCGGTCTGAGCGGAACGACGCTTCAAGCCTTCGGCATCCTCACAGTACAGGCGGTCCTTGATGATGTCTAGATAGAAGCTGGACAGCTCCACTACGCAGAAGTCATTGATGGCGTGGGAAACCACATGGAATTCATAGTTGTCATAAGCCTTCCGGCAGACCTTAATCAGCTTTTCCAGCTTGGTCAGTGCCCAGCGGTCCAGCTCTTCCATCTGCTCAGGAGCTACCAACTGGTTGGGGTCGAAGCCTGCCAGGTTGCCCAGGCAGTACCGGGCGGTATTACGGAACTTCAGATAGTTCTGGCTCAACTGCTTAAAGATTTCCTTGGAACAGCGGACATCGGCGTGATAGTCGGAAGAACCGGCCCACAGACGGATGATGTCAGCACCGTATTCCTTGATGATCTGCTGGGGGTCAACACCGTTGCCCAGAGACTTGTGCATGGCCCGGCCTTCGCCGTCTACGGTCCAGCCGTGGGTCAGAATCTGACGGAAGGGAGCACCCATTTCCAGAGCACCAACGGCAGTCAGAAGGCTGGACTGGAACCAGCCACGATATTGGTCGGCACCTTCCAGGTACACATCAGCGGGCCAATTCTGTGCATCGTCCCGACGCAGAGAAGCATAGTGGGTAGAACCGGAGTCGAACCAGCCGTCCAGAGTATCGGTTTCCTTCTCGAATTCCTTGCCGCCGCAGTGCTGGCAGGTGAGGCCCTCAGGAATCAGCTCCATAGCTTCCTTCTGGAACCAGATGTTGGAGCCATGCTCCCGGAAGAGCTTGGAAATATAGTCGATGGTCTCCGGGGTGCAGATGGGCTTGCCGCAGTCCTTGCAGTAGAACACGGGGATGGGCAGACCCCAACGACGCTGACGGGAGATGCACCAGTCGTTACGCTCCCGAATCATGGATTCCATCCGGTCTTTGCCCCACTGGGGGAACCAGCGGACATCCTGACAAGCGGCTACGGCCTGATCCTTGAAGGAGTCCACGGAGCAGAACCACTGGGGAGTGGCACGGAAGATGATGGGGTTCTTACAACGCCAGCAGTGAGGATAGGAGTGAACCATTTCCTCGGAGGCAAACAGAGCACCGGACTCCTTCATATCAGCCAGAATAACCTCGTTGGATTCTGCATAGAACATACCGGCATACTTGCCAGCGTCCTTGGTCTGATAACCACGGTCATCCACAGGAACGATGAGGTCTACATCGTACCGGCGGCAGGTCTGGTAGTCGTCTGCACCGAAGCCGGGAGCGGTATGGACACAGCCCGTACCGGAATCCATGGTAACATAGTCGGCAGTGACCATGAGGCTGGTACGCTCCAGGAAGGGATGCTGTGCGGTCATATATTCAAAGAATTTGCCGGGGAAGGAGGCAATCTCGTGATACTCCTCCACGCCGCCTTCCTTCATGGTCTTTTCAGCCAGAGCCTTGGCAACAATGTAACGCTCTTTGCCTGCATCCAGCAGCACATATTCCTCAGTGGGATGGAAGGCAATGGCCAGGTTGCCGGGCAGGGTCCAGGGGGTAGTAGTCCAGATGATGACATAGGTGTTTTCGGTGCCGCCGAACTCAGCCAGCTTGCCCTGATCGTCCTTTACGGCGAACTTCACATAGATGGAAGTACACTTGTCGTCGGCGTACTCGATCTCAGCTTCTGCCAGAGCGGTTTCGTCCTTGGGGCACCAGTACACGGGCTTCAAACCCTTGTAGATGTAGCCCTTCTGGAACATGGCACCGAAAATCTTGACTTCCTCGGCTTCAAATTCCTTGTCCATGGTCCGGTAGGGGCGGTCCCAGTCGGCTACGACACCCAGACGCTTAAAGCCAGCCATCTGGCGGTCGATGTAATCCTGAGCGAATTTCTCACAGGCGGAACGGAACTCAGGCACGGGCATGGTCTTGTGATTCAGCTTGTTCTTTTTGATGATGGCAGACTCAATGGGCATACCGTGGTTGTCCCAGCCGGGGGTGTAGGGGGTGTAGTAACCCTCCATAGCCTTGGAACGAATGATGAAGTCCTTCAAGGTCTTATTGAGGGCGTGACCCATGTGAATGTCACCGTTGGAGAAAGGAGGGCCGTCGTGCAGAATGAATCGAGGGCAGTCCTTGTTCTTTTCCAGCAGAGTCTTGTACAGGTCCAGCTCATTCCACTTCTCCAGCATACCGGGCTCCCGATTGGGAAGTCCTGCCTTCATGGGGAAGGAGGTTTTCGGGGTGATGATGGTGTTTTTGTACTCCATTGTGGGATACCTCCAAACTTAAAATTTCATGTAAATAGGTAATTCTTTATAAAAGCAAAGCGCCTTTGTCTCTTTCATGTAAGAGACAAAGGCGCATAAACCTCTGCGGTACCACTCTCATTCCGGATGTTCCGGCACTCGTAGGGCGCTGTATCGGGCGCTCACCCGGCCCCGTCTACCAGAAAAACCTTCGGGGGGCTGCTCCGAGGGGATACGATCTGCCGCTGCCTGCTGCCTTGCACCGACCGGCAGCTCTCTGTTGGCAGGGAAGGCATACCGCCTGTCCTCATCTACGCATAAGAATATGAAAAATTACCGCTTATTGGGGTCGTAGTTCTTGCCGAACTGCAAGTTGGTGAAACGGCTGGTAACCGCATCCGACACCGGGGGACGGGGAGCTACAGGAGCAGAGTCCACGGTAGTTCCTACCAGCTTTTCCAGGCTTTCGGCAATCTCCTTGGCCACTTCGTCCTCATTTTCGGACTCGGAAGCGGGATCTGCTGCAGGAGCTTCGGAATCGGCGGTTTCGGCCTTCAGTGCTTCCAGCTTGCTCAGGATGTCCTTGAGCTTCTCCTCCATGGACTCGATTCCCTGACGGGTTACAGCCTTGGCGGTGCTGAGCTGGGTATCTGCGGCAGGAGCCATGGGCTTGGCACCGTGTACAATGGCACGGCACTTGGCTTCGGCTTCCCGAATCATATTGTCACAGGTCTGCTGGGCGGCTCGAACGGCTTCTTTGGCATTGCTTTCATTCTGCCGATACTCTTCCAGCTTTTCCACCAGGACACGCATTTTGCTTTTCAGGGTGGCGTTTTCCTTGTACAAGGTTCCGTAATCCTCCAGAAGAGGCTCCAGGAACTCGTCCACGGACTCCATGTCATAGCCACCGAAGACGGCTTTGTCAAAGGAAATTTGCTCTAATTGCTGCGGTGTAAACATAGTATGTCCTTCTCCTTACTGATTATAAGTACATTCCGTTGTTCTCCAGCTCTTCCACCAGGTCCCCAACGATTTCTACATGATAGGGGGTAATGATGTAAGCGGAAACGGCGACCTTTTTAATTTTGCCATCCAGGGCATAGGCACAGCCGGAGAGGAAGTCCACCAGGCGGCGGGCAATGTTCTTATCGGTGTTCTCCAGGTTCAGAAGAACGGCATGCTTGCTGCGCAGATGGTCGGCAATCTCAGAGACATTCTCAAAACGCTCCGGCTTTACCAGAACCACCTGAAGCTGGCTGTTGCTGTTCATGTTCACTACACGGTTGCCGGGGTCCCGACGGCTGTCTACAGAGGCAGCAGCAGAGAATGCGGGTTCGTGGGAAGCAGCACGGCGAGCAGCCCGGGGAGCGGGAGCGGGTTCTTCTTCTTCCTCATCTAAGGTCTCATCGTCATATTCATCGAAATCATCTTCGTCATCGGCGTAGGGCTTTGTCAGCTTCTTCAGTTCATCCAGAAATCCCATGTTGGTATTGTCCTCCTAATATCTATTCAAATCATACGGGATGATAGTTGCGCGGTCCAAATATAGCGGTGCCGACGCGCACCATGGTACTGCCGCAGGCAATAGCGTCCTCAAAATCGTTGGACATTCCCATGGACAGGTGCACCATAGAGACATTATCGTATTTTTTCCCCCTTATGTCAACAAAAAGGTTGTACATTTCTGAAAAAAATTGCAAATTTTCTCCCGGATGGGTACTGATGGGGGGAATTGCCATAAGTCCAAGGGTTTTCAAGTGGCTATATTTGCCAAATTCGTCAACAATCTCCATAAGGGTCTGAGGAGTAAAACCGGATTTGCTGTCCTCGTTTCCAATGTTGACTTCCAGAAGAATGTTCTGGCAGATGCCCTGTCTGGCGGCTTCTTTTTCCAGGGTCTCCAAAAGTCCCAAGCGGTCGGCACTTTGGATAAGGTCCACATGGCCGACGACCTGACGAACTTTGTTGGTCTGCAAATGACCGATGAAGTGTACCGGTGCGCCCTCATAGGCGTTCTGAGCGGATTTTTCCACCAGCTCCTGCACACGGTTTTCTCCGCAGATGTCCACACCGGCGGCGATGGCGGCCCGAACGGCTTCGGCATCATTCATCTTTGTAGCAGCGCATAGAGAAATGCTGGCAGGATCCCGGCCCGCTTTCTGGGCGGCCAGCCGGATTTGCTCTCGAATGTGGGCTACGTTTTCAGCAATGTGTGTCATGTGCTTTCCACAACCTTTCCATCAAATAAGTCTTCCGTATCCAGCAAAATAAGGTCTTCCGGCCAGAGATTATGGGTGCTGCTCTGGTCCAGAGTTGCGATATAGTTGTCGCCGGTATCATAGATAAGCTCTACGTCTTTCCACACGGCCTTGCCGCTGACCAGAACATAGACACCGGCACTGTGATTTTCGTTGTCATAGCATACCGCTTCCTTGGGAATTCGCAATCCTTCATAGGAGCGGAACACCACATCGGCTTTCATGGTCCGCAGATTTGCCACGTCAAACAGACGGTTTGGGGAGGTGAGAACCAAAAGACCCAGCTTTTCACTGTTTCGATCCACCCGAACCACGGTCATTTTCAAAGGAGCGGAGCTGTCTCCGGCCAGATGCACGGTGAGGACATCCCCGTTGTGAATGTCCTGTAGATGCTCCAGCTCCACCAGAGCGGCATAATACCACTGGTTGGAGGCAATCAGACGGCCTGCGGTATTGGGAGGAGCGGAGGTGGAATTTCGCTTGTTCCAAAGCTCCTCAAACGCAGAAGGAGCGATGGTATCCAGAACGTCCGGAGTCAGCAGCGTTTCAAAGCCGTCGGCCTTGGAAGAATAATACCCGGGCTTTTCGGCTTGAATAACGGCAGTATCGGTGGTGGCTCCGGCTTGCAGGGTGCTGAGTTCCGTTTGAATTCGGTCGATTTCACTTTGCAAAGAGGTGGTGCTGCTGTTTCCGACTGCCTGATGAAGCACCAGCGATTTGAGATTGGTGCCGGTTTCTTCGGCAATGGAAAACTGGCCCTGTCCCAATAGGGAAGCATATACCGCAGACAATTCACTGATTTGGGCGTCTGCCTGTTCGCTGCTTTTCACCTGGTTCTGGTAGGATGTGGCCAGCTTTAGCTGGGCCAGATTCTCTTCCAGTTGGTGGATTTTCTCCTGACGCTCCCAAGCGGCATTGGAGGCTACGCTGATGGCTACCTGTGCCCCGGCAGCGACCTTCTCTCCTTCTTCTCTGGTGGGAATCATGAGAGCGTAGGGGGCTTCAATGACAGCTTCCTGCCGAACGACAAAGCCCTCTGTGCTGACACCCTCCGAGGTGGAGTACATCACAGCCTGCGTGGTGCGGACACCGGAGGAGGCGGCAGAGAGAATGTTGTAGACAATGTAGCTGGAAACCATGACGGTGAGAATCAGTATAATGAGTTTTAAGTATTTGTTACCCTGTTTCATGGCAGTTCCTTTCTTCCTGACGAAGAGGCGTGGGGGCGATGTGACAAAATGCGACTTATGGGGTGGTACATTGCCGGGATGATACAAGATCATCCCGGCGGTACAAAGAGCGCTTATTCAGGGCGCTTCTCTCCAAGGGGGCGAATGGGCACCATAGTGGAAATGGCGTGTTTATAAATCATTTGTTGACGGCCATCCGAGGTGAGGACCACCACAAAGTTGTCAAAACCGGTGACGGTGCCCCGAAGCTGGAAGCCATTCATGAGAAAGAGTGTCACCGGGACGTGCTCCCGGAGAACTTGACGCAGCATGGTATCTTGAAGATTGACAGATTCGGACATAAGTAGTTCCTTCTTTCTTTTAGAATACTTATATCTTATCATCTCCTGTTAGTCGAAAAAGGGGATATTCTCCCGTGCCATGAAACAAAGCTCAGAAAATTCCGTGTTTCGGCTTCGTTTCAGCCATCGGATTTCCGGATTTCTCCGAAACCAGGTGAGCTGCCGCTTGGCGTAGCGTCGAGAGGACTGCTTCAAATGCTCGGCGGCCTCGCTACAGGTGCAGTTTCCTTCCAGATAGTCCAGAAATTCCTTGTAGCCAATGGCCTGAAATGCGGTGGAGCCGGGAGTGAGGCCGGAGCTTAAAAGACTTTGGATTTCCTCCAACAGTCCCATTTCCAACATCTTGTCCACACGCAGGTCAATCCGCTCGTATAGATCGGCCCGGTCATAAAAGTCCAGACCCAGCCAACAGGGGCTGTAACGAGGGGGGATTTGCTGGGTTTCCCAGTTGTGCTGCGTGAGAGTTTTTCCGGTTTCCTGATAGACCTCCAAAGCACGGATGATTCGTTTTTCATCGGCAGGGTGGAGCCGCTGTGCAGAATCCGGGTCTACTTGACGAAGCTCCTCCAAAAGAGGCAGAATTCCTTCTTCCTTGGCTCTGGCTTGAAGCTGCTGACGGCAGCCTGTGGCAGGAATGGGGGCAAAGTCGTTGCCTCTTACCAGCGCATCCATGTAAAGACCGGTGCCGCCTGCTAAAATGGGAACCTTTCCACGGCGTAAAATGTCTTCCACAATAGGAGAAGCCAGATCTGTGAATTTTCCAACCGACATGGGCTCCCCGGGGTCCACAATGTCCAGCATATGGTGGGGGATTCCCTGCATTTCTTCTTTGGTGGGTTTTGCGGTGCCGATGTTCATACGGCGGTAGACCTGCATGGAGTCGCAGGAGACAACCTCGCCGCCCAGCTCTCTGGCCAGCCAGACTGCCAGGTCTGTCTTGCCTGATGCGGTGGGGCCGGCAATACAGATCATTTTATCCATGAAGTTCCTCCTCAGGCCCGTCCGAACTGCCGTTCCAGCATCTGCTTGCTGAGATGTACGCAGATGGGACGGCCGTGGGGGCAGTATTTTAAGTCTTCCCGGCTCAACACCTGACGCACCAGAGCTTCACGCTCCAAGGGGTCCGTGTGCCAGCCGGCTTTGATGGCGGCTTTACAGGCCATAGTGTGCAGAATATTGTCCCGGATGGTGTCCCGGTCCTCCTGGCATCCGGTAAGAAGGTCCTGCGCCAAATCGGCAAGACATTCCACGGCTTGATCGGGGGAAATATCCATGGGAATCTGGCGAAGAAGCAAAGTTCCTTCTCCGAATTCCTCTACCTCATACCCCAATTCTTCTACCAAAGCGTTCTGGGTCAGAATTTCGGCGGTAGCCTCTGCGCCCAGACGGCAGACCTGAGGCTCCAAAAGAGTTTGGGAGGCAATTTCCCGTTTCTGGGCTCGCAGTTTTTCAAACAGCACTCGCTCGTGAGCGGCGTGTTTGTCAATGAGGAAAGCGTCCTCCCCCTGCTGCACCACAATATAGGTGTTGAACAGCTCGCCCAGTACCGTAAAGGGAAGTTCCTCCGGCATGGGAAGTGCAACCTGTTCCGGCTCTTGCGGAAGCTCCGGTACTTCCGGAATGGGTTCCGGCTGTTTCTTCTCTGCGAAATGCTCCACAGGCTTGGCGGTCGGTTCCTCCATAGGGATGACGACGGGATTGGGGGCCGGTTCGTCCGAGGGAATCAAACCGGTATAAACAGGCTCCGGTTTCGGCAAAGGGGAAACAGGGGCTTTTGGAACAAAAGAAGCAGGAGGAATTTCCACAGGGGCAGATTTGGAAACCGGGATGGTTACAGGCTGCGACATCCGCAGTGCCTCCAGGGTAGCCTGTGCCTGTTTCGGCTCCGGCTTGGGGGCGTTGTTCAAAATCTTTGTAAATTCCTTATACTGAGGGACGGTCATAGTGCGGAAAGTGCTTTCCGGGTTGGGCTGCACGGGAACTGCACCGGAAGTCTTTCCCAGATGCAGGTCGGGGCGGTCCTGTGTCTTATTGAGAGCCGCCAGAACTCCATAGTGGATACAGTCGAAGGCTTCTCGCTCCGAAAGAAACTTTACTTCTGTTTTGGCAGGATGGACGTTTACATCCACCCGGTTGGGAGGAAGCTGTAGATGGAGCACACAGGCAGGGAATTTTCCCACCATCATTTGGTTCCGATAAGCTTCTTCCAGTGCAGATTGGAGCAGCTTGGATTTTACAGGCCGACCATTGACAAAAAAGACCTGATGGGTTCGGCTGGGTCGGGCCTGTGTGGGCTTGGAGACAAAGCCGGTGACGGTATTTTTCTCCCAGTGGCTTTCCACGGGAACCATAGAGGCGGCTTCTCGCCCATAGACTCCGGCCATGGCAGATAGAAGCTGACCATCGCCGGGGGTGTTTAGAATTTCTTTTCCGTCCCGAAGGAAACGGATGGCCACCTCAGGATGGGCCAAAGCCTGCCGCTGTACCGTACCGGCGGCAGCACCGGCCTCCACTGAGTCCTGCTTCATAAACTTCATCCGTGCCGGGGTGTTGAAAAACAAATCCCGAATGATGATGGTGGTACCTTCGGGACATCCGGCTTCGGATTCCTCGGTAATGGTGCCAGCTTCCAGATGGAGGCTCACACCTTCCACTTCGCCCCGGGTTTTGGTGAGCAGGTCGATTCGGGACACAGAGGAAATGGCAGCTAAAGCCTCTCCACGAAAGCCCATGGTCCCAATGGCACCCAAATCCTCCGCACAGCGGAGCTTGGAGGTGGCATGGCGCAAAAAGGCGGTTCTGGCGTCCTCCCGGCTCATGCCGCAGCCGTTGTCTGTGACTCGCAGGAAGGTCATACCGCCACCACGGAGTTCCACAGTCACTTTGGTGGCTCCTGCATCCACGGCGTTTTCCACCAGCTCTTTCACCACGGAGGCAGGTCGCTCCACTACCTCACCGGCGGCAATCAGGTTTGCAATATGAGGGGAAAGCTGGATGATGTTCGCCATAAGAAAACTCCTTTTAGGTAAGAACGCTGAAAGCAACAGCGTTGATGATGGTGTGCATAAGAATAGGACCCAGAATGGTGTCTGCCTTTTCATAGGCCCAGCCCAGAGCAATACCTGCGGGGAGGTAGCTCAGAGAGTGAATCAAAATCTCAGTTGCGGGATAAGTGCCGATATAGCCGTAAACATGGAGAAAACTAAACAAAATCGTAGATACCAGATAGGCAGCAAGTCTGCTTTTCTGGAAGAAACCTCGGAAAATCAGGCCCCGGAAAATGGATTCTTCCGCAACTGGAACCAGAAAAACAGTACCAATGAGGATGATGGTGGGATTGGCCCGTGCCATATCCACAATGGAAGCGTCATTGATATTCTGGTAAGCGGGCTTCAAAAGTCGGATGCACCAGGAAATACCCCATTCCATAGCCCGGTACATGACCAGTCCCAGAACAACGGCCTCCACAAGGCCCACAAAGTGCTTGCGGACGTGGACGAGAGACTGTCCCAGAAACCGGTGGTAAATGAGAACGGTGGCTAGAAAATTGATGGCCCAATAGGCACCATTGAACCAGACCACTCCATTGGAAGAGTCCAGAGGCCATTTCATATACCGAAAGAGCATATCTAACAGCGGCACCAGAAAGACCAACTGAATGGGCACATACAGCCACCCCAGGACAAGCTCTCTGGTGGTCATAGAAATCGATAAGCGTTTTGATTCATTCATAAGTTTCTCCCAATGTTACAGCATCTGTTTCAGCCGATACAGGGTGTTTAGAGCCTCAATGGGGGTAAGAGTTTCCACGGAAATCTTCTCCAACTCCTGGCACAGGGATTGCGCCGACATATCCAGCATGGAAACCTGATCCGGCTCTTTTTCTGCCTTGGGGGCAGCCTGTGCGGGAGCCTGAGATTCCAGCTCCTTTAGAAGCTGTCTGGCTCTGGTGATGACGGAGGCGGGAAGCCCTGCCAAGTTGGCAACTTCGACGCCGTAAGATTCATCGGCTGCGCCGGGGATGATTTTACGAAGGAAAATCATCTGTGTTCCACGCTTTTTCACAGCGATATTATAATTTTTAACATTGGAAAGCTGACCTTCAATGTCGCTCAGTTCGTGGTAGTGGGTGGCAAAAAGGGTCTTTGCACCCAGCTTCCGGGGGTTGGCGACGTGTTCCAGTACGGCCCGGGCGATGGCCATGCCGTCAAAGGTGGAAGTACCTCTGCCGATTTCGTCCAGAATGAGAAGACTTCTTGCGGTGGCGTGTTTCAGAATCTGGGCCACCTCGTTCATTTCCACCATAAAGGTGGACTGCCCGGAGGACAGGTCATCACTGGCACCGATTCGGGTAAAGACCCGGTCCACAATACCCAGTCGAGCAGACCGGGCCGGGACAAAGGAACCCATCTGGGCCATAATGACAATCAGAGCTACCTGACGCATATAGGTGGATTTACCTGCCATGTTGGGGCCGGTGATAATGGCAACCTGTGTGCCGTTTGTGCCAAGGTCGGTATCATTGGGAACAAAGAGGCTGTCTTTGAGCATCTGTTCCACCACAGGATGGCGGCCGTCTGTGATTTGGATTTCCTGCCCAGAGGTGATTTCCGGGCGGCAATAGCCTCTCTGGGCTGCGACAGCAGCAAGAGAACACAGCACATCGGCGGCTGCAACGGCGGTGGCGGTATCCTTTACCCGCTGGGACTGCTTTGCCACAAATTCCCGAAGGCGGACAAAGAAGTTGTATTCTAAGGTGGTAATCTGGTCTTTTGCCGTTAAAATGGTAGATTCCAGTTCCTTTAACTCTGGGGTGATGTACCGCTCACAGTTGGCCAGGGTCTGCTTGCGGATATAATCTTCAGGCACTTGATCCTGAAAAGATTTGGAAATTTCAATATAATAGCCGAAAACTCGGTTGTATCCTACTTTTAAGGTGCGGATTCCGGTGCGTTCCCGTTCTCTGGCTTCGATTCCGGCAATGGTGCCGGTGCCGCCATTCATAATGTCACGGATACGGTCAATCTCCGGGTCTGCACCGGGACGGATGAGACCGCCCTCTCGAATGGTGAAGGGAGGTTCATCTACTAATGCCTTGGTAATGAGATTGTGGCAGTCCTGTAGATCGTCTATTGTATTAGCAATCCGCTTCATAAGCGGGCTGTCCAAACGTCCTACCAGCTCTTTCAGCTCCGGCAGGGGAGTGCAGCCCTGTGCCAGACTCAGAAGATCCCGACCGTTGGCAGAGCCGGTAATCACTCGAGCCATAACACGTTCCAAGTCGGTTATTTGTTTCAGGCAGTCCTCCAACTCACCACGAATGACCGGATTGGTCACCAGTTCTTCCACGGCACTTTGGCGGCGATTGATTTCGACGGGGTCCAACAGGGGCTTTTCCAACCAGGAACGAAGCAGACGACCGCCCATGGCAGTTTTGGTTTTATCCAGCACGCCCAACAGACTGCCACGCTTGGATTTATCCCGGAGAGTTTCGGTCAGTTCCAGATTTCGCCGGGCGGTAAGGTCCAGTTCCAAAAAACGGCCTGTGGTGTAGTATTCCAGATGACGGATGTGGGACAGATCACTTTTCTGCACGTCCTTTAAGGTTCGCAGAAGAGCACCGCAGGCGATGATGACTTCCGGTTGACCGCTGATGCCAAGCTCTGCCAAATCGGTTCCGAAGTGCTGCTCCAATGCGGCGGCATCCTCTTCCTCCCGGAACAAAGCTTCATTTCCGGCGGTCACGCAACATTCCAGACGCTTATAGAGGGTAGAAAGAATTTCTTCGTCCTCGGTTTCGCCGCCACGTATCACCTCTCTGGGAGAGAAACGACCCAATTCAGCGGAAATCCGACTGGGGCCGTCAGCACCTGCGGCACTGGTGGCATAAAAGACACCGGTGGAAACATCGCAGAAGCACAGACCATACCGGCCCAGCTCACCATACAGACAGGCCATATAGTTGTTTCGGCTTTCGTCCAGCATGGAGCTTTCCGTTACGGTGCCGGGGGTCACAATGCGGACAATGTCCCGCTTTACCAACCCTTTGGCTGTAGCCGGGTCCTCGGTCTGCTCACAGATGGCAATTTTATATCCCTTGGCCACCAGTCGTGCAATGTAACTTTCCGCAGAATGGTAGGGGACTCCACACATGGGAGTCTGATCTTCCTCTTTTTTACCCCGATCCCGGGTGGTGAGGGTGAGGTCCAGCTCCTTGGAAACCAGCTTTGCATCCTCATTGAACATTTCATAGAAGTCCCCCAAACGGAAGAACAGCAGACAGTCCTGATTCCGGGACTTGATTTCCAGATACTGCTTCATCATGGGGGTAAGTTCAGTGGCCATGGCGATTCTCACTTTCTATCGTAAACGTAAAATTACTCTTTCAGTTCACCAATGAGGCTCCAAGTATTGGAACCGGTAATGGTAACATTGCGGAACTGTCCAATAAGATCCGGGCTTCCTGCCAGACGAACCAGACGGCCGCCTTCGGTACGGGCGGTGAGAAGATCTCCGTCTACACCGTCAATGAGAACCCGGCAGGAGGTTCCGATATAGGCTTTGTGCTTTTTCTCGGAAATGCTGTTTTGCAGGGTGCAAAGCCGATCAAACCAGGCGTTTTTCTCTGCCTTGGTGGCAGGATCGGGCAGTTCTGCGGCGGGAGTGCCGGGACGGGGGGAGTAGATGAAGGTAAACAGGGCATCGTAGCCCACTTCCTCAATAAGGGACAGGGTATCTTCAAATTCCTGCTCGGTCTCGCCGGGGAAACCGACAATAATATCAGAGGTGAGCACCAGATCGGGCATTTTTTCTTTGGCGTAGCGCACCAAATCCATATATTTGGCCCGGTCATAGTGGCGGTTCATGGCCTTGAGAACCCGGTCATTGCCGCACTGGACCGGCAAGTGAAGCTGCTTGGCGATTCTGGGATACTTTGCCATAACGTCAAAGAGCTTCGGACCTGCATCTCTGGGATGACTGGTCATAAAGCGAATCAAGAAGTCGCCGGGAATCTGGGCGATTTGTTCCAGAAGATCGGCAAAGTCCATGCCTTTTCCCAAATCCTTGCCGTAAGAGTTTACGTTCTGGCCCAGAAGGGTGATGTCCTTATAGCCCTGTGCCACCAGCTCCCGGCACTCTGCCAGAATTTCCTCCGGCTCTCGGCTCCGTTCCCGGCCTCGGACATAGGGGACGATGCAGTAGGTGCAGAAGTTGTTGCAGCCGTACATGATAGAGACCCAGGCTTTCAGGTTGTTGTCCCGGCGAACGGGCAGACCTTCTGCCACAGAACCAGGCTCGTCTTCAATGAAAAAGGTCCGTTTTCCTGTGGTAAGAACCCGGTACAAAATCTCAGGAAGCTGCCACAGATGGTGGGTAGAGAAAACGCCGTCCACATGGGGATAGCTCTTTTTAATCCGGTCTGTAACTATGGTTTGCCCAGCCATACAGCCACAGAGGAAAATTTTCTGACCGGGATGGCGGCGTTTTGTATGGGTGAGGGCACCCAGATTGCCGAATACACGCTGTTCTGCGTGTTCCCGAATGGCGCAGGTGTTCATAATTACGACGTCTGCACCCTCTGCCTGATCGGCAAAGCCGTAGCCGCACTGAGACAACAGGCCACGGATTCGTTCCGAATCCGCTTCGTTCTGCTGACAGCCATAGGTTTCTACATAGGCCACGGGACTCTGCCCACGGCTGCGCCAATATTCCGCCACACGGGCGCACAGGGCATACTGCTGATCCAGCTGCTCCTGGGAAATTACTGGGGTCTTACGATTCTCGTTCAATGCCGGTTCCTCCC
>CAUWEI010000036.1:0-28531 GCA_963557675.1 uncultured Oscillospiraceae bacterium | reverse complement strand
GAATAGTCAATAGCAGGCGCCCAGTCGCCCACTCTGGAGGGAGTCAATATGAAGTTACCCGTAAAGTTTCGCAGATCCAGTCTCATGACCAAGCTGCTGGTGTGTTTGGTGGTGGGGTCCTCTGTCTTTGTCCTGATGTCCCAACGGGCACAGATTCGAGAAAACGAGGCACAGGCCCAAGCTCTGTCCAAAAAGGTGGCACAGGTCAGACAGGAAAATCAGGATCTTCGAACCGACATCGAAGCCTTGGGCTCCGACGAAAGCGTTCGGAAAATCGCTCGAGACATGCTGGGCTTGGTGGAAAACGGTGAAGTCATTTTCTCCGACGTCGGAGAGTAAATATAGCGCGTTTGTATTTTTTAGGAGGACAAGTTTCGCAGTATGGAGTTAACAGTTGGAGCTATCATCGAAGGTAAGGTAAAGAGCATTACCAATTTCGGCGCATTCATCGCACTGCCGGAGAATAAGACAGGCATGGTACATATTTCTGAGGTGGCCAATGCCTATGTCAGCGATATTCGCCAGCATCTGACCGAGGGACAGGACGTAAAGGTCATGGTCATTGCCATCGACCCCGCAGGTAAGATCAACCTGTCTATTAAGCGCCTGGAGCCCAAGCCCGCCCCGCAGAATCGCCCCCGCAACAATCATTTCGGAAACAATGACCGGCCCCGGAATAACAACTTCGGTGGCAGCAACGATCGCCCCCGTCAGAGCCGCCCTGCCCCTGCACAGGCGACTCCCACTCAGGCCACTGTGGCCAAGTCTTCGGACCAGCTCTTTGAGGAGCGGCTGAAGCAATTTATGTCCGAGTCTGACAGCAAGATTTCTTCTATGCGGCAGTATGCGGACCACCGCACGAAGAGCCGTCGTCGGTAAGAAATCAGGGCTGTCCGGAAAGCCATATGGCTTTTTCTGGCAGCCCTGTTTGCATTTGTTGGGAGGATATTATGGCTTCGGTTTTGATTACGGGTGGTTCCCGAGGCATTGGTGCGGCCGCTGTACGGGCCTTTGCCAGCCGTGGGGATCAGGTCACCTTTTTTTATGAAAAAAACCATGAGGCAGCCCAGAAAGTTGCCAAGGAGACGGGAGCTGCCGCAGTGTGTGTGGATGTGGCAGATCCTCAAGCGGTGAAAGCTGCATTTGCGAATATCAAAGAACTGGATGTTCTCATCAATAATGCCGGGATTACGCACTATGGACTGCTGTCGCAGACCCCTGTGGAGGTCTGGGATCGAATCTTTGCGGTGAATGTCCGGGGAATGTATCTGTGTGTACAGGAGGCGACTTCGTTGTTCCTGAAGCACCACAGGGGCTGTATCATCAATGTCAGCTCCATGTGGGGACAGGTGGGAGCTTCCTGTGAAGTGGCCTACTCTGCCTCTAAGGGGGCGGTCCTGGGCTTTACCAAGGCTTTGGCACAGGAGCTGGGGCCGTCTGGCATCCGGGTCAACGCCATTGCGCCCGGTGTCATTCTGACGGATATGGTGTCCAATGTGACGCCGGAAATTCTGGAGCAGCTGCGGGAGGAGACCCCCTTGGAGCGAAACGGTACACCGGAGGATGTGGCCCAGGCCATGCTGTATCTGGCAGATTCCCAGTTTGTAACCGGACAAGTCCTGCCGGTAAACGGTGGGTTTGTAATTACTTAAAAAATCAGAAAGAAGAGGAATGTTCATATGAAAATTGCTTTGGCTTGTGATCACGGCGGTCTGGCTCTGAAAGAGGCAGTAAAGAAGCATCTTACAGCTCAAGGGCATGAAGTAGAGGACTTTGGTACCCACACGGAAGACAGCTGCGACTACCCCGATTTTGCTGGAGCTGCTGCCAAATCCGTTGCAAACGGCACCAACTATCGTGGTATCGTAATCTGCACCACTGGCATTGGCGTTTCCATTGCAGCCAATAAGGTCAAGGGCATTCGCTGTGCTCTGCTTTCTGATCTTATGTGTGCACGTCTCACCCGTCAGCACAATGATGCCAATATGATGGCAATGGGTGCCGGTGTGGTAGGCGAAAAGCTGGCTCTGGAAATCGTGGACACCTTCCTGAGTACCGACTTTGAAGGCGGCAGACATCAGCGCCGGGTGGACAAGGTTATGGCTTTGGAACAGGAATAAGCTTTTATAAATCATAAAAAGGGCTGTCTCGGCTTGAGACAGCCCTTTTCCATAGAGGTTTTCAGTAGATTTTCTTTGACAGAATGCCTGAGGGTGCTGTATAATAGACATAAATTGATAACCGCTTTTGCGGCTGAAAGGAGTGTCCTTATGCATATGGATCACGAACATGTGGGCTCCTGCGGTGAGCACCACCATCACGACCACGAGCACTGCCACGGCAGTGAGTGCGGATGCTGCGGCAACTGCGAGCATACTCCCATGGAGGAGCTGACCGCTCTTATGAAGTACATGGTGGGCCACAATGCCTCCCACGCACAGGAGCTGGCCAATCTGGCCAAGCAGTTGGATGCAGCAGGAGAAAAGATGGCCTATGAGCAGGTCATGCAGGCTGTATCGGATTTTGAAAAGGGCAATATGCGCCTGTCTATGGTGCTGCAGTCCCTGGCAAAGTAAGGAGAATTGCTATGTGTCTTTCTACTGTTTACAAGAATACCCAGTCCCCTGAGACTCTCCTGATGCGCAATGTGATGCGTGTGGAGTGCAAGGATGGCTGTGTGGTCCTCACAGACCTCATGGAGCATACAATGGCAATCGAAGGAACCCTCCAGGAAGCAAACCTGGTCGATGGTTTCGTCATTGTGAAAGAAAGTGCTTAATTCGGAAGAAAGGGGGGCTTTGGCCCCCTTTTCTTTTACGGGAAAGGAATTGTTTATGGAGCCTATTTCCATCGTCTATGCAGATGAAGATATTTTGGTCTGCATCAAGCCCGCAGGAGTTTTGTCCACGGACGAGCCTGGCGGTCTCCCCTCTTTGCTCCGAACACAGCTGGGAGATGAAAAGGCCTGTGTCCGCACCGTCCATCGGCTGGACCGGGTGGTAAGCGGCCTTATGGTGCTGGCCCGGACACCTGCGGCAGCTTCAAATTTGTCAGCCCAGATTCGGGACCGTACATTCGACAAGGAATATTTGGCTGTGGTGCATGGCTGCCCCCAGGAGGATGCGGGAGAATACCGGGATTTGCTCCTGAGAAATAAGCCGGAACGGAAAACGTATGTAGTAACACAGCCGGGAAAGGATGTTCAGGAGGCCATTTTGACCTATCGGGTTTTGCATCGTGGTCCCCTGTCTCAGGTGCTCATTCATTTGGAGACGGGACGGACGCATCAGATCCGAGCACAGTTTTCCAGCCGTGGACTGCCCTTGGTGGGAGACCGAAAATACAGCCTGCTGGAGGACCAATGCCCCATTGCACTGTGGTCTCATAGTTTGTCCTTTGTGCATCCCACAACCCAGAAACCCATTTGTTTTCGGGCAGATCCCCCGGACGGATATCCTTGGCATGAAATGTGTAAATAAGTATCGATATAGACCTACTTTTTGTGTAAAATATCAAAAAGTGGTTTACAAAAATGTCAAAACGCAGTATAGTGTTTCTATGAATCTCTTGTGCTACAGAGAAGCTAGAAAACGATACTGCGTTTATTTTTTTGAGAGGTGACGATTGCTTATGGCAGTTCCTTTTTATGGCGGTATCCATCCCCGTGGACAAAAGTCTCTCACCAGGGATCGGAAAATCAAACCGTTTCCCCCACCGGCGGTGGTAGTAATCCCCATGTCCCAGCACATTGGCGCACCCTGTAAGCCTTTGGTTTCCAAGGGTGACCATGTAGACATTGGACAGAAAATCGGTGACGGACCGGGCTTGTGCGTCCCGGTTCATGCATCTGTGTCCGGTACGGTGAAGGCCGTCGAGCCTCGCCCCCATCCAAACGGCACCACCGTGTTGTCCGTGGTCATTGAAAACGATATGCAAGAGACCCTCTGCCCTGAGATTCAACGTCGTAAGACCATTGACGATCTGACACCGGAGGATTTAATCGGAATCATCCGGGAAGCAGGAATTGTGGGTATGGGCGGTGCCACCTTCCCTACCAACGTAAAACTTTCGTCCGGCATTGGCAAGGTAGATACCATGATTGTCAACGCCTCCGAGTGTGAGCCTTACATAACCGCAGACGAGCGGCTTCTGCGGGAACACAGCGACAAGGTTCTGGCAGGCATGGAAATTGTCATGAAAATTCTGGGTCTAAAGGAAGCCGTCATCGGCATTGAGGCGGATAAGGAAACCACCATTCGGGAAGTGACCCAGGAGCTTCCGGATCACCCCGGCATTACCATACGGTCTCTGCGCCCCAGATACCCCCAAGGCTCTGAAAAACAACTGATACAGGCAATCACCGGGCGGCAGGTTCCTCCCGGCGGACTTCCGGCTCAGGTGGGATGTGCTGTGTTTAATACGGCAACCTGTGCCGCAATCGCAGATGCCGTATGGGACGGAATGCCCCTGGTACAGCGAGTGGTCACGGTTTCCGGTGATATTGCCATGGGACCTCGAAACTTGATGGTTCCTGTGGGGACCCCCTTCACCGATATGGTGGACGCTGTGGGTTTTGCGGAAAATCCCTACAAGGTTCTTTCCGGCGGCCCCATGATGGGCTTTGCACAGTTTGACTTGGCGGTTCCGGTTACCAAGGGTACCAACGCCGTTACCATTCTGGGCAGTAAAAACAAGTACCTGGACGAACATCCCCATTGTATTCGGTGTGGTAAGTGCGTTAGCGTCTGCCCCATGCATCTGATGCCCCTGAAGCTCTACAGCGCAGAGCGGCGAAGTGACATCGCAGAGCTCAAGGCACAAAACATTATGGATTGTGTAGAGTGTGGCTCCTGTGCCTATACCTGTCCTGGCTGTCTTCCTCTGGTTCACAGCATCCGTACCGGAAAACAGAAGCTCCGCAATGCAGAGCCACCGAAAAAGTAAGGAGGGGAAACAATGGCAGGTAAAGTAAAATATTTCTATGAACTCACCGTTTCCAGCTCGCCCCATATCCATGGTCCCAATCGAACCTGGCGGCTGATGCTGGATGTAATCATTGCCCTGATGCCGGCACTGGTTTGGGCTGTGCTGATGTTTGGATTCCGGGCTTTAACGGTAGCTGCGGTTTCTGTGGCAGGCTCGGTGTTCTTTGAATGGGCCTACCGAAAAATGATGAAGTTGGACAACACTGTGGGAGACTTGTCTAGTGTAGTGACAGGTCTTTTGATTGCGTTTGTATGTCCTGTGACCATTCCCTATTGGACCATCCTCGTGGGAGACTTTTTCGCCATTGTAGTGGTTAAGCAGCTCTTTGGCGGCATCGGCAAAAACTTTATGAACCCGGCTCTGGCTGCAAGAGCGTTCCTTTTGTCTTGGCCTGTGGTTATGACCACTTGGGTGGACAATGGCACACGGCCTGGAGTTTTCCGTGCAGTAGATGCAGTGACCACCGCAACGCCCCTCAACAGTATGCACACCGGAGCACTTCCTCAGGAATCTTTGATGGATTTGTTCCTCGGTAAAGTAGGAGGCTCCATGGGCGAAATTTCCGCTCTGCTGCTTCTTATTGGCGGCCTGTATCTGGTGATTCGCAAGGTAATTACTCTGAGAATTCCCCTGTCCTTCCTTGGCACGGTGGCCGTTCTGACCTTCCTGTTCCCCAGAGGAAACGACCGACTTGTTTGGATGCTGAGTCAGCTATTGTCCGGCGGCCTGATGCTGGGTGCCTGGTTTATGGCAACCGACTATGTAACCACCCCCATTACAGGCATGGGCCAGATTCTCTTTGGTCTGGGCTGCGGCGTGATTACGGT
The DNA here is from genome assembly GCA_963557675.1 of uncultured Oscillospiraceae bacterium. Classification (GTDB taxonomy): domain Bacteria; phylum Bacillota; class Clostridia; order Oscillospirales; family Oscillospiraceae; genus Faecousia. The sequence continues at coordinate 22,718 of CAUWEI010000036.1, read as the reverse complement.
TGTAATCCGATATTTTGGCTCTTACCCGGAGGGCGTCAGCTACGCCATTCTGATTATGAACACCTGTGTGGTTCTTCTGGATCGGGTAGGCCGTCCCCATCGCTTTGGCGTGACCAAAAAGGAGGGAAAGCAATGAATAAAAAATGTTCGGCTGTTCAGACCGTTTTGACCCTGTTTGTCATTGCTGCCGTGATTGCAGGTCTGCTGGCAGGGGTCAACCTGATTACAAAAGACCGCATTGCGGCGGAAAAGGCCAGAAAAACGGAAGAGGCCCTGCTTCGGGTGGTGCCCCAAGGGGAGCAGGTGCAGGAAAAGCTGGAAACTTACCCGGATGAATCGGGACTGATCCAGCAGGTCTACACCACCACCCAAGGCTATGTGTTTGAAGTGACCCCCAGCGGCTATGGTGGAGAAATTCACCTCATGGTGGGAGTCAGCAAGGACGGAGCCGTTACCGGTGTGGAAGTCGTGAGCCACGGCGAAACCAGTGGTTTGGGCGCAAATGCTACAAAGGAAGGGTTCCGAAATCAATTTGTGGGAGCTGATGAGGCCGTGGCAGTGACCAAGGACGGGGGCCAGATCGATGCGCTCACCGGTGCTACCGTCACCTCCCGGGCGGTGTGTGACGGCGTGAATGCTGCTCTGGCAAGCTGGAGTGATATGGAAGGAGGGGCTGAGAAATGAAGTTTCGGAAGCAATTAAAAGAAGGTCTGCTGACCAAAAACCCGGTATTGGTGCAGCTTTTGGGCATGTGCTCCACGATGGCCATTACTACGACGCTCTTTAATGGCCTCGGCATGGGCTTGTCTGTAACGCTCATTCTCATGTGCTCCAATGTGATTATTTCCCTTCTGCGGAAGGTGATTCCCAGCAGTATCCGAATTGCCGCTTATGTGGTAATTATTGCAGGATTTGTGACCATGGTCGATTTGCTGCTTCAGGCGTTTTTGCCGGAGCTTTCAAGCAATCTGGGCGTGTTCATTCCCCTAATCGTAGTTAACTGTATTATTCTGGGCCGTGCAGAAGCATTTGCCTCGAAAAACGGCGTTGTGGCCTCTCTGGTGGATGGTCTGACCCAAGGCCTGGGCTACACCATCGCCCTTGTGGTCATGTGCATTTTCCGTGAGCTTTTGGGCAGCGGCACCTTTGGTGCCGGACTTCTCAATGGCGGTGCCGGTATCCGGATTATTCCGGAACAGTATCCGGCTATGATGATGATTCTCCCCTTCGGCGGATTCCTTACGCTGGGTATTCTCATCGCCTTCTCCCAGTGGCTCACCAAGCACTTGGATAACCGCCAGCGTGAGAAAGAGGCAGCAAAGAGAAAGGAGGCAGCGGCATGAGTGTGACTTCCCTGCTTGCCATTGCATTGGGTGCCATTCTCACCAACAATTTTATTCTGGTGAAATTTTTAGGCATCTGCCCGTTTATGGGCGTTTCCAAGAAAACCGACACAGCTCTGGGCATGGGCGTTGCCGTTACCTTTGTTATGACCATTGCTTCTCTGGCCACTTGGGCGGTGGACCATTGGATTCTCTCCCCTCTTGACCTGAGCTATATGCAGACAGCAGCCTTCATCCTGATTATCGCCTCCATTGTTCAGGTAGTGGAAATGTTCCTGAAAAAGAGTGTTCCTACCTTGTATCAGGCATTGGGCATCTATCTGCCCCTGATCACAACAAACTGTGCGGTTCTGGGTGTTGCACTGCTGAATATTCAGTTGAAATACGGCCCCCTGGAATCGCTGGTCTATGGCTTTACCGGCGGTCTGGGCTTCACGCTGGCCATTGTCCTGTTCTCCTCTGTGCGTCAGCGTGTGGAGGAAGCAGAGTGCCCGGAAAGCTTTAAGGGCTTCCCAATCGCCCTGATTTCTGCGGGCCTGCTGGCCCTGGCCTTTATGGGCTTTTCCGGCCTCAAGGTCTTTTAAGGAGGAGTTACCATGGATATTTTAATTGCGGTAGCAGTGTTGGGCGGTCTGGCTCTGATTTTTGGACTGGTACTGGCGGTGGCCAGTAAGGTCTTTTATGTGGAGACGGACCCCAGATTGGAGCCGTTACAGGAATGTCTTTCCGGTGCAAACTGCGGTGGCTGCGGCTTTTCCGGCTGCGGAGCCTACGCTCAGGCAGTTCTGGACGGAAAAGCTCCGGTCGGCCTGTGTATTGCAGGTGGCGAGGAGTGTGCCGAAAAGATGGCAAAAATCATGGGAACCAAGGCAGAAAAAGTGGCCCGTCAGGTGGCATTTGTCCGCTGTGCCGGCACCACTGCCCGGGATAAGGGTGTCTACGAAGGTATCCATGATTGCGTTGCTGCTACGAAAGTGGCAGGCCGTGGCCCTCTGATTTGTAAGTTTGGCTGTCTGGGCTTTGGCAATTGTGTGGCGGCTTGTAAATTCGATGCCATTCATCTGGTAGACGGCGTTGCTAAGGTGGACCCGGATAAGTGTACAGGCTGTATGAGCTGTGCAGCGGCCTGTCCCCGAAATATTATCGTTCCGGTCCATTATGGCGTGAATATCACCGTGGCTTGTTCCTCCAATGCCCGTGGCTCTGTGACCCTTCGTGGCTGTGACATTGGCTGCATTGGTTGCAGTAAGTGCGAAAAGATTTGTCCCAAGGGAGCCATTAAGGTGGAACGGAATCTGGCAGTGATTGACTATGATCTGTGTGACAACTGCGGACTGTGCGTGGATGTTTGTCCCAGAAAACTGATTTCCAACTCCAACTTGACCAAGGCCGATGACGGCGTAGCAAGAGACCTATAACATAGAAAAATCACCTCTGCCACAAAAGCAGAGGTGATTTTTTGTCCACAGGGGTTGTTGAATTCTCATGGTTAATATTTGAATTTTCTAAAAAACGTGGCAGTCTCTCAAAAACGGGAGACTGCCACGTTTGTCCACAGGGGATATGAAAATCTTGGCTGGTTACTGAATCAACAGCTCTGCAATCTGCACAGCGTTGGTAGCGGCACCCTTTCTCACCTGGTCGCCGCAGCACCACAGAGTAATGCCGCCGGGATTGGTGAGGTCCGGGCGAATCCGTCCAACCCAAACTAAATCCTGATCGGAAGTATCCAAAGGCATGGGATACTGATTGTGCTTCAAGTCGTCTACCAGCTTGCAGCCGGGTGCAGTAGCAATGGCGGCTCTGGCCTGCTCTACGGCAATAGGATTCTGGAAGGTCATCGTTGCGGAAATGGAGTGGCTGCGAACCACAGGCACACGGACACAGGTGCAGCTTACTTTCATTTCAGGCAGATGGAGAATTTTCCGGCCCTCATTTTGCAGCTTCATTTCCTCACTGGTATAGCCTTCATACTGTTCGCCGCCAATCTGGGGAATCAGATTAAATGCAATCTGGTGAGCAAAGGTCTTGACCTGAGCTTCCTTCCCTGCTTCCAGATCGGAAACCTGCTGATGCAGCTCAGAAATACCTGCAACGCCTGCACCGGAAACGGCCTGATAAGTGCTTGCCACCATGGTCTGAATGGGAGACAGCCGATTGAGGGCAGCAACAGCGGTCAGGGTGATAATGGTGGAGCAGTTGGGATTTGCAATGATGCCGTTGTGGTGCTTCACATCTTCGCCGTTGACCTCAGGAACCACCAGAGGAACATTGGGGTCCAGTCGGAACGCACTGGAATTGTCAACGAACACTGCACCGGCGGCCTTGATTGCCGGGGCAAACTGCATAGCAATATCATTTTCGGCGGCACCTAACACAATATCGACACCCTGGAATGCTTCTTCCCGGGCTTCTTCAATCACAATGGGCTTTCCACGGAAGAGTACTTCTTTGCCTGCACTCCGGGCACTGGCAAGGAGTTTCAGAGTTCCAACGGGGAAATTCCGCTCTTCCAGGAGCTTTTTCATTTCTTGGCCTACAGCGCCGGTGGCGCCCAAAATAGCAACAGTATACGTTTTCATCGTTATACCTCCTTATAAGTTCGGTTTATCGGAAGGAATAGCCTGCTTCCATAAGACGGTTCAAAGCTTCATTGGCCTGGTCGTCGGTAAACAGTTCTCCGTAGACACTTTGCAGACACAGAGCTTCCAAGGTCAAGTCCAGGCGGTTTTTCTTTTGCAGGGAGTCAAAGCCATCACTGCACTTCCGACCGGATAAAATCCGCCGGGCCAGAGCAACGGCACCTAAAGTTTCGGCCTGCTGGCGCATTCGAGTGGCGGGAACCCCTAAGGACTCCATTTTGTCCCATTGAGCCTTCCAGGCGGCGGAAAACTTTTCTTCTGTCCCAATCATATGAGAGCCTCCTTTGCATTCGTAGCTCTATTATACTACAGCCCACTTCCCTTTTCCAGTACCTTTTGAAGGCAGATACTGCAAAGTTTTGTGCGTTTGGTGCAAAGAAATTCGCTTTTTCGGTTTACGGAGAGAGAAATTTGTAGTACAATAAGCAGGATTGGAGGTGGCTGATATGCATTGCCTGAAATGTGGCACTGAGATTGATTCCCCAAATGTGTTCTGTGAAACATGTTTAGAGAAAATGAAACAAGATCCTGTTTCACGTGAAACACCGTTAATTTTGAGGCCCCATCCCGAATATACGCCCATGCCGGAACGGAAGCGTGTCCCGAAGGTGGAGGAGATGCTTATAAAGTCCCAACGCCATTGCAAACGACTAAAAACAACTTGTGTGATTTTAGTAACGGTCTGTGTGTGCTTGCTTTTGCTGTTGTTGCTTTGGCGTGGAGGCCCCAGCAAAAAGCCTTCTATCGGGCAAAATTACGTCACAGAATTGATTATCGATGATGTGAAAAACAAATAATTCTGTTTGTTTCACGTGAAACAAACGATTTCACCATTGCAATTCCAACGGACTGTGTTATAATATAGGACGCAATCCAAGAAATAGAATTCCCGGAAGGAGGTCAATATGGGCCGCATTATTTCTGTTGTAAACCAAAAAGGCGGTGTGGGTAAGACCACTACGGCTGTCAACCTTACCGCTGCCCTGACAGAACAGGGAAAACGTGTGCTTCTGTGTGACTTTGATCCCCAGGCCAACGCTACCTCAGGCTTGGGCGTCGATAAGCACCGCACAGGAAAAACCATTTATGATGTGCTCATCAACCAGGTAGATCCTGCTTCCTGCGTTGTAGAAACAAAATTCGGAGGGGTTCTCCCCTCTGGCAGTGCTCTGGCTGGTGCCGGTGTAGAACTCATTAGTGCCCAGGATCGGGAGCATCAGCTAAAGAACGCATTGGAAAAACTTCGGGAGCAGTACGATTATATTCTCGTTGACTGCCCCCCTTCTCTCGAGCTTTTAACCCTCAATGGCCTATGCGCTGCGGATGGAGTTTTGATTCCGGTGCAGTGCGAATATTACGCATTGGAGGGCCTCAGCGATCTGATGGCGACCATGAGAGCCATTAAAAAGAGAATTAGCCCAAAACTGGACATCTTTGGTGTTGTACTTACCATGTATGACGGCAGAACCAACTTCTCTGCACAGGTAGCACAGGAGGTACGCCGTCACTTCCCGGGAAAAGTGTTTAACACCATGATTCCCCGAAATGTCCGTCTGGCCGAGGCACCCAGCCATGGTCTCCCGGTCAGCGCCTACGATCGTTCCAGCCGAGGAGCACAGGCCTATACCCAGTTGGCGGAAGAAATTATCAGGAAAGGATGATTCCATGGCGGTGCAAAAGGGACTGGGCAGAGGCTTAGGGGCCTTGCTCAGTGACTACAACCAGGAGGCGGAAGAAGAAACCGGATTGAAGAAGCTTCCCTTACAAAAAGTGGAGCCGAATCCCGATCAGCCTCGCCGGGACTTCAACGAAGAAGACCTCCAATCTCTGGCAGAATCCATCGGGACCCATGGCATTTTGCAGCCTCTGACCGTTCGGGAGCTTCCTAACGGTTACTATCAGATTATCGCCGGTGAGCGGCGGTGGCGTGCAGCACGGATTGCCGGACTTGAGGAAGTTCCGGTCCTTGTGATTGAGGCAGACGACCGAAAGGCCATGGAATTGGCACTGATTGAGAATCTCCAGCGTCAGGATCTGAACCCCGTCGAAGAAGCGTTGGGCTATCAGAGCCTTCTGTCTGACTATGGCCTTACCCAGGAGGAAGCGGCCAACCGGGTGGGAAAATCTCGTCCTGCCGTGGCAAATGCCCTTCGTCTTTTGGGGTTGGAGGAGGAACTGCTGGAAATGGTTCGCAGTGGAAAGCTCTCCCCCGGTCATGCTCGTGCAGTGCTCACGGTGAAAGATCCCAGAAAACGGCGGGAGGCAGCACAAAAAATTACGGCATTGGATTTGTCTGTCAGACAGGCGGAAATGCTGTGCCGAAATTTGAGCCGTGAAGCAACACCCCAGCCGGAGCCAACCGTATTAAAAGTAGACTATCTGGCAGAGTGTGAAAAGACGCTCTCCAAACGATTGGGCCGTGGCGTTAAGATTGTCAGCGGAAAGCGGAAAGGCCGTTTTGAGCTGGAATTCTACGGTCCGGAAGATTTGCAGCGACTGTATGAGGCGTTGCAGACATTACCGAAGGAGGTGCGCAAAGAGGGATGAATAAAGAAAACAAAGAAAATTCCCAGGGACTTTTGAAAAAAGTGACGCAGATGATTGAAGAGCCGGAAAAAGAAGAGGCTGCACAGGCGCAGGAACCGAAAAAGGAAGCACCTGTAAAGAAGAAGACGGCTGTGCGGGAGCGAGCCCTGATTACCTATCTGGCTCTGCTGTTTGGCGTGGCATTTATATTGGTGCTGCTGTCTTTCATGGTGCAGCAAAGAGATATTTCTCAGGCTCACAAGAATACCTCCAATGCTCTGTCCAGAGCAGAACAGCTTCAGGACGATAATCGGACGTTGGCAGAAAAGAACCAGGAGCTGCAAAATGATCTGGCAGATCTCAAGAGTGAGAAAGAAGAGTTGGAGCACACTTTGAAGGATACCGAAAAGGAATTGACCGATAAGCAGGGCGAATTGACTGAGCTTCAGAAGGAAATCGGAAAAATGAAGGAAGTCAATCAGGAATCCCCCAAGGCTTATGAGCTTCTGATTCAGGCGCAAAGAGCACTGGAAAAGGAGCAGACGGAAGAATTCAAAACTGCCATGAAAAAGCTGGCAGATCAGAAGGATTCTCTGGGCGAGAGTGGCAAGGCCCTGTATCAGGAGCTTCTGGCAGCAATGCCGGTAGAAAAGACCACAGAGCCTACGACCGAGGCGACCGAAACCACGGAAGCTACCGAATCGACAGAAGCTCCCGAAGAACCCTAAAGTGGAAATACTACTACCGAGAGGTGAAAGAATATGTTAGACATTAAACGTATTAAGGACAATCCCGAAGCTGTAAAAGCAGGTCTTCGGGCAAAGGAAGTGGACTGCGACGCCACGGTGGACCGTATTCTGGAGTTGGATGCACAGCGTCGTGCATTGATTCTGGAAACGGAGACCAAAAAGGCAGAGCAGAACCGGATTTCCAAGGAAATTCCCATGAGGAAAAAGGCTGGCGAGGATGTCTCCCCTATTTTCAAGGAAATGGGTGAGCTGAAAGCCGCTATTTCTGAGGCTGCTGTGAAGCTGGATGCTGTAGAGGCGGAATACCGCACCTGCATGATGAGCCTGCCTAACCTGCCCGACGAGGATTTGACTCCCGGCGGCAAGGAGAACAACGAGCCTTTGCGCTATTATGGTGAGCCTCATCACTTTGATTTCACTCCCAAGCACCATGTAGATCTGTGTATGGATCTGGGTCTCATTGACTATGAGCGTGGTACCAAGCTGGCTGGTTCCGGCTTCTGGATCTACAAGGGCATGGGTGCTCGTCTGGAGTGGGCCCTTCTGAACTATTTCATTGACACCCACATTGCCGATGGCTATGAGTTCATCCTGCCTCCTCACATGTTGGAGTACCAGTGTGGTGAGACTGCCGGCCAGTTCCCCAAGTTTGCAGACGAGGTTTACAAGATTGCCAACCCCACAGACGACCGTATCCATTATATGCTGCCCACCGCAGAAGCAGCACTGGCTTCGGTTTACCGGGATGAGATTCTTCCTGAGTCCGAACTGCCCCGGAAATTCTTCTCCTATACCCCCTGCTTCCGTCGTGAAGCTGGTTCCCACCGTGCCGACGAGCGTGGCATGGTAAGAGGCCATCAGTTCAACAAGGTTGAGATGTTCCAGTATACCAGACCTGAGGATTCCGATGCAGCATTTGATGAATTGGTTGCAAAGGCTGAAAATCTGGTGAAGGGTTTGGGCTTCCACTTCCGTACTGTGAAGCTGGCAGCAGGCGACTGCTCCGCCTCCATGGCTCGTACCTATGACATCGAGATTCAGATTCCTTCCATGAACGGCTATAAGGAAGTTTCCTCCGTGTCCAATGCCCGGGATTATCAGGCTCGCCGTGGTAACATCCGGTTCCGCCGTGAGGCCACCGGCAAGCCCGAATTTGTTCACACTCTGAATGGTTCCGGTCTGGCTACCTCCAGAATCTTCCCTGCTATGGTGGAACAGAACCAGAGAGCAGACGGCTCTGTGGTGATTCCTGAGGTCCTGAGAAAGTATCTGGGCGGTCTGGAAGTCCTGGAAAAGAAATAATTTCCCGGGAAAAATAGAGCTTGGCTGTGTTTGAACAATAGAATAAACAATATGGTTACGGTGCAATCCCGATTTGGGATTGCACCGTTTTTTTGCCCATGTGGAAAAAAGGAAAAGAAGCACATGGTGGATTTCCTTTGAAACTTCACTCGATTCCACAGGGGGTGTTGAAGAAAATTTCTGTGGAAAAATAAAAAATGTCCACAAAGTTGTTCATAGGGCTGTGGAAAACTTTTCAATTTTGGGAAACAGATGCAACCACATTGCTTGTTGTGAGACTGGAAGGAAATCCTACGGATTTTTCGTACCCTGTGGAAAAAATTTGAAAAGCATTGCTGTAACAAGAAAAGTTTTCCACAGGGTGCATGTTCGGGTATGGGAAAAACAGCAGATGTGATTCCTTTGGAACCATCTGTGTTTGAAATCAAACCAGTTATAGAAAATCAGTTGCGGTTTGGCAGTACCTTCCCTATAATGAAGCCACAAGGAGGGGATACAGTGAAATATGAAATAAAAATAGATGCGGCCTGTGGGGAACCGAAGGTTGTTATCTTTACTGCGGAAATGACAGATGAAGTCAATGCCCTGATAAAAAAATTATCAGAAGATTCTCCTGTTGTGATTTCTGGATTTAAGGACGACAAAATCGAAATACTGGACCCCAATGATTTGATTCGTGTTTATGCCAATACCGGAAAGGTGGTTGCTGTGACAAGCCGGGGAGATTACAGTCTTAGGCTGCGGCTTTACGAAGTGGAGGATCGGTTGAGCAAAGACAGATTTGTCCGAATTTCCAATTCTGAGATTATCAATCTGAAAAAGGCCCAAAACTTTGATTTAAGCCTTACAGGTACCATTTCCATTAAGCTGATTAACGGCACAACGTCCTATGTCTCTAGGCGTTATGTGCCTAGGATTAAAAAAATACTGGGTGTATGAGGTGATGAAAATGAAAAAGAAAGCATTATTGCGTGGACTTAGAGGGTTGCCTGTGGGCATTGCCATTGGGTATGTTCTTTCTCTGATTGCTTCTTATATTTTCGGAGACGGTACATACTCCGCCCCCTGTACACCAGCACTTGTTTCTACAATGGGGAATGAAATCAATGCGCTTATTCTCCAAACCCTGTTGTATGGCGTTATTGGTGCAAGTTTTGCAGCCGGAACGGTTGTGTTTGAAGTGGATCGATGGAGTCTTGCAAAGCAAACGGGCGTTTATTTTTTAATTGTTTCTTTGGTCACACTGCCAACCGCTTATATCCTGAGTTGGATGGAGCATAGCCTCATGGGTTTTTTGAACTATTTTAGTAGGTTTATTTTTTATTTTGTTATCATTTGGATTATAAAGTATTTAAAGTATTTGGTGTGGAGAAACTCTGTTAAAAAAATGAACGAAAAGCTCCGCAAAATACAGGCAGACGAGCAAAAATCTTCATAATTTCGGTTTGTATCATTGAGAACTGATTTGGGCGCATAAAAACGGCAGCATCCGATTTTCGGATGCTGCCGTTGCTGTTTTGTGGCTTGCAATCAATATGGAATTGCTTTTTAGGATTGGCTGTTTAACAAGGCCAGAAGCTCCTCAGCGGTGACCGCTTCGGTCATATAGAACCGTCCCATCTCCAGAAGAGATTGGTTCAGTCCCTGTACAAGGGTATTTGTTTTTTCTACCGTTGTGACGGTGGCATAGATGCCTTGCTGATGTAAGACCACAGCGGGCAGCTCAGCGGTTGCACCGTAAGGGTAGGCAAAGACACTGGGAACCTTTCCAATGGCCTGTGTGACCTGCTCAAAGTCCTTCTGAAGGTATTCGAGATAATCCTCTTCGGATTCTCCCTCTTTTTGCAGGAGTCCCCGCCGGACAGGCTCTTGGTCTCGACCGATTACCTCGTGCATGTTGTAGCCGTGACTCTGGATGTCAATGAGGCCGGAAGCTTCCATTTCTGCGGCTTGTTCCAGAGAGAAATGGGGGTTCATAGGCTGATTGGTGTCCTTATAGGTGTCTTTTCCTACAGACACGCCGATGGCAAAGATGGTGGCTTTCATGTTGTATTCCTTCAAAATGGGATAGGCTAAGGTATAATTGCTTTCATATCCGTCATCGAAGGTAATGACCACGGGCTTTTCCGGCAAGGGAGTGCCAGATTGTACGTAGTCTTGAAGCTCATCAAAGAAAACGGTGTTGTAGCCGTTTTCCTTTAAGGCTGTCATGTGGGAGAGGAAGCGTTCCTGGGAAATAATGTCGGACCCCTCCCCTGTTTCCGCCAAATGGTGATATAAAAGAACGGGAACCTGTGTTGTATAGGTGCTTTCGTCCACCGGAGTTGCCTGAGGAGCACCGGGGGTGCTTCCCTTGGTCACATGGCGGCCCAGTCCTTGGGGAATATACACATCGGGATCATCAAACATCCGAGCCAGACACATGGTGCCTAAATCGTTACGAAAATGGGTTTCATCGTAAAAGAACCGAGGCTCAAAGCTGGCAGCACTGAGGGAAAAATCCCAGTAGTCCGTGACCTCTGCCAGAGCATTATAAAAGGCCGCTTGGTCCTCCTGAGAAAAGTGATTTAGATATTGTCCATACATGGGAGGACAGACCACAGTGAAGTGGACCCCTTTTTCTTCGCAGGCATCCCGCAGACGGGTCAAACGGTCCATGCACTGCTGTAGATATTGGATGGAGCCTGTACCTGTGGGATAGTTCCGGAAAACGCTGTAAGTACTTCTGCTCAGATAGTCCTCCAGATCCCCAATAGGCTCTGCATCCCGGCGGCTTTTGTCATAGGCACCAGTCTGCTCATTAAAGACCCGGTAGGGCTGCTGCAAATAGGGGTCCGAATTCCAGGCTTTGATCTTTTCTATGCCGTATTTGGGAGAGGCAAAGAGATATTTTCCATAGTAGGCAATGGGATTGGAACCATCCGCCTGACAGGGCATCCCATAGGTCAGAGGGTTCGGCTCTGTATCATAGATCTCTGCACAGTGAATGTAAAGGCTGACTACCAGATTTTTCACCTCGTAGTGTTCCAGCACATACAATCCCATTTGCTCCACGTCCAGCATATCGGCTCCATACATGGTCATGTTGTAAAAGCTGGCATCAAAGTATTGATTGAGAGCTTCTGTGGGAAAGGAGCTGGTAGAGGAAGGACCAATAATATAGGAATCATACTGACTGTGATTCTGCTCCAAATAGGACAGCTTGGCGACTCTGGGATTCATTGTTTCGTTGTATTCCCACCACCCCATAATGGGGTCCCCAAAGGTTCCAAAGGGGTCGGTACAGATGTTGAATCCAGCGACCAGCACAGCCAAAAGGAAAACGGTTCCAACAAAGAGCCATAGCCAGCCCTTTGAGGAAAGAGAGTGCTTTTTTTCCATGAAAAACCTCGTTTCCAATCTTAAAACTGCTTATAAATGAACTCAGAAGAGATGTACTCACCGCCCAGAATGTGCATCACCAGTAAGATGAGAAGGGGCAGGAAGATGCAAAGCCACTGCACAAGAACCGATTTCTTTTCCAATGTTTTCCGGATGGGAGTTCCCTGCTCCTGGAACCATTCCAGAGCGAGAATGACTACAACACCGATGCCAATGACCCAGTAATCCAGAGCTTTTAGGCCCAGAGACAGGAAAGTGCCATCCCGAAGCTGATACAGACAAGGGGTGCTGACGGTCTTCCACAACAGGGAGAAGGCCACCAGCAGTCTGGGAGCACGGGTGATGTACCGTCCCACAAAGACAATCAGCATGGTTCTCACTCTGCCAATCCAGCGGTGGAGCAGACTATTTTCCCGGATATGAAGCAGGTTTCGCAGAGAAATCAGCGGTCCAGCCAGCAGGAAAGAGCCTGTAATAATGATGCCGTTCCAGAAGCCAAAGAAAATATAGCGGAAGTTTGCACCATGCCAGATACCGATGATGAAATAGACGGTGAAGGTGGCAATGGAGGTCGGAATGATCTTTCCCAGCTTGCCGCCAAATTTCCGACGGGTGAATTTCCCCAGCTTTCCCAAGGGCTTAGAGAGGGACATGGGATAGAATACATAGTCCTTCATCCAGGTTCCAAGGGTGATGTGCCAACGCCGCCAGAAGTCAGTCAAGGTAGTAGCGAAAATAGGACGACGGAAATTGGGGGTCACCTCAATGCCGAACATCTGAGCTGCGCCGATGGCAATGTCAATGCCGCCGGAGAAGTCGCAATAGAGCTGGATGCAGTAGAAGGCCACGGCAATGGCTACAAAGGCACCGCCATAGGCATCTAAGTCTCCGAAAATGGTGTTGACGGGAACAGCGGCCCGGTCGGCAATCATCTTTTTCAGATAGCCCCACATGGCAAGCTGAATACCATATTTCAGGTTGTCGGCCTGGAATTTATGGGGGGCCAGCAACTGGGGGCCCAGTTCGTTATAGCGGCTGATGGGGCCTTGAATCAGTTGAGGAAAGAAGGAAGTAAACAGGGAAAACTTAGCCAGATTTCTCTGGGGTTCATACTTTCCACGGTAGCAGTCCACCACATAGCCAATGCTCTGGAACATATAAAAGGAAAGACCCAGAGGAACCAGAAGATTTAGGCTGGGCAGGGGCAGATGCAGGGCCTGAGCGGTGAAGTTATAATACTTCACCACGAATAAAAGGCCGAAATTGAGACAGATTGCACCGGCAACCACCCATTTTTTCTTCCGTTTAATCCGTTCTCCCCCGGTCTTTTTCTGTTCCGGCGGAAGCTGACTTCGTTCTTTATTCAGCTTTCCCAGCAGAAGTCCCGCCACATAGGTGGAAATGGTGGTGAAGGCCAGATATAGAAAACCGTGCCAGCCTGCGCTGTAGTAAAACACCCAGCTTGCAGCCAGCAGAACCATCCACTGCCACTTCCCCGGAACCAGGTAATAGACCACAAGCCCCAGCAACAAAAAGCATAAAAAGGCAATGGAAGTAAAAGACATAGGACTTACTTCCGCTCCTCGATGAGCTGCATCATGGAATCAACGGAATTGAAGTTTTCAGGCAGCAAATCCTCCACGTTCAGCTCAATATCAAAGGTATCCATCATTTCGGATACGATGGTAACCAAATCCAGAGATTCCAGGATTTCGTCATCCACCAGGGCGGTTTCTTCCTCAAAGTCCACACCGGGACATACGGAAGTCAGAATGTTCAAGAGTTCCAGTCGTTCGTTCATAATTATCATCCTCGATTTCTTTCATATTGATAAAATGGACTAAGAGCGAAAAAGAACCACAGAGGTCCAGTCATCCAACTCAAAGCCCAAGCTTTTATAAAGGTGCAAGGCAGCTTCAAAATCTGACCGCACCCAAAGCCGATTGGTTTTATGTCCCCAATGCTGCAAATGCTCCTGCATCAAGGCTCTTGCAGCACCACTTCCCCGGGCTTGGGGCATAACTGCCAGTTGTCGGACTTCAACACTGGCTTTTCCGGGGATCCGCCGCAAAACTCCCACATTGGGAATCAGCAGCACGTTTTGATTGGAAATATCTTCTGCCAATACTTCTTTGGTGGGAAGACAGGCAGTAACGGGCTGAAAACAAGTTTCTAAAATATGGTTTACCTGCTCCAAATCCGAAAGTTCCGCATTTCGTACCGGGTATTTTGGAGCAAACTCCACAGGGGCTGCTTTTCGGGTAACTCTTTGCCGGGTAAAGCATGGAGAAAAGCCCAGTTGTTGGAACTGCTGGACCACTTCTGCCAGCCGAAGATCCCGACTACGCATGGGAATTTCCAGGACGGTGGGAAGCTCCTGAGACCAATCGGGAACATCGGCTTCTTTTTGCAGGTAAAACCAAAGCCGCTGAAAGGAGCCTCGCTGCCGAGCCAACAGCAAACCCGCGTCAAAGGGCTGGATTCGTAAAGTCCCCTGCTTCAGCTCCTGCAAAAGCTCCTGCTTGGAAACGGCGGCGTTGGTCACAACACCGGGTTTTAATTGGGAGGCAAGGAGAGCGGAAACTTCTTCATAGGATTCAGGCTTCTTCATCATAGGCTTTTTTCAGGGCCACACGGTCAATTTTTCCGTTGGCATTGTGAGGCATTGCCGCAACCTGTCGATACAGGTTTGGTACCATGTACTTGGGCAGCAGCTGACGAAGGGCCACAGCCAACTCCTGATTGGAGGGGCTTCCCTGATAGACACAGACGATTTTATCCTTTTCCCGGTCAAACAGACATACAGCGGCTTCAATGCCCTGCACGCCGTTGACGGCAGTTTCAATTTCTCCCAGCTCAATGCGGTAACCACCGTGCTTAATCTGGTTATCTTTTCGGGCCAGGAACCGCAGCAGACCATCTTCCCCCATTACAGCCAGGTCACCGGTCCGGTACATCCGATCCGGATAATAGGGATTCAGGGGATTTTGGATAAAAACGCCCTTGGTTTTTTCCCAATCACCATAGTATCCCTGAGCAAGACCTGCACCACGGACGCAGATTTCACCGGGCTGTCCCTGTTTGGCCAGCTGTCCCTGCTCGTCAATCAGTAAGACCTCCATGTTTTCACAGGCACCACCAATGGGAACCACCTCGGTGTCCTCGAAATCCCGATCAATGACATAGTAGCAGCAGTCCACCGTGACTTCGGTAGGGCCATAGAGGTTCACAAACTGGGTCTGCGGCAGAGCCTTGCGCCACATATTGAGCTGTTTGGCCTGAAGGGCTTCTCCCCCAACGACCACCATCCGCACAAACTGAGGGGCGTGCTTTTTGAAGATGCCGGAGTTTGCCACCAAATGGAAAGCCGCAGTAGCCCAACTCAGTACGGTAATATGGTGTTCATCCAGGAAAGGAATCAACAGCATAGGAAAGGACAGACATTTCCGGGGAATGACGTGGACACTGGCACCGCACTTAAGCATAGAGTACAGATCTTTCATGGAAAGGTCAAAGTAGAACGGGGCCTGATTGCCGAAGGAATCCTCCTGGGTAAAGCCAAAGGTCTCCGTAAACCAGTAAGTAAAATCGATCACACTACGGTGGGAAACCACAATCCCCTTAGGAGTTCCGGTAGAGCCGGAAGTGAAGATAATGTAAGCAGGGTCTACATCCAGAATCTGCTTGCGACGAACCGCCAGCAGCACAGGGTCGATGGGAGTCTGTGCCAGAAGCTCGGTCTCAAACAGAGGAATTCCGGGAAAATCTGCCTGCGTAAAGGGCAAACCCTTTTGACATACCACAGCCGCCGGTTGAAGCTGCTGCAACAGCTTCTCCATGCGGACGTTTGGCATGGCAAAATCGATGGGAACATAGAAATTACCGCTGTACAGAACGCCCATAAAGGCCATGACTGTGGCAGTGGTCCGGTCCGAAATGACGGCTACAGGCCGATTATGCACGCCCAGTTCAGCTGCCAGATAAGTGCCGATGCTCTGGGCACCGGACTGCAAACGGGCAAAGGAGACGGTTGTCGTACCATCATCAAAGGCCAGCTTGTCCGGCCACTGAGCAGCGGTGTGCTCCAGAAATTCCAGTACGTTATTTTGCAAAGCCATACTCCTCCAATCATAATAATTCACGGTAATTATACGGTTATAGGAAACATTTGTCAATGATAAACGAACCCCCTGCCAAGGAGCTTGTCCTGGCAGGGGGCATGAATTTCAGAAATCAGTCGCAGCTGCACTGGCCTTCGTGGCACTCGTGGCAGTGACCGGGCTTGAACATCTCAGGGTCATAAGCAATGCCGTTTTTGTCATAGTAATCCTTCACGGCAGCCTGTACGGCTTCTTCTGCCAGCACAGAGCAGTGGAGCTTCTGGGGGGGCAGACCGTCCAGAGCCTCTACAACGGCCTGATTGGACAGCTGCAAAGCCTCAGAAATGGGCTTGCCCTTAATCATCTCAGTAGCCATGGAGGAGGAGGCAATAGCGGAACCGCAGCCAAAGGTGTTGAACTTGGCATCGACAATGATGTCATTTTCCACCTTCAGATAGATTTTCATAATATCGCCGCACTTGGCGTTGCCGACCTCACCGACACCGTCGGCATCTTCCATCTTACCCAGGTTCCGGGGGTTGGTGAAATGGTCCATAACTTTTTCGCTATATAGCATAATGAATTTCTCCTTTCTCGATTGCCTCCCAGACGGGGGAGATAGAACGCAGGTAAGAAACCACCTGCGGGATTTCTTTCAGCATATAATCCACGTCTTCTTCGGTGTTGTCCTGATTCAGGCTGAGCCGGAGAGAACCGTGAGCCACTTCGTGGGGCAGACCCAGAGCCAGCAGAACGTGGCTGGGGTCCAGAGAGCCGGAGGTGCAGGCAGAACCGGAAGAAGCTTCAATGCCCTTAGCGTCCAGCAGAAGCAGGAGGGATTCGCCCTCGATGCCCTGGAAGCAGACATTGACGTTGCCGGGCAGTCTGTGCTCCAGATTGCCATTGACAATGGTAAGAGGCAGCTTGGACAGGCCCTCAATCAGGCGATCCCGCAAAGCGGTTACCTTCTTTGCATTCTCCTCCATGTGTTCACAGGCTTCCTGCAAAGCAGCGGCCATTGCAACAATACCGGGAAGGTTTTCTGTACCGGCCCGCTTGCCCCGCTCCTGTGCACCGCCTTCGATGATGTTGGTGAGCCAGATACCATTCCGGGCATACAGGGCACCCACACCCTTGGGAGAACCGAACTTGTGACCGGACATGGACAGCATATCGATGTTCATTGCCTGCACATCAATGGGCAGATGGCCCACCGCCTGAACAGCATCGGTGTGGAACAGAACGCCGTGCTTTCTGCACACGGCACCAATTTCGGCAATGGGCTGGATGGTGCCAACCTCATTATTGGCGAACATAATAGACACCAGGCAGGTATCGGGGCGAATGGCCTCTTCCACCTGCTGAGGGGTGACCAGACCTTCCCGGCCCACATCCAGCAAAGTGACCTCAAAGCCTTCCTTCTCCAGCTTCTTGAGGCAATGCAGAACGGCATGGTGCTCAAACTTGGTGGAAATAATGTGCATCTTTCCCTTCTTCTTGCCCATCATGGCACCGGTACGCAAAGCCTGATTGTCGGCCTCAGAACCGCCGGAAGTGAAGTAGATGTCACGCTCCCGGGGGGCGTTCAGGCAGGCGGCTACATCCTGCCGGGCCTTGAGAAGAACCTCAGCGGCGGCCTGACCGATGCTGTGCAGAGAAGAGGGGTTGCCCCAGGTGTTGTCCATGGTTTCCAGGAACGCTCTGCGGGCGGTTTCGGTCACTCTGGTAGTGGCCGCATTGTCAACATAGATACGCTTCATAATAATCACCCTTTTGTGTGAAAAAATATATAGATATTAAAATAAGTCAGTAGAAAGGTACCGTTCTCCCCCATCCGGGAAGATAACAGCAATTTGTTTTCCCCGATTGACCGGGTCTGCGGCCAACTTACAGGCGGCCGCCAGAGCAGCACCGGAGGAAATTCCAACCAGAAGTCCTTCCAACTTTGCCAGATCTCGACAGGCCTGATAGGCTTCCTGCTCCGTAATCGGAAGGATTTGGTCAATTAAATGCAAATCCACAATGGCAGGAATGAAGTTGGCGCCGATACCCTGCAATCCATGAGGGCCGGCAACTCCGCCGGAAAGAAGGGGCGAAGCGGCAGGTTCTACGGCGACGAGCTGAATCGCTGGGTTTTGCTGTTTCAGATACCGTCCGGCTCCCGTCAGGGTGCCGCCGGTGCCCACACCTGCCACCAAAATATCCAGTCGTCCATCGGTGTCGGCCCATAACTCCGGGCCGGTGGTGAGATAGTGGGCATTGGGATTGGAAGGGTTTTCAAACTGCCCTGCAATCCAGGAATTTGGAATAGAGTCATGGAGTGCCTGGGCCTGTTCAATGGCTCCTGCCATTCCCAGAGCACCGGGACTCAGCACCAGCTCTGCACCATAGGCGGCAATGAGCTTTCTGCGCTCCATGCTCATGGAGTCCGGCATTACAATAATAACCCGATACCCACGAGCAGTTCCCATAGCGGCCAAACCGATTCCGGTGTTGCCGGAGGTTGGTTCGATAATGGTACTGCCGGGAAGCAGAGTCCCGTTGGACTCTGCTTCTATAATCATTTGCAGAGCCACACGATCTTTGCTGCTTCCTCCGGGGTTACGGCTTTCCAGCTTCCCCAATAACTGCGCCGGGAGACCTTTTGCCTCCGTAAATCGTCCCAGACGGACCAAAGGCGTATGGCCGACCAGTTGAGAAATGGAATGATATAGGGCCATCGATGCACCTCCAAACTGATTGCCACGAACGAACTATACCACATTATTCCCTATCAAGTCAATAGGAATTAGAGGAAATATTAAAAAAGAGAGATTACTGGGGTTTACAGCTGCAATTGGTCGAACAGCCCTGACTTTTCTGTGGTTTGGGACAGGGAATATCCTGAGGCAGTCTGCCGTTGAGCAGATCCTCCAGACTGACCTGACGCAGATAGCTGTCCATGAGCTGGTCCAGCTGCCGCCACATGGGGTAGGTAATGCACTGCCCTGCCTTCTCACAGGCTCCGCCGGGTTCCAGACAGTAGACCGGAGCCATGGAACCTTCTGTAAGCTCCAAAATTTCCGCTACAGAGCACTCAGACGGGTGCCGGGTCAGGCGATAACCGCCTCCCTTTCCCCGGAGACTGCGGACCAAACCGGCCCGATTCAGGGTTGCGACAATGCTTTCGAGATATTTCATAGAAATGTTTTGACGCATAGCCACCTCCCGCAGGGAGGTATAGGTCTCTGGGTCTTGCTGTGCAAGGTCCAGACAAATCATTAGGGCGTAACGGCCCTTTGTGGATACCATCATTGTACTCACCTCGCTTCCTATAATACTATAGGATTAGTAGGAATTCAAGAGGCAGTTTCATGGATTCCGAAATTTTGTCCTTGGGAAAATGGCCTTGCGGGTAGTATATCCCCCGTGGTATACTATATTCCAAAAAGGAGGTGGATGCCGTGCAGCAGAATCAGGCACCCCAACGGGGGTATTTACATGAAGAATACCGTCTGTTTCATCTCAAAGACAAGGCTATGGAGCAAGTAGACTGGCATTACCATGATTTCCACAAGATTCTGATTTTTCTGGGGGGTCATGCCTCTTATGCCATTGAGGGACAGAGCTATGATCTGGAACCGGGAGATTTAGTGCTGGTTCCTCGAGGCTGTATACACAAGCCGGAAGTGCGGGAGGAGTTTCCCTATGAGCGGTATGTGCTCTACCTCTCCCCTGCTTTTTTGGAACGGGCGTCCGATGAAACCACCAATTTAGAGACCTGTTTCCAGCAGGCAGTGCAACGCTATAGCTTTGCCCTTCGTCCCGTTCAGCTTACGACCCTCATTCGGCTTCTGGGACAGGTGGAGGAGGCCCAGAAGGAAACGGCCTTTGGCGGACACCTTTTGGGAGGGTGCCTTCTGACTCAGTTTTTGATTCAGGTGACCAGAGCCATGGAAGGACAGGACATGGGCTATGTGACTTCGGCGGCCTGTGATGAAAAAATCCTGTCCATATTGAAATATCTGAATCTGCACCTCACAGAGCCGTTTTCCATTGAGGAGCTGTCCAAACAGTTTTATATCAGTAAATATTATATGATGCGTAGATTTAAGGCAGAGACCGGCTACACCATCCACAATTATCTCACAGAAAAACGACTGTTACTGGCCCGGGAAAAGATTCTTCATGGGATTCCTTTGGGGCTGGTCAGTCAGGAATGTGGCTTTGGGGACTATTCCAGCTTTTCCCGTGCCTATAAAAAACGGTTTGGAGTCAGTCCCAATGTGCCCTTTGTGGAAGAAACCGACTTCACGTTGGTGGATTGAGCGTGAGGAACTGAATTTTTCCACAACCCCTGTTGACTATAAACGGGTGCCGAACGCTTGCTTTTGATAGTTCGTTAGAACAAAAAGTGTTTGTTGACAAGTGTAAATAAAAATATATAATGAAACCAGAAGGCAAATCGAATTGGTAAATTTCGTGACGTCCCTCAGAATTGTAAGGTGATACTGAATTTTGAAAGGAGAATACCAATCATGAAAAAATGTTGTCATTCGTTTTGTTTTGTACCTTGCTTCTCACAATGGTTGTGCCTGTAGCTGCCGCAGACACACAGACTAAGAGCGATGAGGTTCCGGACTGGGCAGAGCGATATGCCTATCTTGACTTTGACAGTGCATCCCCTGGTCTGAAAGAAATCATTTTGAAGGCTCGTCGGGAGATTATTTTCAGCACAGATTGGGTGGCAGATGGCCATTCCATGTGGGTGGAAGACATGAGAACAGGAGAGATAATCCGGGAAATCCCGAAGTTTTCTGAGGTTTTCCCCGGATGGGATATTCCTGAGGAGAAAAAAATGGATGATGAGGACTTCCAGGATACACAGGTGGAAGTGGTGGAAGTAGAAGAAAGACCAACCGCACGGATTGTTCTGCTAGGCTAAAGGTTCGTGTCGGTAATACAGGAGTATTTGGGGCGGTGGAAAATCCACCGCCCCATTGATCTATGTGGACAAAAAGAAGTGCTGTTTTGATATGCCCCCTGTGGAAAAAACGGCGTTGCTTTTGAATTGAGTGTGTATGAGAAAACAACTTTTTTCCCGCCGGAGCTTGAAGCTTCTGGCTGCCGCCACCATGGTTGTGGATCATGTGGGCGTTGTATTTTTTCCACAGACCCTGTGGATTCGTTGGATTGGACGCTTGGCATTCCCTCTGTATGCGTTTTTCTTGGCAGAGGGCATGAAGTATACAAAAAGCCGGGAGAACTATTTCTCCCGGCTGATTCTGCTTGGCTTGATTTCAGAGATATTCTTCGATGCCTTGTTTGGCTACCGTTGGGAACGGCAAAATGTCCTGTGGACCTTGGCGTTGGGCGGTCTGTCAATTGTGGCGGTAGAGAAAAGTTATACACAACCCCTGTGGATTTTTGCTGCTTTCCTCCCTGCTCTTCTGGCCCAAATCTGCGGAACGGACTATGGGGCCTTTGGCGTATGCCTGTGTGTTTGGTATTACCAAGTGGGAGACCGGCGGCTTTTGTGTGCCGTTGGTCAGGTGCTGCTTTGTCTCAGCATGGGATACCGAATGGAAGTTCTGGGGGTGGTGTCTACCCTGCTGTTATGCTTTTATGACAGCAAAAAGCCGGGAAAAAACAGCAAACTGTTTTACCTGGTCTATCCCCTGCACATGGGAATTCTCTGGATTATTTCAGTTCTTTTTTGATGCCTGTTGCAATTTCCTCCACCTGCTCAATGGTGCTGATATGGGAAATGCGCTCTTTGAAATAGCCGCTGTATGGCACGCCCCGGAGATACCAGGCAAAGTGCTTTCGGGCTTCCAGACAGGCAATGTGGTCGCCTTTGTCCTCCCGGGCCAGATAGAACTGCTCCAGAGCGGTGTCCATGCGCTGGCTGAGTGGCGGACGCTCGTAGGGCTTGCCCTCTAATGCAGCGTTCACTTCTTCAAAGAGCCAGGGATCGCCAAAGCAGCCCCGTCCAATCATCAAATAGTCTGCCCCGGAACGCTTGAGGCATTGCAAGGCGGCTTCGCCGGAAAAAATGTCACCGTTTGCAATGACGGGGATGTGGACTTCTTCTTTCACCTTGCGGATGGTGTCCCAGTCGGCTACGCCGGAATAGAGCATGGATCTGGTTCTGCCGTGGACGGCAATGGCCTGAGCACCGGCCTGTTCCAGAGCCTTTGCGAAGGGGACGACGTTGATATTGCCTTTGTCCCAGCCCAGTCGGCACTTTACGGTTACGGGAACCGGGACGGCTTCTGCGACAGCTTCTACGATTCGGGCCGCTAAATCCTGATTTTTCATCAAGGCGGAGCCATCGCCGTTGTTTACAATTTTTCCCATGGGACAACCCATGTTGATGTCAATAAAGTCGCAGTTGGAAATGCCCAGAGCCAACTTGGCACCTTCTGCCATGGTGGCAGGGTCATTTCCGAAAATCTGGGCTCCTACCACGGAGCCTTCGTTTTTCCGTAGCAAAGCTGCGGTTTTTTTGTCTTTATAGATGAGAGCCCGGCTGGAAACCATCTCAGTTACTGTGACCCCGGCACCCATTTTTGCACAGATGCTGCGAAACGCCCAGTCTGTGACCCCTGCCATGGGAGCCAGAGCCACCATACCGGGAAATGTTACGTTACCAATCTTCAGAAGGAACCGCCTCCATGTGAATTTTCCGTTATG
>CAUWEI010000035.1:0-28761 GCA_963557675.1 uncultured Oscillospiraceae bacterium | reverse complement strand
TAAAGCTGTCCTTTTTTCTTTTCCTAACCTGTAACACATCATTGACAAACCTACAACTACCGTTTAGAATTTCATTGAAACTCGTTTTCGAATCTATGTTTCCAAATTGGAAAAGGGGGCTGTCTTCACTGAGACAGCCCCCTTGTGGGTTTTCTATATTAGGCCTTGGTGCTGGAGCTGCGCAGCTGCACATCGTGATAGCCGCCCTCAACAATGGAGGTAGCGGAAACCAGAGTCAGCTTGGCATTGGCCTGAAGGGAAGGAATGTCGATGACACCACAGTTGCACATGGTGCTCTTCACCTTGTACAGGCTGGCCTCCACGTTGTCATGGAGAGGACCTGCATAGGTAACATAGGAATCAACGCCTTCCTCAAAGGTCAGCTTGGTTGCGCCGCCCAAATCGTAACGCTGCCAGTTCCGGGCACGGTTGGAGCCTTCGCCCCAGTACTCCTTCATGTAAGCACCGTTAATCATAACCTTAGGTGTGGGGGACTCATCGAAGCGGGCGAAGTAACGGCCCAGCATCATGAAGTCTGCACCCATAGCCAGAGCCAGAGTCATATGATAGTCATGGACGATACCACCATCGGAGCAGATGGGCACATAAATTCCGGTCTCCTTGAAGTACTCGTCACGGGCTGCTGCAACCTCAATCAGAGCAGTAGCCTGACCACGGCCGATGCCCTTGGTCTCACGGGTGATGCAGATGGAGCCGCCGCCGATACCGACCTTCACAAAGTCTGCGCCAGCCTTTGCCAGGAACATAAAGCCTTCCCGGTCCACTACGTTACCGGCACCGATCTTGACGGTATCGCCGTAGTTCTCACGAACCCAGGCAATGGTCTTTTCCTGCCAGCAGGTATAACCTTCGGAGGAGTCGATGCACAGCACGTCTGCGCCAGCTGCCAGCAGGGCAGGGACTCTTTCTGCATAGTCCCGGCTGTTGATACCGGCACCTACCAGATACCGCTTCTTGTTGTCCAGTAGCTCCTGAGGGTTGTCCTTGTGGGAAGCGTAGTCCTTGCGGAATACGAAATACATCATGTGGTCATCCTTGTCCACGATGGGCAGGCTGTTGAGCTTGTGCTCCCAGATAATGTCGTTGGCTTCCTTCAGAGTGGTATCGGCGGAAGCCGTAATCAGCTTCTCTCTGGGGGTCATGAAGGTGCTGACCTTCTCATCGAGCTGCATCCGGGACACACGATAGTCACGGCTGGTAACAATACCCAGAAGCTTACCGGTAGCGGTGCCGTCGTCGGTGATGGCTACCGTGGAGAAGCCATTCTTTTCCTTCAGCTCCAGCACATCCTTCAAGGTGTGCTCCGGAGTCAGGTTCGAGGCAGAAACCACAAATCCGGCCTTGAATCCCTTCACCTTTGCAACCATCTCTGCCTCAGCTTCGATGGACTGAGAGCCGTAGATAAAGGACAGGCCGCCCTCTTTGGCCAGTGCAATGGCCATGGAATCATTGGAAACGGACTGCATGATTGCAGATACCATAGGAATATTCAGGGTGATGGGGCACTCCTCCTGACCCTTACGGTACTTCACCAGGGGAGTACGCAGGGACACATTTGCGGGAACGCACTCTTCGCTGGTATAGCCGGGAATCAGCAAGTACTCGCTAAAGGTATGGGAAGGTTCGTTGCAATAATAAGCCATGATTTTCTACCTCCAAATAGAATTTATTATGTGCATTGTGTTCTTAACTACATTATAGTGTGCCATCCGAGCCATCGTCAAGGAGAGGATTATCCACCTGGCCATTTTTCTTCAAATGTTTGAAGTTTCCTACCACTTCTTTTACCGTAGACAGATAAGCGAACGTGTCCGGGTAGCTGCGGATAATATTCTCAAACTCCAAAATCTGGCTCTTATTGACGACGCATAGCAAGAGGGTCGTGGACTCGCCGGAGTACACACCGACACCCTCCACACGGGTTCCACTGTGGCGAAGCTTCGTCACAATCTCCTTAGAGATTTCATCGGGATAGGGCGTGACAATTTCAAACTTGACAGCAGAGCGTTCATTGCGAAGAATTCGATCCGATACGGTGCTGGTCAGATAGCAGTAAATGATGCAGAGCAGCACAGGTTCAATCTGATAGCCATAGACAAAGTAAGAGGTAATAGCCACCATGCTGTTCAGCAGAAATGTAATTCTCATGAAATTGGTTTCCGGTTTTTTGACCTGAATGAGGGCTGCCACATAGTCCAGACCACCGGTGTAGGAGCCTCCACGGATTACCACGGAATAGCAAAATCCGTTGATAATACCTGCCACCATGGGCCCCAAAATCTTACTGGTTCCGTTTGCCGTATTGTAGGCAAATTGTTCCAGAGGAACATAGTCCAAAATCAGCAAAGAAAGTGAGAAAAACAGGGTATAGCACAAAGAGCGAACGGCCAGAGGACGGCTCACCACCCGCATGACCAGAAGGGCCAGGGGGATGTTAATAATCAGGTTCAGCACACTGACCTTAATCCCCAGAGCGTACTGGATCATGGTACACAAGCCATTGAGTCCCGCAGGAGCGAACTCATTGGGAAACACAAAGAGCTGATAGGATAAGGCAGCTAAAAACGCAGTGCACATAATGACAACATAGGTCAGTATTTTTCTTGTAACTTTCATAAATTGCTCCTTTTCCTACATTTTTCGTATTAGAAAGATAGTATCACAGGAATGTCAAGGGGTCAACCCCTCCACCCGATGGAATGCAGGGAGATTTCCACGGTATTTCAGAGGAAATTTGTGAATTTTGCCCAGAGATACAAAAATACCCCTATTTGTTCTTCTGTTACGGACTAAAGCAGGGCAAACGCTGACCAGAAATCTGGTCAGCGCTTGTTGTTTTTTCCGTTTATGTCTCTCCGCAGACGATGGTGCCGGGCTGTCCGGTAAAGGAAGAAAGGACTTCCAGACTCAGTCCGAACTTCTGTGCCAACTCCACAGACCGGTCATGGAGCACCTGAGCCCCGCCTGCAATCAGCCGACGCATTTTTTCATACGACACCCAATCAAATTTGACTGCGTCCGGATACAGGTGGGGGTCTTTATCATAGACTCCTCCTACATCGGTGTAAATCTGGCATACATCGGCCCCCAGACAGCCTGCCAGTGCCACTGCCGTGGTATCGGAACCGCCTCGGCCCAATGTGGTAATATCTCCGGCGGCGTTGATTCCCTGAAAACCGGTGACTACCACAATGTTTCCCCGTTCCAATTCAATTTCAACCCGGTTATTATCCAGGCCCAAAATGGTGGCATTGCCATGGGTACTGTCTGTAAAAATTCCGGCCTGCCAGCCTGTAAGGGATACCACCGGGTATCCCATGGCCTGAATGGCCATGGTTAGAAGTCCGGCAGAAAGCTGTTCTCCCGTAGACAAATAGGCATCCATTTCTCTGGCACTGACTCTGGGATTCAGAGAAATCGCCTGTTTAATCAGATCGTCTGTGGTTGCACCCTGTGCAGAGACCACCGCCACCACCTGACTGCCTCGCTTTACTGCTTGGGTGACCCGCCGGGCCACCTGTCGAATACGTTCTTCCCCAGCCAGGGAAGTTCCTCCAAATTTTTGGACGATCAGCATATTTTCACCTCCATATGGCAGTCTATGCAACATTTCTTTCCTTGGCCCATTCGTCATGCAAAAAAAGGCTGCCTTGCCAATTGGTAAGACAGCCTTTCTTCATTTCTTAGCGAACGTACTCGATGATGACACGGCGATTGGGCTCGGTGCCAGTGGAGTAGGTGGTGATGTTTTCCATCTCCTGCAAGGTGGCATGGATCACATGACGCTCATAGGCGTTCATCGGCTCCAGGGTCGTGCGGCGATGGGCCTTGAGAACCTGCTGTGCCTTCTTTCTGGCGTAGCGGCGCAGGGACTCCTCACGCTTCACCCGATAGTCCTCTGCATCCACGCTGATGCGGACACGGGTTTCACGGCTCCGGTTTACGGCGTAATTTGCCAGATGCTGAATGGCATCCAGGGTTTCACCCCGGCGGCCAATGAGCATTCCCAGATCCTCACCGACCAGCTCTACCCGGTAGTTCTCCTCCTCGCCCTTCTGGGCGTGGGGAACTGCCTGGGAACCCATGTGCTCCAGAAGGCCCTTGAGGAAGTCTTCAATCCGCTCTTCCACGCTGCCGGCCTCGGCAGGGGCGTAGACCTTAGGCTCTTTTACTGCCTCAGGCTCTTTAGGCTCAACGGGCATCTTGGGCTTTTCCTCCCGGCGGGGAGCGGCCTTGGGTTCTTCCTTCCGAACACGGGGGGCACGCTCAGGTCGACGCTCCTCAACGGGAGCGGCCTTGGGTGCCTCGCACTCTGCCTTGACAGGCATTTCCTTCGGCTGGGGCTTGGGAGCCTCAGGGGCTTTCTTGGTCTTGCTGCGAGAGGCAGAAGACAGAGCGGCAGCGGGGGCGGGGTCCGGTACCTCATAGGTCACTTCGACCTTGCAGGGCCGTGCTCCGAATCCAAAGACACCGCTTTTGGCACGTTCCAGAATCTGAACGGAAACGCTTTCCAAATCCAGATCCAGCTCTCTCAGAGCGGCCTGCACTGCGGAGTCAAAATCCTTGCCGGTTGCAATAAACTTCTTTTCCATAGCTTACTCCTCGATATCGTCGGAGGGGTTCCCAGTTGACTTGTATCGGTCAGCCACATAAGCACGGCCCTTGCAGAAGGGACGCTCAGGGATGCCGGACAGGGAATCATCCTCTTTTTCAGACGCATTTGCCTTCTTATTTGCGGCGATTTCATGCTCTTTCAGAATCTGCTGCTGTCTTTGCAGCTTTTTCTTACTGGTGTTTTCCATAATGCCATTGGGATTTTCTTCCCGGCGCTTGGCACGCTGACGCTCCCGCTCTGCCTCCAGAGCGGCCTTTTCAGCAGCGATACGCCGCTTGATGTTATCCTCTGCATCGTACAGCTTCCGGTACTTCTTGGTGAGGATTGCATCCTGCGCCATACCAAAGATACCCTGGCTCATCCAGTACAGGGACAGGGAACAAGGATAGGTAAAGCCAATCCACAGAGAAATCAGGGGCATAATCCACATCATGGTATTGGCGGTCTTATTGGCATTCTTAGCGGCTTCATTATCCAGGTTGCCGTCTTTGTCGGTTGTAACCGAGTTGTTCAGCTTCTGGCTTACTACCATGGTAAGCACCTGGCTGCCCGCAGACAGGATGGGCAGCAGCAGACCGCCGAACTTATTCCAGGAGAAGGCTTCCCAAGCCCAGAACTTGAAGTCAGGAATCTGACCCAGGTTCACGCCCAGGAACTGGAAGTTGAGGCCGTGCATGGTCTTGTCCGCCAGCTCCGGAATTGCCGCTTTGATCTGCTCTGCAAACTCACTGAGGTGAGGAGCCAGAGCCACCTGGTCATAATAGGAGTTGCTGCCGAAGATTTCGGGGGACAGCTCCTTAACCAGAGAAACCATCTGGGCTGCCTGATCCTTGGTGTAGTGAAGCACATAGACCAGAGGCTCACGGATGACGTAGAACAGAGGGAAGATAATGAACAGAGGCAGCAAGCTCCACAGGCAGCCGCCAAACATGCTGACGCCTTCCTCTTTGTAGATCTTACTGATCTCTATATTGGCTTTCTGGGGATCATTGGGATATTTCTGCTGAATGGCCTGAGTAAGGGGAGCCATTCGGCTCATCTGCATCATGCTCTTTTTACTCTTTGCACTGAAGGGAAGCAGAATCAGCTTTACGAACAGGGAAAAGAGGAGCAGAGACACACCATAGTTAGAAGTGAACTGGTACAAAAAGTCCAGCAGGTAACCAAAGGGGATACGAATAAATTCCGACATTTAAATCCTCCAAATTATGGGACGGGATCGTAATACTCACCCTTGTAAAACGGGTGGCATCGTAAGATACGCCGCAGGGCCAGGACAGAACCTTTCCCGGCGCCGTATTTGCTGATGGCCTCCACCGCATATTGAGAGCAGGTGGGGGTAAATCGGCATCTGGATGGAAATGCTGGGGAAATGTGGTGCTGATAGAAGCGGATCGCCGCCAGCAATAGACGTTTCACTGCTCGTCCTCCCGCAAAAGTCCCAGCTTTGCCCCCAAGGACAGATAGGACTTCACCAGCTGCTGGAAGGGTGCATCCATGGCTCGGCTGCGAGCCACCACCACAATGTCGTAACCCGGCAGGAACTGGCTTTCATGGAGGCGATAGACCTCCCGCAGGCGGCGGCGCACCCGGTTCCGGGTCACTGCATTGCCCAGTTTTTTACTTACCGTAATTCCCACCCGATTTTCTTTGGTGCGATTCTTCCGACAGTAGATTACCAGGTCTCTATTGGCGGCCTGATTTCCACCACGGTACAGTCTTTGAAATATGTGGTTTAATTTTAAGGATTTGGAATATTCCATGTGGATTCCCTCCGGGATAAAAGACGATGCTGCCGAAAAATCCCGGACAACACACGGGTGAGGCCGGGAGGTGACGGGCATTATGAGAAAGACGAGGGGGCGAACAGAATTTCCTCCCATTCACCCCCGCAACAGTCTCATCATTGGACAGCGTTATTCCGCATTCTCGGGCGCACAAAGATCAAGCAGACAGAACCTTGCGGCCTTTGGCACGACGACGAGAAAGAACCTTGCGGCCATTGGTGGTAGCCATTCTCTGGCGGAAGCCATGCACAGTGGCTCTGTGGCGCTTTCTAGGCTGATAGGTACGCTTCATTGGGATAACACCTCCTGTCAAGAATGATGCTCAACAGCCGTTTCCGGCCGCAGCGAGTCGAATAAATCTGACCTGAAAATTCAGGTCATGCGAAAAATATTATATCCGATAAATGAGCGTTGGTCAACACTTTTTTCATAAATTCCTACTATTTTCTATTCCCAACCCCCGGACTTGTGGCATTGGAGGGAGGATTTTCCCAAGATGTTGTGTCCATCTGCCACGTATTTTCTTTTCAGGCAACGGCCTTTCTATGTATATATACTAGCTGGATCTGTGCAGGTTTTATTCTTCATCGGTTGAATTTTCCCGTTCCTGCCGTGCAATCCGCAAAAAACAGGGCAGTCTCACCAGTAGGTGAAACCGCCCTGTCATAGAATTTACTCAAGTTCCAAATTGCTGTCTGTGTGGATCACTGCCACATAAGTTCGGCCGGGGCCAAAGGATGCCGGAGTTCCATCCTCAAGCGTATACAGGAAGGGAGCATCCTCACCGCCACGGGACCAGGTGAGGGGCACACACTTGCCATCTCGGATTAAATAGCCCTCTCCGCTGCCTACCAACGTCACATCCAGACGGCCTACATCGTCTATGGTCTGGATTTCCGCACGCAGAACCAGCAGATTCCGGAAGGATTGCTGCTGCTCTGTGTTGCCGTCAATCCACGGTTCGTCGTATTCCTCCGCATAATACATACCATCTTCCTGCTTGTAAGCAAAAGAAGTACTTTTCTGACTAAAATGGACTTTGACCTGCTGGGCATCCTCGCCATCCGTCATGGTCTGGTTGGAGAATGTGAAGTAGGGGCTGGAATTCTCCCAAGTGAGGCGGCAATCCTCCTCACCAGCATAGTCCTTCATGTCCTTTGCATGGATAAATAAGCTGTGCTCATAGCCTGCGTTGTCGATACGTTCCTGAATCCGATAGTAATGGTCGCCATTATCCCGAATTCCATCGATATGATCCCACTGAGAGCCGCTCAAATCCGCATAAGCCTGCTCACTTCCGCCAGCGTGGACCACGATGGCATCGTAAGCTCTGGCTACGCTGAGGTAGTAAGGCCGCAGAGAACGGATGGAGCCTACAGGGGTTTCATCCTCTACAGAGGTAAAAATCGCCATTGTCCGGGTAATGCCGCCTTCGGCCAGAATCTCATAAATAATATCCGCCTGGCTCACACCACACTGAGGTAGAGCTTCCCAGATGTTATTCACCATAACGGCATATGGACGTGCTCCGGAATAGGGGGCCGTGAGGGTTTCACCGGTGAGGGGGTGGAAGTAAACCTGCTTATCGTCTGTCTGGGGCACCGTTTCCGTGGGCAGTGTCGCAACTTCTGTCACTTGTGTTGTTTCGGTCTGTGTCGGCTCTGTGGTCTCCTGTACCGATTCCTTGGGGGCGCACCCTGTCAAAAGAAGCATAGACAACAGGATCGCCAGAACATTCTTCTGTTTCATTGATGCCACTCCTTGTTGTATTATTTTTCTGTATTGAAAACACTTGATAAATAAAATTCCCCAGGGCTATGCCCTGGGGAACAGGGAATTAAAATTCCGTATCTGAATTTTCTTCTTCCGGCACGGGATTATCAAACAGGTCAAAGTCAAACTCGTCCAGCCCCTCTTCCTGCTCATAGGGAAGCTCATACTGGGCCGTGTCTTCATACTCTGTTTCCTGCTCTTCCGGCTCCGGCTGTTCTTCTTCCGTCCGGTCCTGTCCGAAGCGGTTAAACCGCCGCAGCAGCAGGAACTCCGTAGGAAGCTGGCACAGGCAGACAAGCACAAGCTGGACCACCACCAGAACCGCCGCCTTGGAAAAGGACTGTTCAATCTGTTCCATATCCAGCTTTTTCAGCACCACAAAGGAACCCACCAGCATGATAAGGCCCAGGAAATACCAGATCTGACCTGCCAGGTTCTGGGCAAACAGCCAGCTCTCTGTGCTGGCTCTGGCCCGTCTGGAACGATACCCATAGGCCCAAGTCGGCCCCTTAGGAGGACACCGCCAACATAAAAAGCCCAAAATGACCGCTGCAACCGGCACTGCCAACAGCAAAAGATACATCAATTTTAGAATCATAGGGACACCCCTTTATTTTTCTTTCAGGAATTTATTCAGCTCATCCATAAAGCTGTGTACATCCTTGAACTGCCGATACACAGAGGCGAATCGGACATAGGATACCTCGTCCAACTTTTTTAACCGCTCCATGACCAACTCACCAATGTGGTCCGACCGAACCTCCCGTTCCAGAGAATTCTGGATGGTCTGCTCAATCTCCATGGCGGCATGTTCCAGAGAAGCCAGGGTCACAGGACGTTTTTCACAGGCACGTACCATGCCATTCAGGACTTTATTCCGGTTAAAAGCCTGACGGGAGCCATCCTTTTTCACTACAATAATCGGAAGACTTTCCACCGTCTCATAGGTGGTAAACCGTTTCTGGCAAGCCAGACACTCTCTTCGGCGGCGGATGCTAAGGCCGTCATCCGAATGGCGGGAATCCACCACTTTGCTTTCCTGGTCGCCACAGTAAGGACACTTCATAGGATTTCGCTCCTTTCAATACTTTTGCCCATTATAGCAAAAGAAAGGGGCTATGTCCAGTAGTTTGGCCCAAATATCCGCTATTTCCCCTATTTCACACGATCTTCCACCATTCGTTCCATCCGTTCCGGCGGTGTAAGACTATCTGCCATACAGTTAATTAAGGCTGTAATCCGGGGGCCAAAGGGGGTAATGCCTCGTAAGGTCTTCCGTCCCACAAAATCCTCTGCCCGATAAGACAGAATTTCAGCCCCGTAAATGTCCAGCGTGTTGTCTCCGAAAACCACCTCGTCTACCAGAAGAAAATACTGCATCCTACAGGGTTTTCCCTCCGGGTCCCTGTAAAACCGTTCATGCATTAAAATACTCCGTGTCATAGGCTTCCTCCTTTTTCTATATTGAATCATATTTTTTCCCATTTGAACAGGAGAAAAATCCGGCAAAATACCGTACAACCTATAGAAAAAGGAAGAATTTCTGTTTCTTTCCCCAAAAAAGTCCCGTGTTTATTCCGCTTTTGTCGAACGATTTTTACTGAAAGATTGGAAAATTCAAGGGGCAAGCCGAAAGAATCAGCAGAATTCCGCCCCAGAGAGCTGCCAGCATCACCAAAAGCCCGGTTCTTTCCTCCAGCTTTCGGACGTGTCTGGCAAGACCCGTTCCAAAAGCCAATGTAACATAGTAATTTGCAATGTCTACCCACACCGCTTCTACACCAAATCCAGTCTGCAAGGTGTAGAAGATTCCCAGAAGCACCGGCGGCATAACAAGAAGGCTCAGACTGATTCCAGCCCAATACCCCGGTTCCTTCTGCCGCCATAGGAAGGCACTTAAAATCCAAGGCCAGAACAGCAGCTTCAAATGTTCCCACACGCTTTCATTCAGGGGGGCAATCACCCCAAACAGGGGATTGGGGAACCAGTCATAGAGGCTATGAAGAAGGGTTCCCGTCACTGCTGCCGTCAGAAACAAACCAATCCATCGCTTCACTTTCGTTTCCTCCTCACAAGTAATCATCTTTTATACTATATCAGTCTGCCCCCTCAGATTATGTGTAAACCTCTGGCGAAAGATTTGTTTTGTGAATCAATTTTTTTGTGGGCTTCTTTTTGCCAACAAAAATAATCGGCCATTTCCTTGTGGAATGACCGATTGCGTATAATTGGAGTTTAATAGGCCAGCTCTAAGCTGGATACCAGATGTATTGCTTCTTCCGTCATAGGATGAAGAAACGTCAGTTCTTTGGCGCAAAGCTGCTGATAAGAAAGGCCCATCCGCTGCGACAGCTCCATGCTCTCCGGGCTATAGTACTGAGGATCTCCCAAAATGGGACAGCCTATATAGGCACAGTGGACCCGGAGCTGGTGGGTTCTTCCCGTAACTGGTGTCAGGGCCAAAACGCTTCGATTCTCTCTGGTCTCTAATACCTTGTACTTCGTGTGACAATTCTGCCCCTGGGGGTCCACCTTACGCAAAAGGCTGGGCAGGGGACAGCGGATAATGGGAGCCGTAATGTCTCCGACCTCCGTGGTGGGCCGTCCATAAACCAGACCGTGGTAGACTTTTTGAAGGGTTCCTTCTGCGTGCATATCATTGAGCAGTCGATGGACATGGGAATTTTTTGCCAGAAGCACCAACCCGAAGGTGTCCCGATCCAGTCGGGTTACGGGATGAAAGGCGCAGGCCTGCCCGGTTTTCTGGTAATACCCCAAAATTCCATTGGCAAGGGTTCCGGTGTTCCGATGTCGGGAGGGGTGAATGAGCATCCCGGCCGGCTTATCCACCACCAGAATATGCTCATCTTCATAGCGGATTGTCAGGGGCATTTCCTCTGCCGGATACTCTGGGGTCGGCTCATCCAGCTCCACCGTAATTCGGTCGCCCTGCTGAACCTGGTAGTTGGTCCGTTCCGGATTGCCATTGACCAGAATTCGGTCCTTCCACTTGAGTCGGTTCATGAGGCCCGTAGACATCCCCATTTCGCCTTTCAAAAAGTCAGAAAGCCGACCTGAATGTTGTGCAATGTGCTCCAGTTCCACACAATTCCCCCTTTTCCCGGTTTTTCCGCTATTATATCACCCTTTGTGGAAATTGCAACCTTTGGTCATGGACCAGAATTCCAGCAGGGTAATGGTGAGAATGGGGGCCGCAATCATGCCAAGAATTCCCCAAAGCTTATATCCTGCATACATAGCGACCAGTGTGAGCAGGGGATTCAGCCCCAATTGCCGTCCCAGCAGTCTGGGTTCTATGCAGGAGCGAATGATGGAGGTCAGCACATACAGAGCCAAAAGGCCCAATCCCAGCGGTGTGTTTCCCTGAATCAACACGATGATTCCCCAAGGGACCAGCACCGTTCCGGTTCCCAGCATGGGCAGGGCATCCACCAGAGACACCGCCAATGCAAGAAGAATTCCATTTTTAATCCGAAGAATCAAAAATCCAGGCGTAAGGACTAAAAATGTGATTCCTACCAGCTTACATTGGGCCACCAGCCATCCTCCCAGATTCGCTCGTAGATTCTGTAATAGGGGAAATACCCGCTGCGCCCAGGCCGTCGGAAGCTTTTTACGTAGCCATTGGCCCAAAAAGGGAAGGCGGCTGGAAATAAGAAAGCTGGACACCACTGCCGTTCCCAAAAACACAAAGGTGTCGGGAAGCTGAAGCAAAATCCGGGATGCAAGGCTCAGAATTTTGGTAGAAGCTCCCTCTGCAAAAGCTGTACCTCCGGAAAACAGTTCTTCAATGCTCCCTTTCATATTTTCCTGCAAACGCTCCGGGGCCTTTGCCACCTGTTCGTAGAGCCATTGCTTTACTCCCTCTGCAATACCATCCAGTTCTTCCACCAAAGAGGGGAGAAGATTTACCAGATAATCCAGACCACCCAATAAAAGTCTGGTCAGCAGATACATCAAGGCCAATAAAAGGCCGTACACACCTAAGATTGATAGAGCTGTTGCCAGTTTTGGAGACATGTGAAACCGCCGAATCAGGGCATTGGCCAAGGGCAGTCCTGCCCAAGCCACTCCAAATCCCAACAAAAACGGCAGAGCCAAAGGCAGCCCCCAGGGCAGAAGAAGGATAAAACCTACCACCACTGCTCCGGAAAGCAAGTATCTTTTCATGTTTGTCGATCCTCCCATGGTACCTCCTGTATATAAAGCTTGCATTTTTTTCAAAATATGCTACAATGTCTGTGGGAACATTTTCAAAAAAACTGGTGAAAACGACAACAGGAGGGTGCCTCATGGCCAACATTCCAAAGTATTACATCGTTGAATCCGCTGCCCTGCCCGAAGTGTTTTTGAAAGTGGCGGAAGCTAAGCGCCTCCTGGACACAGGGGAAGCCTCCACCGTAAACGACGCCACTCACATTGCAGGCATCAGCCGCAGTGCATTCTATAAGTATCGAGATTCCATTCTCCCTTTCCAAAATCTTATGGCAGGAAGGATCATCACATTCCAGTTAACGCTTCACGATGAGCCCGGCATTCTCTCGTCCCTTCTTACCATTTTTGCCCAATGGAGCGCAAATATACTTACTATCAACCAAACAATTCCTACCAACGGCTGCGCCGGTGTTACCATCACCGCAGAAACCAATAATCTCAAGACTTCTTTGGAGGAGCTTCTGCGCCATCTGAATTCTCTGCATGGTGTGGTTCGTGCCGAAATTCCGGCCGGTTAAGTTTATATTTTTAGGGGGCTGTCTTATTTTCTGAGACAGCCCCCTTTTTCTATATTTGGATAAAAAAGCAGGGAATCTTCCGTTTTCTCGGAAAATTCCCTGTTTCTATTATGTTTTTCTTTTTGCCAGAGGGGCAGAACGTTCCTGTGCCTCCAAAAGCTCCACCAAAATGGAGTTGCTGACCAGAAAGCCCCGTGGAGTCAGTCTCCAACGGGTTCCGTCAAAGGAAGCCAAATCCTTCGACCGATAATTCTGCAACAGTGCTTCCAGAGGGGCAAAGGGAAGCAGGAATTGCTTCATGTATTCCTCCGCCTCAATGCCATCCGCAGTACGAAGCCGGAACATGAGATATTCTCCGGCTCTCTCCCGGATGGGGATTTCCTGACACTCCGACAGCACCGGGCCACCGTCTTTCACGCCCTTGATGTAACTATGAATGTCCGGCGCAATGGTGAAGTGCTTTCCTGCAAAGTCAGAACTGGCCGCAGGGCCAAATCCCAAATATTCCTGTCCGGTCCAGTACTTGAGATTGTGCTTGGAGCGCAGACCACGACGGGCAAAATTGGAAATTTCATACTGTGCATAGCCGTGTTCCTTCAAAATCCGCACCGCAGACAAGTACATATCCGCCTGAGCGTCATCATCCGGCAGGTTTGCGGCCTCCTTGTAGTTCCAAAGAGGAGTTCCTTCTTCTACCTTCAAGCCATAACAGCTCATGTGTTCCGGTTGAAGCTCCAGTACATGGGTAAGGGTTTTCTCCCAGTCGGTCAAGGTCTGACCGGGAAGGCCATAAATGAGGTCCAGAGAAATATTCCGGAATCCTGCATTCCGGGCAAGCTCCACTGCCTGCACTGCCTGACGGTAGGAGTGAGGACGCCCCAGCTTTCTCAAGAGCTGGTCATCATCCGTCTGAACGCCCAGGGAAATTCGGTTGAAGCCCTCGGCCTTCAGCCGTTTGAGAAGCTTCTCATTTACAGAGTCCGGGTTGGCCTCAAAGGTAATTTCCGCATCATTGGACACCGCAAAACGGCGGCGAATGGCGTTTAGAATCTGGACCAGACCCTCCGGCCCCAAATAGGTGGGAGTGCCGCCTCCAAAATAGATGGTATCCACCAAATAGTTGGGAGCCAATGCGCCAGCCTCTTTCATGTGGAGGCATACGGCTTCCAGATAATCCTCGGTCAGTCCCTTTTCCCGGGAACCGCCCAAAGAGTAGAAATCACAGTATTCACACTTGCTGCGGCAGAATGGAATATGAACATAAATTCCAAGGGGTGTTTTTTCATTTTTCTGTAGCATCAGCATGGCAATCAATCCTCATCCAGCTTGAGAACTGCCATAAACGCCTCGGAAGGAACGGCAACGGTACCAAAGGTCCGCATCCGCTTCTTGCCTTCCTTCTGCTTTTCCAGCAGCTTCTTCTTTCTGGTGATGTCACCGCCGTAGCACTTCGCCAGAACGTCCTTCCGCAGAGCCTTGATGGTCTCTCTGGCAATGACCTTGCCGCCAATGGCTGCCTGCACGGGAATTTCAAACATCTGACGGGGAATGTTATCCTTCAGCTTTTCACAGATTTTTCTTGCTCTGGGGTAGGCATTGTCCGCAAAGAGGATAAAGCTCAATGCGTCTACAATGTCGCCATTCAGAAGGATGTCCAGCTTTACCAGCTTGCTGGGACGGTATTCATCCATTTCATAGTCCAAAGAGCCATATCCACGGGTCCGGGACTTGAGCGCGTCAAAGAAATCATAGATAATTTCGTTCAGGGGCATTTCATAGTGAAGCTCCACTCGGGTGGCATCCAGATATACCATGTCCTTGAACTCGCCACGGCGGGCCGTACATAAATCCATGATATTTCCCACATATTCCTGCGGGGCC
Source organism: uncultured Oscillospiraceae bacterium (assembly GCA_963557675.1). Taxonomy (GTDB): domain Bacteria; phylum Bacillota; class Clostridia; order Oscillospirales; family Oscillospiraceae; genus Faecousia. The sequence continues at coordinate 13,930 of CAUWEI010000035.1, read as the reverse complement.
ATCAGGCTGGCCTTCACATAGGGTTCTTCTGCCAGCTCAATTTCCGCAGGGTCCGGGTAATTAAGGGGATTGTCCACCAGAATGACCTGGCCGTCTGTTTTGGTAATCCGATATACAACGTTAGGGGCCGTCGTGATGAGGTCCAGATTGTATTCCCGCTCCAATCGCTCCTGAATGATTTCCATGTGAAGCAGGCCCAAAAAGCCACATCGGAAGCCAAAGCCCAGGGCAATGGAGCTTTCCGGCTCATAGGTCATGGAAGCATCGTTGAGCTTCAGCTTTTCCAGAGCATCCCGAAGGTCCTGATACTTGGAACCGTCCGCAGGATATACACCGGAGTAAACCATGGGCTGCACAGTACGGTAGCCGGGCAGTGCTTCTTCTGCGGGATTGTTGGCATCGGTAACGGTATCGCCTACACGGGTATCCGAAACCGTCTTGATGGAGGCGGTGAGATAGCCGACCTCGCCAGCTCCCAGCTCCTCCAAAGGCTGCAAGCCCAGAGGCTGCATGGAGCCTACCTCTACAACCTTGTAAACGGCACCGGTAGCCATCATCTTTACGTCCATACCGGGCCGAAGAACGCCCTCTTTTACACGCAGATAGACAATAACGCCCCGATAGGAGTCGTACTGGCTATCAAAAATCAGAGCCTGCAACGGTGCATTCCGATCTCCGCCGGGAGCCGGAACATCGGATACGATACGCTCCAAAACGGAATGGATATTGATTCCGTTTTTAGCGGAAATTTCGGGGGAATCTTCCGCCGGTACACCGATAATATCCTCAATTTCTGCCTTCACCTCTGCGGGACGAGCGGCAGGCAGGTCAATTTTATTGATAACGGGAACAACTTCCAGACCGGCATCAATCGCCAGATAGGTATTGGCTAAGGTCTGGGCCTCCACGCCCTGGGAGGCATCCACCACCAGCACTGCACCTTCACAGGCCGCCAGGGAGCGGGATACCTCATAGTTAAAGTCCACATGGCCCGGGGTATCGATGAGGTTCAGGTCATAGGTCTCGCCATTATCGGCGGTATACTTCATGCGAACGGCACGGGCTTTGATAGTAATGCCACGTTCCCGCTCCAAATCCATGTTATCCAGGATCTGGTTTTCCATCTCACGATGGTCAATGGCATTACACTCCTCCAGGAGTCGGTCTGCCAGAGTGGATTTGCCGTGGTCAATATGGGCTACAATCGAAAAATTACGAATTTTAGAAAGCTCAGTCACTTGCAGTCACCTCGGTGGTAAGCCCCAACAATGGAAGGGGCCGATTTATCTTACTTTATCCAAATCATTATAAGGGATTCCACTAAAAAAGTAAACCGATTTCTTTTGAATTTCCAAAGAATCCAGCGCACAGGGCCGTTGATGTCCCAATTGTCTCAAATTCCTTTCCTCATCCATCAAACAACCCCAAACGACAAAAAATGCTGTCCTGCCAAAAAGCAGGACAGCATTGGAGCGATTAGAAAATTAGGCCAGAGCAGCGGTGATAATGGCCATCTTGTAGACCTCTTCGGCGTTGCAGCCACGGCTCAGGTCGTTGATGGGAGCATTCAGGCCCTGCAGGATGGGGCCATAGGCCTCATAGCCACCCAGACGCTGGGCAATCTTATAGCCGATGTTACCAGCCTCGATGCAGGGGAAGATGAAGGTGTTGGCCTGACCGGCAACGGGAGAACCCTTGCACTTGGTAGCAGCAACAACAGGGGAAACAGCAGCGTCAAACTGCAGCTCGCCGTCGATAGCCAGCTCAGGAGCCAGCTTCTGGGCCTCGATGGTAGCGTCGTGGCTCAACTGAACCGTGCCGCCCTTGCCGGAGCCCTTAGTGGAGAAGCTCAGAACAGCAACCTTGGGATCCATGCCGAAGACCTTGGCGGTGTTGGCAGTCTCAACGGCAACCTCTGCCAGCTTCTGAGCAGCAGAAACCACCACATTGCCTTCCTTGTCCACAGTATCCTGATAGTCGATGTTGATGGCGCAGTCGCCCATAGCCAGCTTCTCTTCGCCACGAACCAGGATGAAGCAGGAGGACACCAGATGAGCACCCTTCTTGGTCTTTACCAGCTGCAGAGCGGGACGAACGGTATCGGCAGTGGAGTAGGTAGCGCCGCCCAGCAGAGCGTCAGCATAACCCATCTTTACCAGCATGGTGCCGAAGTAGTTGCCCTTGGACAGAGCAGCACGGCAGTCCTCAGCGGACATCTTGCCCTTACGCAGCTCCACCATCTTCTCAACCATCTCATCCATCTTGTCGTAGGTAGCGGGGTCCAGGATTTCCACGCCATCGATGTTGAAGTTGCCGGCAGCGGCAGCAGCCTTTACTTCGTCTACATTACCCACCAGAATGGGGGTCAGGAAACCGCCCTTTACCAGACGGTCGGTAGCTTCCAGAATACGGGCATCGGGGCCCTCAGTGAAGACAATCTTGCGGGGATTGGCTTTCAGTGTTTCAATCATAGCATTGAACATGTCAAATTCCTCCATATTTCATGTACCGGGACGTCATGCGCCCCGCTCTCTCAGTTTCATTATACTACTAATTTGAAGCCGGTACAAGGGTTTCTGCGGAAATATTTCCAAATTTATTCCCCAAATTCTTTCTTTTCCCCGAAAAAATATCCTCCCCCCTCCCTTGCACCTATGTTATTTTCCTGATATAATAGCGAGAGTTGCTACAAAAGGAGGGATAACCACATGCCGGAAGAACATTCTCATCCCCACGACCATCCTCACGACCACTGCCACGACCCCAATCATCCCCATGGTCACGTCCATGAGAATCAAAAGGCGGTGGTGAATCGCCTGGCTCGTGCCATTGGGCATCTGGGAAAAGTCAAGCGCATGGTAGAAGAGGGGTACGACTGCTCCGAAGTGCTTATGCAGCTTGCCGCCGTTCGAGCTGCCCTGGACAATACCAGCAAGGTGATTCTTCGGGATCATATGCAGCACTGCATTGTAGATGCTGTTGTTGCAGGGGACAAGCAGGCCATTGATGACCTGTGTCATGCTATTGATAAACTCATGAAATGAGGAACCTCTTATGGATTTGAAAATTTGCCGCCGTATTATCAGCGTTCTTTACATTCTCTGCTTTGTGTTTGTGATGGCCAGTGTGTTTATGCAAAGTCACATTCTCAAAATGGGCTTTCTGGGAGCCGGTCTCGCTCTGGTTGCCATTATTGTGGTCATGCGGGATAAATTCTGGCGTTGCCCTAAGTGCGGTGCTATGCTGCCTAAGGGCCTGAAAACACACTGCACAAAGTGCGATTGGAAATTTCAATAATCGTTCCTGTCAAATAGGGCCTGCTTCACCGAATGGTGGAGCAGGCCCTGTTTTATTTTCCATTATCGGTTCTTCAAAAGATCCCGGATTTCCGTCAGAAGCTTTTCCTCGTTGGAAGGTTCTGGGGGAGCCGGAGGGATTTCCTCTTCCTTCTTTTTGCCCAATGTCATAATCTTATTCAGAATCTTAACCAACCAGAATACAACCAGAGCCAGAATCAGGAAATTGATTACCGCAGACAGGAAATTTCCAAAATTCAGAGTATTGGCAATGACATTTCCGGCCTCGTCCACCTTAGGAGCTCCAAACCATCTGGGAAGCGTGAGTTTCCATTCGGAAAAATTGATGCCGCCCAAGAACATAGAAACAATTGGCATAATCACATCATCGGTCAGAGATTTGGTGATGCCGGAGAAGCCGCCGCCAATAATGACACCAACCGCCATAGACAAGGCATTTCCCTTGATAGCAAAGGCCTTGAATTCGTCGATCCAACCGGGCTTCTTCCGTTTTTTCACTTTTGTTTCCATAACGCTCCTTCTTTCTCTCTTTTATAGCTCTTCGTAAGCACCTTTCTCATATGTGCCCTGCACATATTTCTGATACCATACGTCGTCGTACAGCTCGGAACCCTGCGTAAAGGGGCAGCCCTGGAACAGATCTACCGCCAGCTCTTCCATAATGTCCCGCAGCTCCAGAGGCTCCAGGTAAAATTCCGGAATTCCATCCATCCCGACCTGAGCGCCCAAAAGAGCACCTACCACAGCACCTACGGCCGCACTTTCTCCGCTGTGGTTTACTGCCGCCACAATGCCTCTGTCATAATCTCCGGGATGCCGCAGGCAGATATAGCAGGCACTTGCCAGAATTCCTGCTGCATCTCTGGGCCGCAGCAGCTCCATGACTTCCTGACTGGTTCTGGGATCGTTGGCCAAATCTGCTGCCTGGGCGATGCGGTCACGCAGTTGAACAAAGCTTGGGTATTTTTTTCCAAACTGCCGCTGAGCCGCAGATAAAGTCATGAGCAAATGATTGCGGAAGCTGTCTGCCCGGTCATAGACAATTCGGTTGAGAAGGCCCGTCAGTACCGCCGCAGGGAGAAATCCCAGTGGGTCTCCTTGGGTCAAAGCAGCACTTTCTGCTCCTAACAGACAGATTTCTTCTCTACGCATTTCCTTGGGACTGAGAAATAACCCAATGGGAATACATCTGGTCAGTCCCGCAGAACCTTGCGAACGATTCACCGGCTCATCCATCGTACCCGGTGGATTATGCATCAGCGCAAAGGTCACGCCGGGGTCAGAGCAGCGTCTGGCATACAACTCCTCCACCTGACACAGCCAAGCATAGGGCTTGGTATGAATATCGGTTCTCACTCGTTGGGTCCGAACCCAATCCCGGTAGAAAACCAAAAGATAATTGACATATGGTGCCATATTCCCACGCAGTGCCCCTCTGGTCGCACCAAAAAGCAGGCCATTGGCTGTAAACATTCCAAGCTGGGTATGGCTGGAAATGGGAGCAATGCCGTTCAGGGTATCATAGCCCCGAATCCCATCGGGACCATAACGTGTATGAATCTCATCCAAACGGAGGGAATCCACACAATAACCCAGGGCATCTCCCGCTGCACTGCCAAGAAGGCAGCCACGAATCTGTTCTTGCTTGCGTCCCATCCTTCTCTCCTCTTTTAGGGGTTCTGCTCTAAGTAAATCAGCAGAACGGCGATGTCTGCGGGGCTCACACCGGAGATTCTTCCTGCCTGTCCAATGGACGCAGGCCGAATTTCCGAGAGCTTCTGTCTGGCCTCTAAACGGAGGCCTCCAATGGTGTTATAGTCCAGGTCCATGGGAAGCTTCCGGGATTCCTCCCGCTTAAACTCCTCCACCTGTTTTTGCTGTCTTGCCAAATACCCTGCATATTTTAGCTGAATTTCCACCTGCTCGGTAATAGCAGGGGAGAGCTGGGGTCTATTGGGGTCAAAGGGCGCAATGTCACTGTAGTGAATCTGCGGACGGCGGATGAGGTCTGCCAGTCTGGCAGAGCCTTTGACCGGAGCCGTTTCCGCCTTTTTCAGCACTTCATTGAGGGCCTCCGACTCTGCCACACCCGTGGACTCCAAACGGCGCAGTTCCCGGCGAACGGCTTCGTACTTTTCTTCTACCTGTGCCAATCTCTCTTGGGAAACCAGACCAATTTTGGCTCCCGTAGGGGTCAGTCGCTGGTCTGCATTGTCTTGCCGATGCAAAAGACGATATTCGGACCGACTGGTCATGATCCGGTAAGGCTCATTGGTTCCCTTGGTCACTAAATCGTCGATAAGTGTTCCAATATAGCACATATCCCGAGTCAAAATCATGGGTTCTTTCCCCTGAATCTTCAGTGCGGCGTTGATGCCTGCCACTAACCCCTGAACGGCTGCCTCTTCGTAACCGGAAGTGCCGTTAAACTGGCCCGCTCCATACAGGCCCTTGACGGCCTTACATTCCAGAGTGGGCAGCAGTGCCAGAGGGTCAATGCAGTCGTATTCGATGGCATAGGCCGGGCGCATAATCTGGACGTGCTCCATTCCGAGAACCGTCCGGAGCATTTTCTCCTGTACCTCCAAAGGAAGACTGGAAGAAAAGCCCTGTAAGTACAGTTCTTCGGTATTCTGACCCGTAGGCTCCACAAAAATCTGGTGTCGCTCTTTATCGGGAAAGCGTACCAGCTTGGTTTCGATGCTGGGACAGTATCGGGGGCCAATGCCCTGAATCGTGCCGTCATAAAGTGGGCTTTGCTCTAAATTATCCAGAATCACCTGATGGGTATTCTGGTTTGTGTAGGTGAGGTAACAAACTGCCTGATTATTGACCGGCTCTTTCGTGGAAAACGAGAATGGCTCCGGCTTGTCGTCTCCCGGCTGCAGCTCCATCTGGGAAAAATCAATGCTGCGGCGGTTCACTCTGGGGGGTGTTCCGGTCTTGAATCTCCGCATGGGAAGGCCCAGAGAACGAAGATTTTCCGTAAGACCTGTAGCACTGTGCATTCCGTCCGGACCGGAGGAAATGACACAGCTTCCTGTGATAATGGTAGATTCCAAATACGTACCAGTTGCCAAAATTACAGCTTTCGCCCGATATTCGGCCCCAAACTGGGTCACAAGTCCAGTGACTTCTCCATTTTCTGTGGTAATTTCGGTCACCATTGACTGCACTACGTCCAGATTTTCCTGTTGTTCCAGACAGTGCTTCATGTATTCCTGATATTTTCTTCGGTCTGCCTGGGCACGCAGGGAATGAACGGCAGGGCCTTTGCCTCGATTCAGCATACGGTACTGAATACAGCAGGCATCTGCGGCCTTTCCCATCTCTCCGCCCAGAGCGTCCAGCTCTCGAACCAGGTGACCCTTGCCCGTGCCGCCAATGGCAGGGTTACAGGGCATATTTCCGATGGCGTCCAGGTTGATGGTAAATACAACCGTATGGCAGCCCAAACGTGCAGCTGCCAAAGCTGCCTCGATTCCGGCATGGCCTGCGCCAATTACAGCAATATCATATTCTCCGGCAAAATAGGCCAAGGGAATTCCTTCTTTCTCAACATAACAGTAGTTTTTAATTATAACAAATTGCACAAGGGAATACAAGGGAGAAGTATTAGAATTCCTTTTTGCCCTCGAATAACGGGACTTTTTCGGAGGCAGAAGCCCTTTATTCCTGATTTTGCTTAAAAGAGGCCATCTCAAGTTTCCTTGAGATGGCCTTGTAAATTTATTCCGTTTCGGTTTCTTTGTTCTCTTCCTGATCCTGGGGATCGATACGCTCTACGCCGATAACCTGGCTTTCGCCCTCTACCCGCATGAGAATAACGCCCTGGGTATCCCGCTTGTAAACGTTGATGTCGGATGCAGGCATACGGATGATGACACCGCCAGACTCAATGAGCATAACGTCATCTTCCTCGCCAACTACCCGGCAGCCTGTAACCAAGCCGGTCTTGGAGGTAATGTTGTAGTTCTTGAGGCCCTTACCGCCACGGCTCTGAGGCTGACGGGTGCCATCCTCGGCACGGCGGAGGTAGTCCTCCAACTCGGTACGCTTACCATAGCCGTTTTCTGTCACTGTCAGCAGGCATTTACCGTCCTCGGCACGCTCCGCACCAACTACATAGTCGCCCTTAGCTAGGGTAATGCCCTTTACGCCGGCAGCCTCTCTGCCCATGGGTCGTACATCGGTTTCGCTGAAGCAAATGGCCATGCCCTGTGCGGTAGCCAGCACAATCCGGTCCTCGCCTGTGGTCCGCATGACGGAAATCAGGTGATCTCCCTCTTCCAGACTGAGCGCACGAATACCCGCTTTCCGGTTGGTATCGATGACATTCATGGACAGACGCTTTACGGTACCGTTTCTGGTGACCATGACCAGATATTCTTCCTCCGGGAATTCCCGTGTCAGAAGCATAGCCGTAACCTTTTCACCAGGCTCCAAGGGCAACACGTTCACAATGGCAGTGCCTCTTGCGGTACGGGATGCCTCGGGAATCAAATAGCCCTTTTTCTTGTGGACCCGTCCGGTGTTGGTAAAGAACAGCAGATAGTCGTGGGTAGAAGCCACGAAAATGCTCTTGACATAGTCCTCTTCCTTGAGGTTCTGTCCGTTGACGCCACGGCCGCCTCGTCTCTGGCTGCGGTAGGTATCCACGGGCATCCGCTTAATATAGCCCTGACTGGACAGGGTATAGCAGCAGTCCTCTTCCTCGATGAGGTCTTCCACGTCAATTTCGTTCTCTACATCCTGAATTTCGGTCTTTCTCTCATCGCCATACTTGTCCCGAATGGCAATCAATTCCTCTTTCAGAATGGATTTTACCAGGTCCATGTCCTGGAGAACTCGCTGATAGTAAGCAATCCGCTCTTCCAGCTCGTTATATTCTGCCTGCAACTTCTCCCGATCCAGACCCTGGAGACGCTTCAGCTGCATATCCAAAATGGCCTGTGCCTGAACCTCAGACAGACCAAACCGCTCCATCAGCTTTTCTCTTGCATCGTCGTAAGAGCTGCGGATAATGCGAATCACTTCGTCAATGTTATCCTGGGCAATGAGCAGACCTTCCAACAAATGGGCCCGCTCCTGTGCCTTACGCAGGTCAAACCGGGTCCGGCGGATGATGATTTCTTCCTGGAAGGACAGGTACTCGTCCAGAATCTCACGCAGAGACAAAACCTTAGGCTGAGACTGGTTCTTCACCAGAGCCAGCATGTTGATGGCAAAGGTGGTCTGGAGTTGCGTCTGGGCAAACAGACGATTCAGAACTACCTGGGCATTGGCATCCCGCTTCAGCTCAATGACAATCCGCATACCGGTCCGGTCGGACTCGTCCCGAATATCAGAAATGCCCTCCAGCCGCTTTTCATTGACCTGGTCTGCCATGCTCTTAATGAGCATCCGCTTATTGACCTGATAGGGGATTTCCGTCACGATGATTCTGGTTCGATTCTGGTTAAACTCCTCAAAATGGGTTCTGGCCCGAAGGGTCAGACGGCCCTTACCGGTAGCATAGGCTGCACGGATGCCGGCTCTGCCCATAATCATAGCCTTGGTAGGGAAGTCAGGACCTGTAATATGCTCCATGAGGTCATACAGGGTACACTCCGGGTCGTCCAGAATGCAGATACAGGCGTTAATGACCTCCGTCAGGTTGTGGGGAGGAATGTTGGTTGCCATACCAACGGCAATACCGGAAGAGCCGTTCACCAGCAGGTTAGGGAAGCGGCTGGGAAGAACTCTGGGTTCTTTCCGGGTCTCGTCGAAGTTGGGGTCCCAATCCACGGTGTCCTTGTCAATGTCACGGAGCATCTCGTTGGAGATTTTGGAAAGTCTGGCTTCCGTATAACGGTAAGCTGCTGGGGGGTCACCGTCTACGGAACCAAAGTTGCCGTGACCGTCCACCAGCATGTACCGCATGGAAAAGTCCTGAGCCAGACGAACCATGGCATCGTAAACAGAAGCGTCACCATGGGGGTGATACCGACCCAAAACGTCACCGACACAGGTGGCGGACTTCCGGAAGGGTCGGTCAGAAGTCAGATTATCCTCGTACATGGCATACAGAATCCGGCGGTGAACCGGCTTCAGACCGTCTCGCACATCGGGCAGTGCTCGTCCTACGATAACGGACATGGCATATTCCATGTAACTGGTTTTCATTTCACCTACAAGCTCAGAGTTCACAATGGCCTGCTCGGGGAACATGATGTCCTCGGGCTTATAGTCTTTTTTATGTTGTGCCAAGTAAATGCCTCCTCTTTGATCTGTGGAGCGGGGCAAGCCCCACTCGCCAGACAACGATTCGCAGGGTTCTTACGATTTTATCTCACGCAATCCCTATTCTTTCGGCTGGATTCGCCGGTAAAATATCACATAAAACTGTTTTTTGTTCTCCGCTTTTAACGTCTCTTAGTAGTCCAGATTTGCCACAAACTCGGCATTTGCCTCGATAAATTCTTTTCTGGGCTCTACTTTTTCGCCCATGAGAAGGGTGAAAATTTCATCCGCCCGGACTGCATCGTCCAAGGTGATCCGCTTTAGCGTACGGCGTTCGGGGTCCATGGTGGTCTCCCACAGTTCGTGGGGGTCCATCTCACCAAGGCCCTTGTTCCGGGAAATGTCCACCTTGGCGTTGGGATTGTCACCCCGCATTTCGGCAGAGAGCTGATCCCGCTCCGCATCCGAAAAAGCATACCGGGTGGTCTTGCCACGAACCAGCTTGTAAAGAGGCGGCATAGCAGCATAGACGTAACCATGGTCAATGAGAGGCCGCATGAAGCGGAAGAAGAAGGTCAAAAGCAGGGTACGGATATGAGAGCCGTCCACATCGGCATCGGCCATAATGACCACTTTGTGATACCGAAGCTTATTGATGTCAAACTCTGCACCAATTCCAGCACCCAGAGCAGTAATCACAGGCTGAAGCTTGTCATTTCCAATGACCTTGTCCTCTCTTGCCTTTTCTACGTTCAGCATTTTACCCCACAGAGGCAAAATGGCCTGGAACCGGGAGTCACGGCCCTGAGTAGCAGAGCCGCCTGCGGAGTCACCCTCGACGATGTATAACTCGGTGAGGGTAGGATCGGATTCGTTGCAGTCCCGGAGCTTATCGGGCATGGCTGCGCCGCCCAGGGCTGTTTTCCGCCGAATGGAGTCTCTGGCCTTCTGGGCTGCGGCTCTGGCCCGGTTTGCAGTCATGGCCTTGTCCAAAATAGCCTTGGCTGTCTGGGGATGCTCCTCCAGATAGGTGGCCAACTGCTCCGAAACAATGGAATCTACCAGGGTTCTGATATAGGCATTGCCCAGCTTTGCCTTGGTCTGGCCTTCAAACTGTGCATCGGTGAGCTTTACAGAAATAATTGCCGTAATACCTTCTCGGCAGTCCTCACCCTGAACCCGGTCATCTCCCTTGATGGCTCCGGTCTTGATTCCATAGGCGTTGATGGCTCTGGTCAGTGCTGCCTTAAAGCCGGTTTCGTGCATACCACCTTCCGGGGTATGGACATCATTGGCAAAAGACAGGATAAACTCAGAAAATCCATCGTTGTACTGAATGGCTACCTCTGCGGAGGCATCGCCCTTTTTGCCGCTCATATAGACCACATCGCTGTGAATGGGGTTTTTGTTCCGGTTGCACCAGGTGGCAAACTCCCGGATACCGCCTTCGTAGCACATGGTCTCCTGTTTTCCATCCTCCACTCTGGCGTCCTTGATGGAAATGGAAAGTCCGGCATTCAGGAACGCCTCTTCCCGCATTCTGGTGTGGAGGGTCTCGTAGTCATACACTACTGTATCGAAAATTTCGGGGTCCGGCTGGAAGGTTACTTCCGTTCCGGTGTGGTCCGTGGTGCCTACAATGGTCATTTCCTGCGTAATGGTACCACGGGCAAACTTCATTTCATAAATTTGGCCATTTTTGTGGACCCGTACCCGGACCCACTGGGACAAAGCGTTGACAACCGAAGCACCAACGCCGTGCAGACCGCCGGAAACCTTGTAGCCGCCGCCGCCGAACTTGCCGCCGGCATGAAGCACGGTATACACGACCTCCAGAGCGGGCCGTCCCGTCTGGGGCTGGATGTCTACGGGGATACCACGGCCGTCATCGGTGACGGTAATGGACTCACCGGGATTGATGGTGACGGTGATGTGTTTACAATAGCCTGCCAATGCCTCGTCAATGGCATTGTCCACGATCTCATAGACCAGATGGTGCAGGCCGGAGCTGGAGGTAGAGCCAATATACATGCCCGGACGCTTCCGGACTGCTTCCAAGCCCTCCAACACCTGAATTTGGGCCGCATCGTATGCGGTTTCTACTTTGGTGACATGCAATTCGTCAGACATGAACTGTCCTCCTAGTGTTTAGGTGGTTTACATAAAACAAAAGATTATTTTTTGGTTTACATAATCCTTATTTGTCAATTCTACTCTAAAATGCTTCCTTTCTCAATGTGAAAGGAGGTTCCGATTTTGGTCAATCGTCCGGGCTCGCAACAGGTGATGAAGACCTGTCCCGACTGGATCTGATTCAGGACAAAGTCCTGACGGCCCGGGTCCAGCTCGGACAGAACATCATCCAGCAGTAGAACCGGTTCTTCTCCCGTATCCCGGCGAAATAATTCTCGCTGGGCCAGCTTTAAGCTGATCGCAGCAGTCCGAGTTTGGCCCTGAGAACCATAGCTCTTGAGACTGAGTCCCTCCAAAGTGGCATCAAAATCATCTTTATGAGGGCCCGTCAAGCATTGGGCCGATTCCAGTTCCCCCTGATAATGGGACTGCAAATGTGCAAAAAGTGCCTCTTCTAACTGAGAAACTGGGGCAAATGGGTCTGAAATAGTGGAAACCGTCCGATATGGGATTTCTAATGTTTCCCGTCCACCGGAAAATTCCCGATGAAATTTGGTCGCTTCCTGGCCCAGACTCTGGAGGTATCTGGCCCGATAGGAAATGAGAATCGCACCAACCTGGCACAATCTCTGGGAATATTCCGGCAAAATCTGCAACAGGGAAGGATTTTCATACCGAGAACGCAGAATTCGGCTCTTTTGTTCCAAAATTCGGTTATATTCCTGTAATGCTGCCTCATATCTGGGCCGTAACTGGCACAATCCCTGATCCATCAATCGGCGGCGGGCACTGGCTCCAGCCTTCAATACCAGCAAATCTTCCGGGCAAAACAGAACAGTTGTCAAAACACCCATCAGTTCGGCCTGGGTTTTTCGCTTTACGCCGTTCAAAAACAGCTGCCGGGGCTTTCTGCCGGAAAACAGCACCGCCCGCAGTGTCTGCTGCCGCTGCTGTCCCGTAACGGTGCAGCTAAAATCTGCAAAATCTGCCCCAAAACGGATCAATTCCGCCTCTTTTCTGGTACGAAAACCGTGCCCTGTGGATAAATAATAGATTGCTTCCAGAAGGTTGGTTTTTCCCTGGGCGTTTTCCCCCAGGATCAAATTGACCCCTGGGGAAAACTCCAGTTTTGCTTGTTCATAATTGCGAAAGCCTCGTAAACTGAGGCAATCAAGCCTCATTTTCGATCACCTCAAAGGTGTTGCCATTCCATGTGGCTGTATCACCGGGACGCAGTTTTTTTCCACGCATGGTGCAGACCTCTCCATTGACCAAAACTTCGCCTTCCTGAATAATGGCCTTGGCAATTCCGCCGGAAGAGACCACATCGGCCAATTTTAACAGAGCTTCCAGCCGAATAAACTCGGTATTGATGGGAATTTTCTTATTCATTGCTAAAATTCCTCCTTAATTGCTCCGCAGTCGGACCGGCAGAACCATATATGCAAAGTCATCTTCCTCCCGAACCGGGGTGAAAACAATGGGACTTAGGCCATTTTTCAGTTCCAGACAAACTTCTTCACTGGGAACCGCCCGAAGGGCATCTGCCAGATACCGACAGTTAAAGCCAATTTCCAATTCCTGACCGTTTCCGGCCATGGCGCACTGATCTTCTGCCGCACCGATGGTAGTGGTGGTACGGAACGAAGCCATATTATCGCCAAAAACACAGCGAACCGGACTTTTTACTTTTTCCGTTACAATCAGACCAACACGGTCGATGGTAGCAGCCAAATCCGACACATTTGCCACCAATTTAATGGGGCAATCGGTGGGAACGACCCGCCGCCAGTCCAAAAAGTCACCTTCCAGCAGACGGCAGACCAAAGTTGCATTGCCAATTTCAAACAAAATGTGCTTGGGACCAAGGGTAAATGTCACATTTCCCTCTTCTCCCAGTATTTTTTCTACTTCTTTCAGTGCTGCGGCGGGAACCACGAAATGCATGGTTCTTCCCTCGGGATTTTCGGGGTGATAGGTCTGTCTGGCCAGACGGTATCCATCTACGGCAACTACCGAAATGGTTCCGCCTTCCACTTCAAACAGGCAGCCGGTATGAATGGGTCGGCTCTGATTTTCCGAAACCGCAAAAATGGTGCTTCCGATCATTTCCCGGAGCTTTTTCTGGGGCATGGAAACACCGTTTCGGTTTTCCACATCGGGAAGTTCGGGATAATCCTCGGCATTGCTGGCCGAAATATTGAAGTTGGAATGGCCTGCTTTTATAAACACTTTATAATTTTCATCCACATACACGG
>CAUWEI010000034.1:0-30374 GCA_963557675.1 uncultured Oscillospiraceae bacterium | reverse complement strand
GAATACCCCCTCCACTCATTTTAGGGATTGACTTTTAATAGTTAATCTTTCTCTTACAGGATTCCCTGCTGATGCATAAGCTCCAGAGTCCGCTGACGGGCAGTGGCATAATCGCCGTGGACGGTGGCACCTGCGGCGGCTTTATGACCGCCGCCTCCCATGGCAACCGCTAAAGCGGCGGCATCATACATGGGCGAGGAACGGATAGAAAGCTTGGTGTCTCCGTTTTCCACAGTGCGGAAGGTGACCGCCAGCTCTACTCCCTCGATATTGCGGGCAAAGTTGGACACATCTTCCATGTCATCTTCCAAAACACCGGTTTCCTTCTCCACTTCCAAAGGAATGGGACACAGGGCGATGCGCCCCTCTGCCAGCATTTCCAAATGCTGGGCCATATAGGCGTTGAGCTTCAAACGGGAGAGACGGACGGTTTCAAAAAGTGCTTTGTTGATGGGGTAGACATCGGCCCCGGCCTCCAGACAGACGGCAGCGGCCGCAAGGGTATTGGCGGTGGTGTTGGAGTAGCGGAAGCAGCCGGTGTCAGTAGAGATTGCCACATAGGCAGCCTCTGCCATAGCTTTGTCCAGCTTCACATCCATTGCCTGGAGAAGATCCAGAATGATCTCACCGCAAGCGGCAGACTCCGGTCGGATGATACCCTGAGAGGCAAAGCCGGGGTTTGATCCATGATGGTCCACAAGCAAATCCACACAGAGCTGCTGAGCACCAAGGCAGAGCATATCCTGACTGGCCACATCCACACTCACAAGATATGCCCCCTGAGGAACTTGGGATACGGTAAGGCCTTCGTGATAAGGACGGTATTTTTCAATCAGCTGGGGATTTTCCAGAATGGAGGCAGTTTTTCCCAAGGAGCGGAGACCTCTGCACAAGGCCGCAGCACAGCCGGAGGTGTCTCCGTCAGGGCGGCGATGGGTGAGAATTAGAATGTTATCTTTGCTCTTGAGAAGCTCTGCGGCCTGATTAGTCGTCAGATTCTTCATCTTCGTCATCCTTTTTAATGTTGAGGGAGTTTAACAGATCCAGCATATAGGCACCACGGGTAATGGAGTCATCCTCCTGCCACTGAAGTTCCGGGGTGTAACGGAGCTGCAAAGCAGCACTCAGTTCCCGGCGCAGATAGCCGCCGGCGGATTTGAGACCCTTGATGGCCTCCTTTGCCTTGGCTTTGTCTAAAAAGCTTACATAAATCTTTGCATAGCGCAGATCCGGGGTGGTTTCTACCCGGGTAACGGAAATCATAGTAGCCTGAACTCTGGGGTCCTTCAAATTCCGCAGCAGGTCGCTGAGTTCACGCTGGATTTCCTCGTTGATACGACCGATTCGATTGGATGCCATATACATCCTCCTTATTATAATACAGATAAAGTAAATTGTGTTTGTGAAAAAACATACCCCCACCGCGCCGCTTGTGCGGTGCGGCGGGGATATGCCGATGAACTTTGATTATCGCTTAATCTCCTGCATGACAAAGCACTCGAAGATGTCGCCTTCTTTAATGTCGTTGTACTTATCAATGGACATACCGCACTCGTAACCGGCAGCCACTTCCTTAGCAGCATCCTTGAAACGCTGCAAGGAGCCGACCTCACCCTCGTGCAGAACGATGTTGTCCCGCAATACACGCACCCGTGCATCTCTGGTGACCTTGCCGTCTTTGACGTAGCAGCCGGCAATGGTACCAATAGCAGAAACCTTGTAGGTCTGACGCACTTCGGCATGACCAATGATGGCTTCCTCGTACTTGGGAGCCAGCATACCCTTGAGGGCGGCTTCAATTTCGTTGATAGCATCGTAAATAACACGGTACATCCGCATATCTACCTTTGCACGGGCAGCACTGGCCTGAGCGGCAGCATCGGGACGGACGTTAAAGCCGATAACAATGGCGTTTGCAGTAGAAGCCAACAGAATATCGGATTCGTTGATGGCACCAACACCGGAGTGGATGACCTTAACACGAACCTCTTCGTTAGACAGCTTCATGAGGTTGGCCTTCACAGCTTCGGCGGAGCCCTGGACGTCGGCCTTTACGATGAGGTTCAGTTCCTTCATTTCCTCGTCGTGGAGCTTGGTAAACAGGTTATCCAGAGTGACCTTGCTGTTGAGCTTTGCGGCGGCATCCTTTTCGGCCTGACGACGCTGCTCTACCAGTTCACGGGCCATACGCTCGTCGCTGACGGCGTTGAACTCGTCACCGGGAGCGGGTACTTCTGCAAGACCAGTGATCTCCACAGGGATGGAAGGACCGGCGGTCTTTACGGAGCGGCCCTTGTCATCGGTCATAACACGGACACGGCCCACGGAAGTACCGGCAATGATGATGTCGCCCTGATTCAGAGTACCATTCTGCACCAACAGAGTGGCGATGGGGCCACGGGTACGATCCAGACGGGCTTCGATAACGGTACCCTTGGCAGAACGGTTGGGGTTGGCCTTCAGTTCCTGCACCTCGGCAGTCAGAATGACCATTTCCAGCAGCTCATCAATGCCCTGGCCCTTCTTGGCAGAAATGGGGCAGATGATGGTCTCGCCGCCCCACTCCTCGGGAACCAGATCATACTCAGTCAGCTGCTGCTTGATCCGGTCGGGGTTGGCACCGGGCTTATCCATCTTGTTGATGGCAACGATAATGGGAATCTGAGCGGCCTTGGCGTGGTTAATGGCCTCTACAGTCTGGGGCATAATGCCGTCATCGGCAGCAACCACCAGAATGGCAATATCGGTACACATAGCACCACGGGCACGCATGGAAGTAAAGGCGGCGTGGCCGGGAGTATCCAGGAAGGTAATGGGGTTGCCATTGATCTGGACGGTATAAGCACCGATGTGCTGGGTGATGCCGCCGGCCTCGCCGGAAACCACGTTGGTCTTCCGGATGGCGTCCAGAAGGCTGGTCTTACCATGGTCAACGTGACCCATAACAACCACGACGGGGCTTCTGGGCTGAAGCTCTTCGGCGGTATCCACATGGTCGTCGATCAGACGCTCTTCGATGGTGACGGTGACTTCATGTTCCACCTTGCAGCCCAGCTCGGTGGCGATGAACTCAGCGGTATCATAATCGATGGTCTGGTTGATGGTAGCAATCACACCGTTTTTCAGCAGAGCCTTAATGACCTCTGCTGCGGTCTTTTTCATCATGCTTGCCAGCTCACCGACGGTGATTTCGTCGGGGATCTTCACGGTGAGAGGAGTCTTTTTGATGACTTCCAGACGCAGACGGCGCATCTTTTCCTGCTCTTCGTTCTTGGCCTTGCTGCTCTGGAACTTATTGCTCTTCTTGTTGTTCTTGGACTTGCCGCCGCCGATCTTCTGCTTACCGCCGGAGATGTTCTGGACACGCTCGGACACCAAAGTGTCTACACGGTCGTCAAAACGCTCGGAGTTTACCTGAACAGCGGAAGTGTCTACCACTCGACGCTCCCGGCGACGCTCCTGGGGCTGAGCAGCCTGGGGAGCAGCGGGCTTGTTGTCTGCGGCCTTCTGGGGAGCGGGACGGTTCTGCTGTGCCTTGGGGGCATCCTTATGAACAGCAGCCTTGGGCTCGGTCTTCTTTGCGTTGGCAAAGACCTGCTCAATGGAATCAATCTGATTATTCTGGGTCAGGTGGTCGAAAATGACGTTCAGTTGCTCGTCAGTCAGGACCTGACTGTTACTCTTGGGCTTCTCGAAATACTTGCCCATGACTTCGGTGACCTCCTTGGGGGTCATACCGAAGTCCGTGGCAACTTCACGGACGCGATACTTGATAAAACTCATACTTTCGCACCTCCATACGACTTCTTGCTTGGTTTTCGCCCAGCGGGTCTGGTTCCGGTTCCTGCCTTCTTTGCCCCGGACGCTTCAAATCGCCGGGAATCCTGCCGGGGGCCTTTGCCAGAGCCGGAAAATTTGCCTGTGGGCTTGCCGTGGAAACCGGGCTTGCGACCGGATTCCGGCTTTCCCTCTGCGTAAGGCTTGCCCTTGTTCACAGGTTTTCCATGAGAATAGGGCTTCCCTTTTCCCGTGGGCTTTCCATGGGAGAAGGATTTTCCGGTGGTGGGCTTGGCCTGCCGGGGTGTTTCATCTGCCGCCGGAGCCGGAGCCGGAGACGGATGCTTCTTTTTATGACCCTGGCGGAGATTCTTCTGATGCGCTCTCTCCTCCAGCTGATGCTGACGGACCCGCTTGGCCCGTCCGGATAAATCCTCGATGGCTTCGGCATACAGACTTTCGTTGTCCAGTGCCTTAACAAAGGCAAGAGCCAGAGATGGGTCTGTAATAGTAGCCATGGAAACCACGCTTCTGCCCAGTGCAGCACCCAATTCCTCCTTTGTAAAAGGAACAGTGATGAGCTGCTGGGAGGTACCGGCAATGAAATTCCGGGCGCGGCGGCAAGTATTATCCGGAGCATCTGAGGCCAAGATCACAAGTCTTGCGTGCTGTGCTCTGGCTGCGGCACCGGTGGGTTCTTCTCCCACCTCAATACGGCCGGCTTTACGGGCCAGGGACAGGTAGTTAATTGCGTTCGGCTTCATGATTGGCCTCCATTTCCTGAGACAGCCGATCCAGGACCTCCTGGGGAATGGCAGTCTCTAAGTTGCGCTCCAACGCTTTGGAGCGAATGGCCTTTTTCAGGCATTCGGGGTTTGGACAGAGGTAAGCACCTCGTCCGGGAGCCTTTCCCTTAAAATCCAGGCTCACAATCCCCTCCGGTGAGCGAACCACTCGGATTAGTTCCCGTTTGGCCTTGCGCTCCCGACAGCCCATGCACTGACGCATGGGAATTTTCTTCTGTGTCATGGCTCCACCCCCCGATTGATGGTTTTGGTTGGATTAAATCTCGTCCTGTTCTGTAGCTTGCGCTTCCAGAGCCTCTTCTTCCAGAACTTCTTCTTCCTGCACTTCTTCTTCCTGCACTTCGGTCTCGACCTGCTCCTGTGCTTCCTCGGTAGCCTTAGAAGCGGGCTTGATGTCGATTTTATAGCCGGTCAGACGGGCTGCCAGACGAGCGTTCTGGCCTTCCTTGCCGATGGCCAGACTGAGCTGATCGTCGGGCACTACGACACGGCAAGCCTTCTGGTCTGCAACCAGCTCCACAGACAGAACATCAGCGGGACTCAGTGCAGCGGATACATACTGGCAGGGATCTTCGGACCAGGTAATAATGTCCATCTTCTCGCCGTGCAGCTCATTGACTACGGCACTGACACGTCCGCCACGAGGGCCGACACATGCGCCTACGGGATCCACACCCTCCTGCGTACCACGGACCGCAATCTTGGTCCGGGAACCGGGCTCTCTGGCGATGTTCCGGATTTCTACCAGACCATCTGCAATTTCGGGCACTTCCAGCTCGAAGAGGCGGCGAACCAGGTTGGGATGGGTCCGGGACACGGCTACCTGGGGGCCACGGTTGGCACGGTGGACATCCACCACATACACACGGATGTGCTCACCTTCGGTGTAAGTCTCGCCGGGAATCTGCTCGCCGGAGCGGAGAATGGCATCGGACTGCTCGTTGCCGGTGCCGACTCTTACAAACATATCCCCACTGGTGGGATCAATACGCAGGACGATGCCGTTAAGCAGCTCCTGCGCCTTGGAAGAGTAGCTTTCGTACATTGCGCCACGCTCAGCTTCCCGGATGCCCTGAATAATGACCTGCTTTGCGGTCTGGGCGGCAATGCGGCCAAAGGCCTCCACATTGACGGGAATGTTCAGCATCTCACCCACACGGGCGGCACGGCTGACATTGCGGGCGGCATCCAGAGAAATTTCGGTGGCAGGATCTTCCACCACTTCCACGACCAGCTTCTGCTGAACCATGGACATTCTGGTTTCGGTAAGTTCAATCAGGACATTTTCGGCAGGAATTTCCTTGTGATCCTCCCGGTCCTTACGGTAAGCGTTGGTGAGAGCCTGCTTAATGCGCTCTACCATATAGCTGACGGGGATTCCCCGCTCTTGCTCCAGTGCCTTCAATGCACTGAAGATGACTTCCGGCTGACAAAGCTGGACTTCGGTCTTTTTGGTTGCTCTGGCCATGCTCAGTATCCTCCTGTCAGAATTCTACCCGGAGCCGCACCAGGGCGATCTCCGATTTTTCAAATGTATGGGAACCGCTGGGGGTGGAGACGGTTACATTTCCGTTCTCATAGCCCTCCAGAACGCCGGGGTATTCCTTCATGCCATTATGGGGCTTGTAAAGCTTTACCATGATGGGACTTCCCATATAACGGGTAAAGTCCTCCGGACGTTTCAGCACTCGTTCCAGACCTGCGGAACAGACTTCAAAGTGATAGCTGTCCGGAATGGGGTCTTTCTCGTCCAGAATGGGGTCCATGGCACGGGAAACGGCTTCGCAGTCGGTGATGTCCACACCACCGTCTTTATCAATATAAATCCGAAGGAACCAGTCGGCACCTTCTCTTACATATTCCACATCCCACAGCTCAAGCCCGAGACCTTCCACGATGGGCTTGGCGAAGGAAGCAACTTGTTCTGTAATCTTCATAGTTAATAAACACCTTCCTCAGCAAGAAAGAGAGGGGCGAACCCCTCTCTTTCGTAAACCTACGTTAGATTACGATTAGTATACCACCGGAGGGGGATATTTGCAAGGGTTTTTTGCGAATTTTTCATGAATTTCCGTCAAAAAAATCACCAAAAATCAAGCTTTCACCCATTCTAGGCAAGGCAAATCCCATAAAACCAGTACAAAGGGGATTTTTGGCTTAGTGCGTATCTTCCTCGTCGGGAAGCTGCAGGGCCAAAAGCTTGTCTGTTACCAATTTGTACAAGGTAGCCTCCACTGCGGTAGTAAGGACCAAAGATTCCACGCAGTCCGGTGTGGTATCCTCTGCATCCAGAACGGGAAGAGCCAAATGCTCCAATTGCTGGACGCAGGTTAAATAGGCGGTGCGATACTGGGCCAAAAAGTTGGTATAAATTTGCTGCACTTCGTCTTGCTCCAACCCCACAGGAAACATCTGCTGAATACTGGACAGGCTCATGGAGCTTTTCAGACAGCAAATCACAATGAGATAGGCCAGATGCTCCCGGCGGTACCGCTTTTTTACAGGAGGGGGGATTAGCTTCAAGCGCACATAGTTGTTTACAGCACTGGGTGTTAGCATTTGCTCATTGGGGGCAGAATGTGGCTGAAGATTTACATATCGGCTGACCAGGGATACCACCTGATCCATGTACAGCTCCAAATCCGGCAGTTCCTGCCAGGTGGGCAGATGGAAATTGTGCATAAATTCCCGCCAGTAAATCAGCTTATCACCCACTTGCTTTTTGTCATAGGGCATTGCAATCTCTCCTCCGGTTCCATTCTTAGGCACATTATACCACGCACCAGAGACGGTCGCAACCCACATTCACAGAAATTTTATATATTACGTCTTTACACGTAGCCTTACATCATGTATACTAATATCACATACTAGATACTAGGAGGAATTTTCATGTCCTTTGCTATTTTTGCAGACTCTACCTGCAATCTTTCCCGGAGCTATCTGGAAAAATACCAGATTACTTCCATTCCTTTTTCTTATGAGATGGATGGTAAACTGATTACCTGCCCCCAGGATGTGGAGGCTTTTGATGGAAAAACCTTTTATGACTATCTGAGAGCCAAGGGCGTGGTGAAAACCTCCCTTCTGTCCACCGGTACTTTAATGGATGCGTTCCGTCCTGCCCTGGAGGCAGGACAGGATGTTCTCTATACCACGCTTTCCTCCGGTATCAGCGGCACAGTGAATTCAGCCATTCAGGCCGCACGGCTTCTTGCGGAAGAGTTCCCGGAACGTACAGTGAGGGTTGTGGATTCTTTGGGAGCGGGCCTTGGTGCAGGACTTCTGGTTTTGAAGGGCGCACAGTACCGGGAAGGAGGATTTAGTCTGGAAGAAACGGCCGCAAAGGTAGAGCAGGACCGGGAACACCTGTGTGAGCTGTTTACAGTGGATGATTTGATGTTCCTCAAGCGGGGCGGCCGAGTTTCCGGCCTTTCGGCTGCCATTGGCACTATTTTGCAGGTAAAGCCTCTGCTTCACGGCGATGAGACTGGTCATATTACGGTGTTCCATAAAGTTCGTGGACGTAAGAAGGCGATGGAAGCTCTGGCGGAGCTTTACGGGAAGCGGGTAATTGCACCGGAGACCCAAGAGGTTTTCATTTCCCATGCAGATTGCTTGGAGGATGCACAGGCTTTTGCACAGATGGTGGAAAAGGCAGCCAAGCCGAAGGCATTGACGGTTCTTCCACACGAGCCTCTTACCGGTGCTCATGTGGGACCTGGTATGTTGGCTGTGTTTTTCTTTGGCACAAGCAAGTAAGATTTCCACAATCCCTGGGGAAAACTGGTTATCCACAGGGCAATTTCAGATTTACGGGGCCTTGCAGGGGATTTTTTCCTGTGAGACCCCCCTTTTTTCGCCGGAATATGATTTTTAAGGCTCGTATAAAATGCACAGATGTGGAAAAGTGGTGAAAGTTTTCCACTGTCCCTGTGGGTAACTGGGGAAAACTAGTGCATTTCTCCACATTTGCTTGTGGATAAACCTGTGGAAGCTGGGGATAACTCATGGTTGTGAACAGTTTCCACCGATGTTTCCACAGAAATTATGTCTACTTGACGGGACAAATCTGCTAAAAAGGCTGGATTCGTGAAAACAAACAAGATACGCCGGAAATATCCCTCCCTTTTTTTTGGGATTTTCCCGGTTTTCACTAGCACTGTAGAAGCTTCTGTGTTATAATATCCGGGATGCGGTTGTTCGATTCAGAATGCCGTTTTTTCACCCCTTGTACTGGGGCGATTTTGATGAGATTTAGTCGCCTGCCCGGGAAGACAGGCGAATGATTACAGATTCCTATTGAGGTATCCGAATGCTTGAATTATTGGCGCCGGCCGGTTCCATGGAGGCGCTGCGTGCCGCCGTTCAGAATGGCGCAGATGCAGTGTATCTGGGAGTTGGGCCGTTTAATGCCCGCCAGGGCGCAAGAAATTTTACAATTGATACCCTCCGGGAGGCGGTGCAGTATGCCCATATCCGGGGGGTTGCTGTGCATCTTACCGTGAATACTCTGGTTTCAGACCGGGAAAGCCCTCAGGTGGCGGAGCTGATTAAGGCGGCTGCTCGGGCGGAGGTAGATGCGTTTATCGTTCAGGATTTGGGCGTTCTGGCCCTGTGCCGCCAGATTGCCCCCCACATCCCCATTCACAGCTCCACCCAGATGACCATTCATTCTCTGGAGGGAGTGCGGCAGGCTGCTGCTTTGGGGGTAAGCCGGGTGGTTCTGTCTCGGGAGCTTCCCCGGGAGGAGATTGCCCGAATCTGCCGGAACAGTCCTGTGGAAATCGAGGTTTTTGTCCACGGTGCGCTGTGTATGTGCTATTCCGGACAGTGCTATATGTCCAGTGTCATCGGCCGCCGTTCCGGCAACCGGGGCCAGTGCGCCCAGCCTTGCCGCCTGCCCTATGGCTACAGCAGATTTGAAAACAAATACCCTCTCAGTCTAAAGGATAATTGCCTGATCCAGTACCTTCAGGAGCTGGAGGCCATGGGGGTGGCCTCGATTAAGCTGGAAGGTCGGATGAAACGGCCGGAGTATGTGGCAACGGTGACGGGCACGTATCGGCGGGCGATGGATGAAGGACGGGTGACCCGGAATCAGATGCAGGATCTTTTGGCGGCCTTTAACCGTCAGGGCTTTACGGATGGTTATTACATGGGAGCCATTGGACGCAGTATGTTTGGCATCCGCACCGATGAAAAGGAAGATAAGGCACGCCTTGCAGCGGCTCGTGCCACCTATGAATCGGTGGAAAACGCATTGGTTCCTGTGAAATTTTATATGATTGTGAATCACAATGCTTCAATGCTGGCGGTTCAGGACCCGCAAGGCCATGTGTGTAAAACCACAGGCCCTCGCCCTGAGACGGCCCAGAGGCGAGATCTTACGGCAGAAGATTTGAATGTTCGGCTCAGTAAGACCGGTGGCACGGCCTATGTCTGCACCCAGGTTCGGGCGGTGGTGGAGCCGGGGCTTAGTCTGTCTGCTGCGGCGATTAACGCCATGCGCCGGGAGGTTTTGGACCAGCTCACTGCCCTGCGAGGCCGCAGACAGGAACCGGTTCTTGGCAGGTTTACCAAGCCGGTCATCTACCCCGGTCGGAAAGAGGCACCAGGCCTCAACATTCAGATCACAGCTACAGAGCAGGTGACCCCAAAGCTGTTAGCTATGAGACCGCAGCTTTTGTATGTCCCCATCCACCTGCTGGAAAAGGATTGGGACTTTTATGAATCGGTGGCTTGCCGGGTGCCCATTGCGGCGGTGCTGCCCCGAATTCTCCCTGATACCGAACTGGATAAGGTGTCGAACACGATGGACAAGGTCTTTGAGCGGGGAATCCGTCATGTGCTGTTGGGCAATCTGGGCCAGATTCCTCTGGCAAAGTCCAAAGGCTTCGCCATCTGCGGCGATTTTGGACTCAATATATACAACAGCCGTGCTATGAACACCCTTCGTAATCTGGGCTTTTCCAGTGCAACGGTTTCCTTTGAGGCTACCCTTCCCCAGATTCGAGACATTTCCAAGGCGGTTCCGACCGAAGCCATTGTCTATGGTCGGCTGCCTCTTATGATTACGGAAAATTGTCTGATTTTTGACCGTACCGGGCATTGTGCCTGCAATGCAGGTCTCACAAAGCTGGTGGATAGAAAGGGCGAAGAATTTCCGGTCATAAAGGATGGAGCGACTTGCCGCTCAGTGGTGCTTAACGGCAAAAAGCTTTATTGGTTGGATCGGCAGAGTGACTGGCGGAATCTGGGCTTGTCGGCTCTGCGTTTGATGTTTACCACGGAAAATCCCCGAGAGGTGGATCAGGTTCTGCGGGCTTGGGAGCAGGAGGCCTCCTTTGATCCCGGCGGAGCCACCCGTGGCTTGTACCTGCGGGGTGTGGAATAACCCCGAAGCGAGTTGGAGGAATTTCCATGAAATTAGTATTGGCATCTCAGTCCCCCCGGCGGCAGGAGCTTCTGGCCCTGATGGGCCTGGACTTTACCGTTCGTGTGGCGGACATTGACGAGACAATGGACAAGACAAAAGACCCCAAAGAAGAGGTCGCAAGAGTGAGCAGAGCCAAGGCAATGGCAGTGCCTGCGGAACCGGACGAACTGGTGATTGCGGCAGACACCATTGTGGTCTGCGACGGTATGCTTTTGGGAAAGCCCGGCTCTCCGGAGGGAGCAGTCCAAATGCTCCGGCTTCTTTCCGGTCGGGACCATCAGGTTATGACGGGCTTGACCCTGAGAAAGGGCGACACCATCCTGAGCCACACCGAAGTGAGCACCATCCATTTCCGGGAGTTAGACCCCAGAGAAATCGATGCCTATGTAGCCACCGGAGAGCCTCTGGACAAAGCCGGAGCTTACGGCATTCAGGGAAAGGCCGCTGTTTTTGTGACCCGGCTGGAAGGAGACTATTATAATGTCATGGGCCTGCCGGTATGTACCCTCACCCAACGTCTCCGGGAGCTGGGGGTTCCGGTTCTGGGAGTGTAAATGCCGTGAAAAAATTCTTTAATACCAAGGTGAAAGTGATTCTGGCCATCACGGTGGTGGTAGCTGTGGCAATGGCCCTGTTGGGAACCCTGGGAGAAGGCGGTTCCTTCCCGGAACGAGTGGTGCAGGGAATTATGACACCCCTTCGGGCGGGTATCAACGGCCTGACTCACGGTGCAGAAAAAGTTTACAGCTACATCTTCAAATATGAATCTCTGGTGGCAGAAAATCAGAGATTGGAAGAGCAGATTGCGGACATGGAAAACGAAGCCCGTACTGCGGACACCCTCCAGCGGGAAAATCAGCGTCTTCGGGAGCTGGTGGACCTCAAGAAGGAGCGGGAGGATTTTCAGTTGGTTTCGGCCTACATTACCACTTGGGATTCCAATGACTGGACCAGCTCCTTCGCCATTGCCAAAGGCACCAACTCTGGGATTGCGGAGGGTATGGTAGTGATTACGGCACAAGGCGAGGTGGTGGGCGTGGTCACTGCGGTTGGCAGCAACTGGGCTACCGTTACCACAGTTTTGGACTCTTCTCTGGAAATCAGTGCCAACATCGCCTCTTCCGGTTACGCCGGAATGGTGCAGGGTGCATACACCACAGGTGCAGAAGGGATGCTTCGCATGGACTATCTGCCCACAGATGCGGTGATCCGGAACAATGACCAGGTGGTGACGGCTGGCTCTACCTTATATCCTCGTGATTTGATTTTGGGTTATGTGTCCGAGGCCGGTTTTGATGAAACCGGCGTTGCCAAATATGCTCTGTTGACTCCCGCTGCGGACTTTAAGAATATGGAACAGGTGTTCATTCTCACCAGCTATGTCAACGAGTAATCGTCTCCCAAGGAGGGAACCCATTGAATAAGCGATTTTTATCCAAATTGGAGCAGGGCAAAGGAAATTCCTTCCTGGCCCGGCTCTTCCTTACCCGGCGACAGCGGCAGGTGCTCCTCAAATGGTGCCTTCTCGCCGCAGGGTACCTGCTTTTGCAGGTACTTCAGGACGTGATTTTCAGCCGGATTCGGATTCTGGGGGGATGCCCGGATTTGGTGCCCGGCTATCTGTTCCTGGTGGTCATTCTTTTGGGGCCGGATTCCGGTGGGCTGTTTGTTTTGATTGCCTCCATTTTTCGGTCATTGGCAGGTGCGGCCCTGGGGCCTGTGTCGGTTCTGCTTCTCACGGTGGGAGGCATTGCCCTGTCGGCGTTTCGTCGGGGGTATCTGTGCAGAAGTTTTCAGACGGAGTTTTTATGCAGCTGCATAGGAATTTTGCTTCATCAGGGACTTCTGTTTTTGCTGGGAATTTTCCTGGGCCTCACTACATGGGGACACTGGCTGGCAACTCTGGGCGGCACCCTTGGCGCAATGCTGGCTTGTGCGGCTTTGTATCCTGCGGTGAAAGCCATGGGAAAAATCGGAGGTGAAGCATGGACCGAATAACACGATTGCGGGCAATGGCAGTTCTGCTGTTTTTTGTTATGATTTTGGGTCTGTTTTCCTTCCGAATGTATGGCCTGCAAATTCGGGATGCGGACCCCAATAAAGCAAATTATACCACTTATACCACTTGGAACCGGGTCCCTGCGGCGCGTGGAGAGATTCTGGACCGAAACGGAAATGTTTTGGTAACCAATCGGGCCAGTTACAATTTGGTATTCAATAACTATGTGTTTTATAACTCGGAATCCCCCAATGAGTCCCTGCGCCGACTGGTGAATCTCATGGAGCAAAATGGAATTACGTATATAGAGTATTTTCCTGTGACATTGGAAAAACCCTATGAGTATACCACCGAGGCCCTCAACTCCACCCGACAGGAATATTTCAAAGAATTCCTCAGCTACCGGGAACTGGACTCCGACATCTCGGCGGCCCAGCTTATGAAGCAGCTTCGAGAGGCCTACCGGATTCCCAACGACTGGACAGAGTTGGAGGTTCGGAAGGTCATTGGTATACGCTATGAAATGGAGCTTCGCAGTGATATTACCAGTCTGGACCCCTATGCATTGATTGAAGATGCCTCTGCGGAAGATTTGTCTGCGGTACTGGAATTGAATATTCCTGGCCTCAACGTAGAGATTACCACCGTTCGGGAATATGCAACCACCTATGCTGCCCACATTTTGGGCACCATGGGATATTTGGACGGAGACGAATACGAAATCTACAAAGACCTGGGATACTCCATGGATGCCAAAATCGGAAAGAGCGGTTTTGAAGCAGCGTTTGAAGAACAGCTGCACGGCACCGATGGTGTAAAGTATACAACAACGGATGCACAGGGCAATGTGGTTTCGGAGTATTTCAGCAAGGTTCCCAAAGCCGGAAACAATGTGGAAACCAGCATTGACATCAATTTGCAGATTGCAGCCGAAAAAGCTCTGGAGCAAGTCATTTTGGATTTGCGGGAAAATGGAATAGGAAGCGAAGAAGGCGGCAAAGACGCCGAAGGCGGTGCAGTGGTGGCCTTGGACGTAAAGACCGGAGAGGTTTTGGCCTGTGCCAGCTACCCCACTTACAACCTTGCAACCTTCTCACAGGATTGGGAGAAGCTGCAAGATGCAGAGTACGGCCCCCTTATTAACCGTGCGTTGGAGTTGCCCTATCCCCCCGGTTCTACGTATAAAATGGTTGTTACCATTGCCGGTATCAACGAAGGTACGGTTGCTTCGGATACAATTATTGAAGACCTGGGCGTTTATAAAAAGTACGAGGACTATCAGCCCCAGTGTCTTATTTGGACCAAAAGCAGACAGACTCATGGCCGTATCAATATTATTGAGGCGTTGGCGACCTCCTGTAACTACTATTTCTATGAGGTGGGCAACCGCACAGGGATGGAAGCCATTGATGCAGTGGCAAAGGCGTTGGGCCTTGGAGAAGACACGGGCGTGGAACTGGTTGAAAAGCGAGGCTACCGTGCCAATCCGGAGACCAAAAAAAAGCTGTATCCTGACGACCCCAATCTGAATGGATGGTATGATGCCGATACCTTGCAGCTTTCCATCGGACAGGGTGATAACCGGTTTACTCCCATGCAGATGGCAGTTTATACGGCGACCCTTGCCAACCATGGAGAGCGGAATCGGGCAACGTTCCTGCGGCGGGTTATTTCTTCGGACTATCAGGAGCTGATCGAAAGTACCCAGAAAAAGATTCTCAGCACTTGTCCCATCAATGACGATGCCTACTATGCCTATTCGCACGGTATGCGAGAAGCGGTGACTTCTACACGAGGCACGGTATACAGCTATCTCAGCGATTATCCGGTTCCCGTGGCAGCCAAAACCGGCACGGCACAGCACGGCGGAGCGGGTTCGGACCATGCTTCTTTTGTGTGCTATGCGCCCTACGAGGATCCCCAGATCGCCATTGCGGTCTATGTGGAAAAAGGAGCACAGGGCGGTAATCTGGCCAATGTGGCTAAGGCAATTATGGATGTATATTTTGGCCAGACCCAGCAGGCCAACACAGAGCTTCCCGGAGAAAATGTGGGAAGCTAATAGGAGGAAACTATGAAACAGCAGTATTTGGAGGCTGGCGAAATCGTCTCCACCCACGGTGTCCGTGGAGAATTTAAGGTTTTGCCCTGGGCGGACGGCCCGGAGTTTCTCACCTGCTTTGACCGGGTGTTTCTGAAGGGCAAGGAATATGAAGTGGAGTCTGCCAGAGTACAGAAGACTTGCACGCTGGTGAAGCTCAAGGGAATCGATACCATGGAAGCGGCTCAGACTCTCCGGGGAACGGTGGTCAAGGTGAACCGGGACGATGTGGAGCTGGAGGAAGGCACCTATTTCATTGCCGATCTCATTGGCCTGAAGGTTCTGGCAGATGGAGAAGAAATCGGCACGATTCAGGAAATTATGACTCTGCCCGGGAATGACGTATATGTAGTCAAGGGAGAAAAGGAGTATATGATTCCTGCGGTCTCGGAGTTTTTGCTGGAGACCAATGTGGAGGAAGGCTTCGTCCGGGTAAAGCTCATTGAAGGGATGCAGACCGATGCGGATTGATATTATGACCCTTTTTCCTGATTCTCTGGGCGATGTGCTTTCGGAGAGTATTCTGGGCAGAGCCCAGGAGCGGGGCTTTATCCGCATTGAGGCACACCAGATTCGGGACTACACGGCAAGTAAGCAGTGTCAGGTAGACGACTATCCTTATGGCGGCGGACGGGGAGCCATTATGCAGGCAGATCCACTGTACCGCTGTTGGGAGCATCTGTGTGACGAGGCCATGGGCCCGGTTCACACCATTTACCTCTCCCCTTGCGGTCATACCTTCCGACAGGCAGATGCCATCCGTTTGAGCCAGATGGACAACCTGATTCTGGTGTGTGGTCACTATGAGGGCATTGACCAGCGGTTCATTGACGAATGTGTGGATGAAGAAATTTCTCTGGGCGACTTCGTTCTCACAGGTGGTGAAATTGCAGCAATGGCGGTGACGGATGCGGTATGCCGGATGGTTCCCGGCGTTTTGGCAGACCCGGAGTGCTTCCAGGATGAGAGCCATTTTAATGGACTTTTGGAATACCCGCAGTACAGCCGTCCCGCAGACTGGCACGGACTGGAAGTTCCCCCCATTCTTCTTTCCGGCGACCATGGCAAGGTGGACCGGTGGAGAACCAAGGAGTCTTTGCGGCGCACAAAAGCCCGACGGCCGGATATGTTCGAGAAGGTGACCTTTGAGACCAAACAGGAGAAAAAGCTCCTGGCAGAAATTGAATCGGAGGGCTGGAAGCCTTGGGCATAATGAAAACAGGTGAGCAGTTTGCCGCAAGAGGTTGACTGCTCACCTGTTGTGTTTTATGGGATGAATGTGATTGCTTTTTTGCCCAATATATGGTAAAGTGTCAATGGAATGGAAGACTGCTGTTCCATAAGAAACGAAAGGAATCGATACGATGAAAAGAACATATTGCGTACTGTTATCTTTGCTTTTGGTTGCAGTCCTGGCATTGACTGGTTGTGGAAATGCTGGTAAGGGTGCTGAAACCAAGCCCAACACGACCACTGAATCCGAGGGTACTAACCCCGCAACAACCGAAAAAACCGACGCTGAGTCCGCAGGTCTGGGCAAGGTGGAAGGCAAGGTCTACACAAACACCTATGTAGGATTGGGCTGTAAGCTGGACGACAACTGGGTGATTGCTTCTGCCGAAGAGCTTCAGAATGTTCCGGACGAAATCACTGAGATCTTAAACGGCACAGAGTTGGGGGAACTGGCAAATAACATCCCTCAGATCATGGATATGCAGGCCCAGTCCCTTGATACCGGTGCCTCTGTCAATGTGCTGTATACCAAGATGAGTGCCTTGGAGAAGAAAGCCTATGAGCAGATGAACGAAGAAGAGATTGTGGATACTATTCTGAAAAACAAAGACATCATTATAGAATCCTATGCCAACACTGGAATCGAGGTGCAGAGCATGGATAAGGCAGCGATGGATTTCCTAGGCGAGAAGCATACCGTGTGTAAGACCGTTGGTACTGCACAGGGCGTAGAAATTTATCTTGTTCAGGTGCTTGATTACAAACTCCCCGGACAGTATGGTGTGACGGTTACCTTCTGCGCTCAGAGCGAAGAGGAAATTGCAAACATTATGAGCTGCTTCTACAAGGTTGACTGATTTTT
The DNA here is from genome assembly GCA_963557675.1 of uncultured Oscillospiraceae bacterium. Lineage (GTDB taxonomy): Bacteria > Bacillota > Clostridia > Oscillospirales > Oscillospiraceae > Faecousia. The sequence goes on along the minus strand of CAUWEI010000034.1, from coordinate 13,157 downwards.
TATAAGAATGCAAATAAGAAAACCTGTCGCAGAATGTTCTGTGACAGGTTTTCGTTTTAGAAAGTGTATGTTCGTTATCGCTTGCTGCCCAGGAAGAACAGGGCCAGCGTGCCGGGGCCGGAGTGAGAACCGATGACGGGGCCTACATAGTCGATGTAGATGCTTTTGGGATGATAGGCACTTTCAATCATATCTGCCAGATACTTGGCATCATCCAGACAATCGCCATGGCTGATGAAAATATCCTGATTTTCAAGATCCAGTCCGGTCTGCTTCATGCTCTTGAACAGGGCTTCAATGGAAGCCTTCCGTCCACGGGCGGTCGCTACTTTGATGAGGTGGCCTTCGTCGTCTACGTGGAGCACGGGCTTAATGTTGAGCATGGTGCCAACCACTGCTGTGGCAGCACTGACTCTGCCGCCCCGCTTCAGGAACATGAGGTCATCTACGGTAAACCAGTGGCACAGATGCAGGCGGTTGTCCCGAACCCACTGGGCCGTTTCGTCCAGACTCAGACCCTCCTGCTGCTTCTTTGCGGCATGATAGACCAAAAGACCCTGGCCCAGAGAAGCGCACAGGGTGTCCACTACCTGAATGTTCCGCTCAGGATATTCCTCCCGAAGTTCCTTTGCAGCCAGTTCTGCGGCAGCATAGGTGGAGCTGAGGCCGGAAGAAAAAGCAAGTACCAATACATCCTGACCGTTGGACAAGGTGGGTTCCATGGCGTGCCGCCAGACTTCCGGATTGGCGGCGGTAGTAGAGGTCATTTTCCCATGGCGCAGGGCATCGTAAAACTCTCCAAAATCAAGGGAATTTTCGGGAGAACCGCTGGGGTAATTTTGAAATTCCTTTTCCTCCAGACAGACCTGGAGTGGAACTACTTGCAGATTCAGTTCTTGCACCAGAGAAATAGACAGGTCGCAAGATGAGTCGGTGATGATACGAAAGTGATACATAAGAGGTCCTCCTTTGGTGGATTCCCATACCAAATGCGAAATGGGAACTATATTTTACTGGACATCTGGCCCTTGTGTGATATAATGTAGGAAACGCCCGGGCCAGTGCCTTACTGGGCGGCATTTTTCTGCCTGATTACACGTAGATTATAACACAGCGTGTTCTCGAAAAAAAGTACATCCCCCCAAATAAGTGGAATCGGGTAAAAGAAAATCATCTAAATGTAGAAAGGGGAATGCCCTATGACGCAGTTGCTCCTTCGTCTGTTTGTCAAAGACGCAGACAATACGGAGTCGTCTAAGGTTCGCAGTTCCTATGGAAGGCTTTCCGGCATTGTCGGAATTTTATGTAATGCGCTGCTCTTTGCGGCCAAGATGATTGTTGGCACTTTGGCAGGTTCCGTATCCATTACGGCAGATGCGGTCAATAACCTCTCGGATGCCTCCAGTTCGCTGGTGACTCTGATTGGCTTTCGGATTGCAGAAATGCCTGCGGATGCAAACCACCCCTATGGTCATGCCAGAGTGGAATATCTGTCTGGATTGGCTGTGTCGGCTTTGATTCTGGTCATTGGTGTAGAGCTGGGAAAAAGCTCACTGGAAAAGGTGTTTAACCCCTCCCCTATTGTTTTTTCCTGGATTACAGCAGCGATTCTGATTGGTTCGATTTTGGTGAAGCTGTGGCTGTCTCTGTTCAATACCAAGCTGGGCAAGCGGATTGACTCTGCGGCATTGCTGGCTACGGCTGCGGACAGCAGAAATGATGTGATTTCAACGGCAGCTGTCCTTGTGGCGGCTGTGGTGGCTCACTACACGGGTGTGGACATCGATGGCTATGTAGGCGTTTTGGTTGCACTCTTTATTATCTGGTCCGGCTTTGGCATTGCCAAGGATACCATAGATCCTCTGCTGGGTCAGGCACCGGACCCGGAGCTTCGGTGGAAAATACTGGAGATTCTCCGGAAAGACCCCAGAGTTTTAGGCCTGCATGACCTCATGATTCATGATTACGGCCCCGGTCAGCGGTTTGCCACCGTTCATGTGGAAATGGATATGCGGGAAGACCCGATGAAAAGCCATGACCTCATTGATGACATGGAGCGAGCTTGCTTAGAGCAGTATAACGTTCACCTCAGTATTCACTATGACCCTGTGGTGACGGATAACGAAGAACTGAACCGGATGCGTAAACTGGTGGAAGATTGTATTCGGCCTATTGATTCCCGGCTCTCCATCCATGATTTTCGTATGGTGCAGGGCCCTCACCATACCAATCTAATTTTTGACATGATTCTGCCTTATGACATGATGAAAAAACAGGATGAGGTAAAGAAACTGGTGGACGAGGCCGTTCGGCAGGAAAACGACAAGTATTATACAGTGATTACCTTCGATGGGGAGTCTTTCAACAACCCGGAGGACGTAACCACCGAATAAATCCATCCCATGCCGCAATAAATTACGGCAGAAAGGAACAAAAAAGACATGATAATTGAAATCCTCAAGACCATTCTCTATGGCATTGTGGAGGGAATCAGTGAATGGCTTCCCATCAGCTCCACAGGCCACCTGATCCTCTTGCGTGAGATTCTGCCTCTGGAGGCCAGCGATGCCTTTTCTGAGATGTTTGATGTGGTGATTCAGCTGGGTGCCATTTTGGCAGTCATTGTCCTGTTTTTCCACAAGCTCAATCCGTTCTCTTTCAAGAAGTCTGTGCAGGAAAGACGAAACACCGTAAACCTGTGGGGCAAGGTAATTGTGGCAGTTCTTCCGGCAGCCGTTTTGGGCCTGCTCCTGGACGACTGGCTGGATGAGCACCTGTACAACTACATTACCGTTGCAATCGCTCTGATTTTTTACGGTATTCTGTTCATCTTCTTGGAGCGGGGACGCCGCAATACTCCCAGAGTGAAAAAGACTGATGATATTACTTACCGCACCGCTGCAATGATTGGCCTGTTTCAGTGCCTGGCTATGATTCCCGGCACTTCTCGTTCTGGTGCTACCATTTTGGGCGCAATGCTTCTGGGCCTCAGCCGTGGTACTGCCGCAGAATTCTCCTTCTTCCTGGCTATTCCCACCATGGTGGGTGCCAGCCTCCTGAAGGTGGTAAAGTTCCTGGTAAAGGGCCAGGCCATGACTGGAAACGAGACCATGATTCTGGTGGTAGGCTGTGTGGTAGCATTCCTGGTGTCTCTGGTGGCAATCCGTTCTCTGATGAACTATGTCAAGAAGCACTCCTTTGCTGCCTTCGGTGTATACCGTATCGTACTGGGCGCATTGGTGCTTGTGTACTTCCTTGTGAAATAATCGGGAAAACACAGGAGTTGCTTCGCTTTTGGCGTTTTAGCCGAAACAAATGGTCAAACGTAATATAGTTGTGAGCTGCCTCGATCAAGAGGCGGCTCATTATCTTCCCGTTTTGTCCGGAAAAACAGGCTGTATCTATACAAAAGGGTATTTAGAATTTTCAAAACTGGAAATAAAAAACGACTGCCTTGCCATTGGGTAAGACAGTCGTTTTCGTTTGATTGGATTACTCTTCCTTGTATTCAGCCCGCAGTGCAAATACCCGGTGTGCACCCTGTTCCCGGCGACCTTCCACACAGAGATGGTTGTCCTCCAAAGCCCAGTTGAGCTCAATTTCCTGCCCTTCCAGAGCTTCATTGATGTAGCAGATGTGAAGACGGGAAAGCACGTGGTTTTCGTGATAACTACTGGGCAACAGGTCTTCCATCCAGTTTAGATATTTGGTGTTGGACAGATGACCATTGCAATCCAGCTCGGAATAACGAACACGGCGGCGTTCCAGATTGGGATATTGCCGTGGAGCAATGCCGGTCGGATTCATCAGTTCGCCCCCTCTGGTGATACCAGGAACTTCAATGCCAGAGGCACCGGGCAGAACCATAGCTCGGCTATTGACGTCCATGAAAAGCCACAGGGCTACAACCCGAAACAGCATTTCGCCTTCATTGGTTCTTCCTGTGATGTACCGGGGAAAGGCGGTATGGCTGGGAGGTCCGGGCCAGGTTTCGGTGATGATGGTTTCTCCCACACGGGGCATCCGATGAATTTCCAGAGTCTGCCGGACGACGGCCCAGAACAACCCTTTGGGGTCCAGGGCTTCCCGCCCTACTCCCAACGCTTTGGCATGGTCTACGGCTACGGTTTGGAGCACTTCCAACAGCGCACTGGGCCGCATCCGACCAAAGCGGTCCACCTGGGTGTCATCTAATACGGTGGTTTTGGAATATACAAGTTGTGCTTCCATAAATGTTCCCTCCTTTGGGACGAAATAGGATTAGTAAATTGCAAGGCTAGTATCATGGGATAGCTTATTATAGATAAATTTACAGTCTCGGTCCATCACGGAGGCACAGCCATAGAACAAGAACGTGCCAATGGTCAGACAGAGACAGGATAGATAGTATGGTCGGGGAAGAAACCTTGTCCAAAGCACAAATGGGTGTGGGCGCAGTTCGCCTTTCATTGGTTTGGGTACAACTATTTTAGAAGTGTCGCAAGCAACTATGTGCATCAAATCATCACTATGATTCTGGCTTAACATACTGAAAACCGACAACTATACAAACCCCAGTATACTAAATTATATCATATTCCCGTTGAATCGCAAGCAGATTTGCATAACGAATTTATTGTTTGTATAAATCGGTAGTTTTTCTGTAGAATTACTACATATTTTCTTGAAATGGTAGAAAAATCCAACGAAATATGCTATAATTATATAGTACGAGTGTATCAAGCTTCGCTGAGACTCAATCAAAAAAGGAGGAAAAATTATGAACACTCAAAAGAAGAGCAGACTGCTGTCCTGGCTGCTGGTGATTGCTATGGTATTTTCCATGGTACCTACCATTGCGCTGGCCGCAGATTCCGCTACCTACACCCAAATCACAACTGCCGACCAACTGACCACCGGTAAGTATGTGATGACTGTCAATACCGGCTATGCCCCCGGTGCGCTGGATGGTGGTTGGCTTACAGCCCAAACCGTTACAGCCACGGATGGCGTAGTAACAGACCCTGCTGCGGCTGTGGTATGGGACATCACCGTAAATGAAAACGGTGCCGTTCTTACCGACAGCAATGGTGCTCCCATTGCACCCAAAGCAGAAAGTGCAAATGGTATCAAAGCAGGTGAGTACAACTGGGGTGTGACCTGCACCAATGGCACTTTCCAATTTGTGGGTCAGGAAGGCAAGGTTACCCTGGCAAGTAATGTTGGAGATACCAACAACCCAAACAAATTCCGTGCCTACAAGAATACCACAATTGCGGCGAAACCTGAGGGCTATCCCTGTGATTTCACTCTGTTTAAGCTGGATGGTGAAGCCCCCAATCCTCCTACTCCTACAGAGCCCAGCAAGCCCACCGAACCCAAGCCTACCGAACCCAAACCCACTGACCCCACCGAGCCTGTCGTACCTCCTGTTGCGGCTCCCATTAAGGCTGGTGATCAGGTTGTTATCTACAACCCTGCCAACATGAAGGCTTTGTCTTCTGCTTACAACGGCTTCTATAACACCGGTGTAGATGTCACCCTGGATCAGGGTGTGCTCTCCGGCTACACCGATGCCGAGATCTGGACCGTTGGTGTTAACGAGGATGGTAGCTATACCTTCTCTACTGCCGACGGCAAGAAGCTGGCCATGGGTGAAAAGTTCTCCAGTATGCCTCTGGATGAAGTAAACCAGAACTGGGAAGTGACTTCTTCTGCTACCGACGGCTGCTACTACATCAAGAACACCGTCCGTGGTAACTATGTGGAGTGGTTTGCCGAAAAGAACAACTGGTCTTCCTTTGGCAGCATCGGTAATAACGAGCCTCTCTTTGCACAGGCATTTTATGTTATTCCTCCTGTGCGTGAGGAAGGCATTGTCACAGAGCTGATGGATGGGGATACCGTTGTGGTGTTTAACCCTGCCAACATGAAGGCACTGTCCACCACCTACAATGGCTACTACAACAACGGTACCGATGTGACTCTGACCGATGGTAAGCTCTCCGGCTACACCGATGCCGATGTGTGGACCGTTGGTGTAAACAAGGATGGTACGTACACTTTCTCTACTGCCGATGGCAAGAAGCTGGCCATGGGCGAAAAGTTCTCCAGCATGCCTCTGGACGAAGTAAACCAGAACTGGGAGATTTCTCCTGCTGCTACCACGGACTGCTTCTATATCAAGAATACCGTTCGTGGCAGCTATGTAGAATGGTTTGCCGAAAAGAACAACTGGTCTTCCTTTGGCAATATCGGCAATAACGAGCCTCTCTTTGCCCAGCAGTTCTATCTGGTGGTGGAAGGAACCGAGCCTGAGCCCGAGCCTGACACTGGCCTTCCTGCCAATGGCGACCAGGTTGTAATTTACAACGTGGGCGCACAGGGCGTCCTGTCTCTGCAAAATGACAACGCAGACAGCCCTGCCATCCATAATGTTTCTGCCACCGTTGCCGAGAATAAGGCTACAACTGAAAATGGTGGTCTGATTTTCAACGTGGAAGTCAACGGTGAGTATTACCGTTTCCGCAACGAGACCTTCGGCTATCTGTGCTCCAATGGCACCGGCAACAATGCCTTCTATTCCATGGAGGCTACAGAAGATGCAGACTGGACTCTGGCGGAGCGTGGTGCCGGTTACACCATGGAGAGCCGTACTGCTAAGTTTAACGGCAAGTACAGCCAGTTCCTGGAGTTCTATGCAGACTCCTACAAGACCTACAGCATGAACAAGGTCACCGATTATGACATTTTTACCTTCCAGTTCTTCCCCTGCACCAACGAGCACATTACCGCAGGCGTGGTCAATGAGCCTAAGTTTGTCTGCAATGAAGTGCCCGATGCCTTTGTTGGCACTCCTTATGAACTGGTTCTGACCCCGGATTCTGTCTTTGGCATTAAGAACCTGGAGTGTAATTTCACCCATACTCTGGAAGAGGTTCTGACGGTTTCCCTGACTGCGGAGCAGGTTGCCTCCTTTAAGGATGCAGGCAAATTCGTCATTGAGCTGTCCGGTGAGGACAACAAGGGCGTTGCCTTTACCCAGTCCATTCCTGTTGTCGTCAAGGATGAGCCTGTGATTGCAGAGGTTACCCCCGCTGCTGGCTCTCAGACCGGCGAGAACATGAAGCCTACCATTTCTGCAAAGCTCTTTAATGTAGGCGAAAACGCAGAGATTACCATGACCGTCAACGACCAGAAGGTAGAAGCTGCCTTTGCAGATGGTGTAGTATCCTACACTCCTGCTGCGGATATGACCCAGGGCCGCACCACAGTTACCGTTACAGTGGTTCGTGCGGACGGTAAGACCGCTACCAAGACCTGGTCCTTTATCGTGGGTAAGACCCAGTATCAGCTGTACTTTGGCCAGCTCCATTCTCACACCGGTGAGTACTCCGATGGTTCCGGTACTCTGTCCGATGCACTGAGCTATGTGGAAAACCTGCCTGAAAGTGCAAACGTTGATTTCGTGGCCTTCACCGACCACTCCAACTACTTCGATGCAAAGAACGCTGCCAACCCCGAGGGTGCTCTTTATGACATGAGCCTGGCGACTGCGGATAGTCAGAAGACTTGGTCTAAGTACAAGAGTGATATTGCTGCCTTCAACGAAAAGCAGAACAAGATCATTGCAATGGGTGGCTTTGAAATGACTTGGTCCGGCGGCCCCGGTCATATCAATACCTTTGTTACTCCTGGTATCGTTTCCAGAAACAACGCAACTCTGAACAATAAGACCAACGACGCTGGCATGAAAGCATACTATGCTTTGTTGAGTAAGCCCGAGGGTGTAAACTCCATCAACCAGTTTAACCACCCCGGTACTACCTTCGGCAACTTCACAGACTTCAGCTACTGGGATGCCGTGATTGACTCCCGGATGTATCTGGTGGAAGTCGGCAACGGCGAAGGCCAGATTGGTGCCGGCGGCTACTACCCCAGCTATGAGCAGTATACTCTGGCTCTGGACAAGGGCTGGCATGTGGCACCTACCAACAACCAGGATAACCACAAGGGCAAGTGGGGCAATGCCAACGATGCCCGTGACGTAATCCTCACCGATAACTTCACAGAGGACGGCCTCTATGAAGCCATCCGCAACTACCGTGTTTACGCAACCGAAGACAAGAATCTGGAAATCGGCTACACTATGAATGGCCAGATGCTGGGTTCCGTCATTGAGGAAGTCCCCGAAAAGCTCAACCTCAATGTTACCGTATTTGACCCAGATTCCTCCGATACCATCTCTAAGGTGGAAGTCATTGTAAACTCCGGCAAGGTTGCCCACACCTGGGACAATGCCGAGGAACTGGCAAACGGCGAACTGACCGTGGCTCTGGACCCCACCTACAGCTACTACTACATTCGTGTCACCGAAGCCGACGGCGATCTGGCTGTCACAGCCCCTGTTTGGGTTGGCGAAACCCTGAAGCTGGGCATTACCTCCGCTGCTTCCAGCACCGCTACTCCGGTTACCGATGAAGAACTGACCATCACGACTACCCTGTTCAACAGCGAAGCTTCCGAGGCCAAGGTGAAGTCTGTGACCTACACCACCAATGGCTCCGAAGTTCTCGCAACGGATACCACTGGCTACACCGTTCCTGCCAGCGGCACCGCAGCTGTTGAATGGAAGTATACCCCCACTGCTGCAAAGCTCACCAAGATCACGGTTACGGTGGTTATGGAGCTGAATGGGGAGGAATACACCTTCGCCACCGATTTGGAGCTGGATGTTCTGGATGCCAAGACTCTGGTTTATGTCGGCATCGACGCTGCTCACTACAATGAGTACGTTGCCGGTAACTACAAGGATTCCATGGGCAACTTCGGAAATCTGGCTGCTGGCTACTCCGTCCGTACTGTGGAGCTCAAGACCAGCGAGGAACTGATTGCTGCTTGCAGCAATCCCAAGTACAAGATGATGATTTTGACCGTTCCTTCCCGTCGTGACGGCACCGCTCTGCGTGATCCTTACGCAAACTACACGGATGCTGAAATTGAAGCCATTGTGAACTTCAATAAGGCAGGCGGTTCTGTTGTTCTGTCTGGTTGGTCGGACTACTATGAAAACTATGGTCAGTTCCCTGCTGCCGATCACATGGCCGCACAGCAGAACAAGCTTCTGACGGCTCTGGGCTCTTCCCTGCGGATTGGCGACGATGCCACCAATGACGATGCCCTTAACGGCGGTCAGACCCAGAGACTGTACTTCAGCACCTACAACATGGATTCCTTCCTGATGAAGGGTGTGGAGTTTGACGCAGAGCATCCCAATGACAAGCTGTATACACAGCTGTTCAGCCAGTACGGCGGTGCTTCCATCTATGCAGTGGATGCACAGGGCAATCCCACCACAGAGCTGCCCGCAACCGTGACTCCCGTTGTATACGGTCATAGCAGCACCTACTCTAAGGACAGCGACAACGACGGTTTGGGCGGCGAGAATATGCCCAAGTATCAGGTTGCTAAGGATGACAGCCGTCTGCTGGTTCTGGGCACTGAGCAGCTCGAGGGTCAGGGCCTCATCGTGGTTTCCGGTGCAGCCTTTATGAGTAATTTTGAGGTGCAGGCAAATCTGGACAACGCAGCCGAAAAGAATTACTCCAACTACACCATCTGTGAGAATCTGATGCAGTTCGTGAACCCTGTGACCATTACAGATATTGCGGACATTCACGCACAGACCGAGCCTGGCTACAAGTTCACCATCGAAGGTGTTGTTACTTCTAACGCCTCCGGCCATGACAAGAACACGGCCTTCTTTGACTGCATCTATGTGCAGGACAAGACGGCTGGTATCAACTGCTTCCCTGTTGCTGGTGACTACAAGGTGGGCGATGTGGTTCGTATCACCGGTACCACCAGTGCTTACCAGGGCGAGACACAGCTTCAGGTTACCAACATTACCAAGATTGGCGAACAAGAGCCTGTGCAGCCTACCGGCATTACCACAGCAGAAATGAACAGTGGTAAGTATCTGGGCTCTCTGGTTACCATCTCCGGTACGGTTGTAAATTACACAGTGGTCAACGGCCTGGTGGAGTCCATCTATGTAAAGGATGCCTCCGGCGAAGTGGCCCGTGTCTTTATCGACGGCTACATCACCAAGGATAAGGAAATTGCCAACCTGGAAAAGGGCTGCTCCATCACGGCAACCGGTCTGGCTTCCTACGACAACACCTATGCCATTGAGAACGAAAGCTATGCAAGATTGCGTATCCGTGACCGTGCAGACATTGTTTGCACCGCAGGTGGCCATGTCCATAGCTGGAGCGAGTGGACTGTGGAGAAGGAAGCTACCTGTATTGCAGAGGGCAGCAAGGTCCGTACCTGTACGGTCTGCGGCGAAAAGCAGCACGAGGTAATTCCTGTAAATCCCGACAACTGCTTGGCAAAGGCCTTTGTAGATGTGGATGTCACGAAGTGGTACCATGAGGCCTTGGAGTATGTCCTGTCCGCCGGTATTATGAACGGCATTGACGATACCCACTTTAAGCCCAACGGAAGCCTGACCCGTGGCCAGTTGGTTACCATCCTGTACCGTTTGGCGGATGAGCCTGAGGTAACAGAAAAGGCTCCCTTTGTAGATGTGAGCGAGAATCGCTTCTACACGGATGCAATTTCCTGGGCCTATAGTATTGGCATTGCCAGAGGCGTAACAGAGGATCACTTTGCACCTGGTAAGCCTGTTACCAGAGAGCAGATGGTCACTTTCCTGTACCGCTATGCCGAATTTGCCAACATGGACATTACCGGCAGAGCAGACCTCAGCAAATATCCGGATGCAGACAAGGTCATGGGCTATGCGAAGGACGCATTTGCCTGGGCTGTGGATGCAAAGCTGATTGAGGGTATGGAGGATGGAACCCTGTGTCCCAAGAATACTTCTACCCGTGCTCAGGTTGCAAAGGTACTCATGCAAATGAACACCAGCAAGTAATTTCCTGTTTTCCGCCCCGGCTTTCAAAGCCGGGGCGGTTTTTTATGCCCAATTTGCGAAAGAGGCCCCTTGCCTCTCCCAAAAAGGTTCTGATTTTGTAAAATATGTACACCTGTATATACACCAATATTGACAGAAAGGAAGAGGGTGATTATAATAGCAAGGAATGGAGGGAGACCCATGTTTACTACAAGAGAAATGCAAGATAAGATCCTAAGCCTGAAAAAAGAAAAAGATGTCTGTATCTTGGCGCATGCCTATCAAAGCCATGATATTCTGGAGATTGCCGACTTTGTTGGTGACTCCTTTGCCTTGAGCCGCAAGGCCCAGACAGCCCCTCAGAAAACCTTGCTGATGTGCGGTGTTCGATTTATGGCAGAGACTGCCAAGATTCTTTCCCCTGAGAAAAAGGTGATTCTGAGCCATCCGGAGGCCGGATGCCCCATGGCAGAGCAGCTTGCGGTGGAAGAATTGAAAGCCTTAAAGCAGACCTATAAGGATGCGGCAGTGGTGGCCTATATTAACTCCACCTCAGCCCTAAAGACGGAATGTGACATCTGCGTAACGTCAGCATCTGCACTTGATATTGTAAAAAATCTTCCCCAGAAAGAAGTGCTGTTTATTCCGGACTGCAATCTGGGAGGCTGGATTGAAAAGCAGGTTCCGGAAAAAACGTTCCATTTCATAAAAGGCGGCTGTCCCGTCCATATGCAGATCACGGCAGAAGATGTAAAAGAGGCCCGCAGACGGCACCCGGACGCTCTGGTTTTGGTACATCCGGAATGTAAGGCAGAAGTTACGGAGTTGGCGGATTACGCTGGAAGCACCACTGGGATTATGAATTTTGCAGCCCAGAGTGATGCAAAGGAATTTATCATCGGTACGGATACCACCATTGCGGAGCATCTGCGCTTTGCCCATCCAGAAAAACGCTTCTATCCCCTGTCGAAGAAATGTGTCTGCCATGATATGCGCCTCACCACACTGATGGAAGTGTACCAGTGCCTGAACGGTGCGGCCGGAGAAGAAATTGTACTGACCGACGAAGTGCGGCTCAATGCACAAAAGAGCATTGACCGTATGCTCGGAAAATAACGGGGGAACCATGAAAACAGATATTCTCATTGCAGGAAGCGGCTGTTCCGGCCTATATTGTGCCCTGCATCTTCCAAAAGATAAAAAAATTACAATTATTACCAAAGCCTCCCTGGAGGAAAGCGACTCCTATTTGGCGCAGGGCGGCATCTGTGTGCTCAATGGAGAAGAGGATTATGATTCCTTTTTTGAGGACACCATGAAGGCCGGACATTATGAAAACAATACCGAAAGTGTTGATATTATGATTCGGTCCTCCCGGAAAGTGATTGACGAGCTGATTTCCTATGGTGTGGATTTTTGTCGGAATGCAGACGGTTCTCTGGCTTACACCAGAGAAGGTGCTCATTCCAAAAAGAGAATCCTTTACCATGAGGATGTTACAGGCCAGGAGATTACCTCCAAGCTGTTGCAGCGTGTGAAGGAACGGGAAAACATCACGCTGTTGGAGTACACCACTTTGCTGGATGTTATTATGAAAGACAACTGCTGCTGTGGTGCCGTTTTGCGGATGGCAGATGGCAGTATTGTCTCTGTAAGTGCGGCTTATACGATTTTGGCTACAGGCGGCGTTGGCGGCCTGTATCGCCATTCCACCAATTTCCGCCATTTGACCGGCGATGCGGTGGCCATTGCATTAAAGCATGGTGTAAAATTGCAGAATGTGGATTATGTGCAGATTCACCCCACCACCTTCTATAATAAGGATAGCTCGGAACGAAGCTTCCTGATTTCAGAGTCGGTAAGAGGAGAAGGTGCAAAGCTCTATAATAAGCATATGGAGCGTTTTGTAAACGAGCTTCTTCCACGGGATGAGGTAACCAAGGCCATCTGGAAACAGATGGAAGAAGACGGCACGGATTATGTCTGGGAAGATTTGAGAATGATTGACCCAAAAGTGTTGCAGCTGCATTTTCCCAATATAGTTGAATTCTGCGCCGAAAAGGGGTATGATGTCACGAGACAATGTATTCCTGTAGTTCCTGCACAGCACTATTTCATGGGTGGCGTCCAGGTGGATTCCTTCAGCAAATCCTCTGCGGAACGCCTGTACGTCATCGGAGAAGCTGCCTGCAATGGGGTACACGGAAAAAATCGCCTTGCAAGTAATTCCTTGCTGGAAAGCTTGGTGTTTGCAGGG
>CAUWEI010000033.1:0-32898 GCA_963557675.1 uncultured Oscillospiraceae bacterium | reverse complement strand
TTAGTGGTAAACTTATTCAGTGTCACTGTGGTCAACTATTAGAGTATCATTCACAGTCAGTTTCATATTGCAAAAGTGCTTTGTCCGTTTAAATAGATTTCCACTCCAGTTTACGCACGAGATACGTTAAGGAGAGAGCGGTTTATGTTGTATTTATGGGTTGGGGTTCGATACCGTTGCCGGAATGTCAAGAAAACGCCTCCTATGCACGGTTACTGTACAAAGGAGGCGTTATTGGGCCACTGTTCGATTGTAAAAACAATGACATCTTTGGCTTAGATATTACCAGTTATCATCGTCGTTATTATCCCAGGACCATGAGGATTGCTCTTCTTCACGCCGATAGTCGCTGTCATCCCAGTTGTATACATACTCGCCCCGGTCGATACTGTAGCCGTCCTCGCTAATCCATTCATAGTTGCCGGATTCATAATTTAAACAATACTTAGGCATAGAGCATACCCCCTTAGTTCAGAATTTGCTGCAGCATCCTATAAGCTGCAGCTTTTTTTGCGCCTTTTTTCGAAGAAGATACCGCACTGCTTATGCGAGTATATTCTGCTATTGTACATTCACACGTCCAGATAGGATTTCCGTCATTATCATATTCCACACTGAAATCATAACTTGGAATAGAAAAATAACCTCGTCTTGCTAAAGTTTCCAATTGATTGATAGCATCTGCCTTGTTTGGATTTTCAATTTCTGTTTTTATGGATCCTAATTTTCCGTTTCTTTTTAAGTAATCGTATGCAACTTTACAGACCGCTTTTCTTGCTTCACTCTTAGATGCTCCAAAGCCTCTGAAAATAGGCTCATCATCGTGAATTTTTAAAAGGCAGGAATACTGCATTCTATGAACTTCACTACTTGGAATGTTATTCTGGGATACTCTATTAAAAGACATATTCCAAGAAGCTTGATAGCTGAATTTCTTACTGTAGTAAAGAGGAAGATGACTTGGATTAAATTTAGTTACCCAGTTCTGAATTAAACCCACATAGTTTTCATCACCGTCTTCGGCAAGCTCTGTATCGGGATCCAACATGAAATTGAATACAGTCTGAATGTCTTCAAAATTCCAATTGGAATCCAGAGCTACTGCACCCATAATAGCTTCAAAGAGATCTTCTTTGACAGACCTTTCCTTGTTTATATTATTTTGCTCATCGCCGTTTCCCATAATCAGGTAATCTGAGAAATTAAGAATATCAATACGATGCGCCAACATTTTCTTTTCTACCAATCGACGCTTTAAATCCGTAAGCTTGCCTTCAGATAATTCAGAATAAAATTCGTCCCATTCTTTATCGGAATCATAGTTGTCGCACTCACTTGCCATATATCCATATCGATCTGTTAGATATCGTACAACGGATATATCTAGTACCTTATCCCCAATGAATTCCAAAACTTCATTGTCGGCACCGCCGTTTTCCTGTGCATAGGATCGACGCACAAAAGCCTGCTGAAGTAGATCTGGATTCTTAAACTGGTAGCCAATCTGATCTTGAATAAACTGTAAATCTCTGTCGTCCATAATAAAAAACACCTTTCTGTTATTACTACAAAAAGGCATAAAAGTGCCTGACAAAAACACTCCCCCTGCGATACTGCAACGGAAGTATAATACAGCCAGACAAAACAGATTAAATTTAAGGCTTTGTTTGCACTTGTTTACTCGGGTTCACTTGCATAAACAGGAATAAACACATAAAAACAATGGCTCAAACTTAAAAAGTTATGCCCTTCATAAATTCATCGTATCACTTGTATATGGAAATGTCAACAGATCCCTCACTCCCTGGAATATGCCAAAGGAGTGGGAGATTCCATAGTCATTCAATATGCTTTATACAGTAATTTCGGTTGAAGATTCTGTATGCCAGATAAATTTATAAGTTGTATTGCTATTTAACACGAAATACGGAAACACAGAAGAATTTCATATGAAATCAAAAATCCGTTTTTCAGACTCTTTCTCTCCAAATTTTATGTTATGAAAATAGACCGTTGCAGAATGTTAAACTCTGCAACGGTCCATTTGTTATGATTTTGATTATGCTGTAGGAGAATATCGTCACTCAATGTGAGGATGGTTGTTGATGTGATCCTCGCAGTAACAATAGTATCCCTTACACTTAGAGCAGTAGCGGAATTCCAGCTCTGGATTAGAGATGTCCGTTCTACCACAGATGGTGCAACGATGATGGTAGGGGGCATTGACAGTAGCATGACTGGCTTCATAGGAACCAGCTTTTGGGAACTGTATGGTTTTTGCTTTTGCACCCGGCTTAGCCTTTTTCCGGAGTCGGTCTGCATTGACACGCCAGGACATGGGGAAGAGATTGAGAAAATCTGCTCCAAAATACAGAAAATAGGTGGCCAGAACAAAAATGGGCAAAAGATTGTAGGGGAACATACGGAAGCTAAACAGCTGGAACAGGAAGGCAGCCAAGGGAAGAAGTGCGAGGAATCGAGCCTTTACAGGGATGATAAAGAAAACCAAAAACGTGGCATCGGGATACATCGTGGCGTAGGCCAGGAACAGGGTCATATGGAGGCTGTCCGGGAGCACCATGACGCCAAAGAGGAAACCTGCGATGTCCAGAAAAACAATACCGGTGAGATAGTAAAGGGTAAATTTACACCGGCCCCAGGAGTTTTCTACAGCGGCACCAAGCTGATAATAGAAGATTGCAAAAAGTACCAAGAAAAGCACATTTTGTCCGCCCAACAGCTCTAAAAATACATACGAGAAAAGCCGCCATACCTGTCCGTGCATAATGGCAGTGCGGTCGAAGTAGAGCAGTTGAAACAGACTGTGACTGGGGTCCATCAAGTCTACAAAGTAAACGATGATATTGCCCAGAACAATCCAGAGCATGAGATTCGGAATGCCGACATTCCGATTGCGGTAACAGAACCCCTCAAAAGAACGGCGGAGGTTTTTCATTCGGTTCACTCCTTACGTGTTTATCGTGCTTATTTTACAGCGTTTTCAGTGGAATGTCTATAGACAAATCGTAAACTTTGTACTTCTTGCATCATAACCAAAGGACCAAAGCCTTAACCATGTAAAAACTCGACAAACCTTGCAAAAAAGCTTGACTTTTCTACATTTTTGCGTATAATATACTTGAAACTTAATATTACCTTATCAAGAGTGGCGGAGGGAACGGCCCGATGAAGCCCAGCAACCTGTTTTATAATAAGGTGCTAAATCCGGCGTATGACGAAAGATGAGGATTCGTGCTTCTTCGCTCCGAATCTTCGGGGCGATTTTTTTGCGATGTTCTTGATAGGGATGGGAAAGGAAATTATAATGGAAAAAAGATTATTTACTTCTGAATGTGTTACAACTGGTCACCCGGATAAGGTTGCAGACCGAATTTCTGACAGTATTCTGGATGCCTGCCTGGCCCAGGACCCCAATTCCCGTGTAGCTTGTGAGACTTTGGTGACCACAAATTTCTGCTGTATCTCCGGTGAAATCACCACTAAGGCAGATGTGGATTATGCTGCCGTTGCCCGTCAGGTTATTCGTGACATCGGCTACACAAGAGAAGGCGAAGGCTTCTGTGCCGATAGCGTGGAGATTATGTGCCGGATTCACACCCAGTCCCCCGACATTGCTATGGGTACCAATGACGAAGTGGGCGGCGCAGGCGACCAGGGCATGATGTTTGGCGGCGCCTGCAATCAGACTCCCGAGCTGATGCCCTTGGCTGGTGCAGTGTCTCGTGCCCTCATTAACCGTCTGACTCAGATGGTGAAAGAAAACCCCAACCTCCGTCCCGACGGTAAGGCTCAGGTAACGGTGGAGTTTGATGAGAACGGAAACCCCGTTGGCGTGGACACCGTTGTGGTCTCCATCATGCATACCCCGGAGTTCGCCAGCGAGCCCCTGCGGCAGTATGTAAAGGAGATGGTCATTGCTCCTGTTCTTAACAGCTATGGTTTTGATATTCAGGATGTCCCCAATATCTACATCAACCCCACCGGTCAGTTTATTGTGGGCGGTCCCAACGGTGATACCGGCCTCACCGGTCGTAAGATTATCGTGGATACCTACGGCGGTTATTTCTGCCACGGCGGCGGTGCATTCTCCGGTAAGGACCCCACGAAGGTAGACCGCAGTGCAGCATATATGGCCCGCTACATGGCTAAAAATGTAGTTGCTGCTGGTCTGGCAGACAAGATTCAGGTGGAGCTGGCCTATGCCATCGGCGTTGCAGAGCCGGTCTCTATTTTGGTAGATACCTATGGTACTGGCCGTGTCTCTGACGAGATGCTCACGGAAATTCTCCGCCGGGAGTTTGACCTCACTCCTGCCGGAATTATTAAGACTCTGGACCTGCGTCGTCCCATCTATGCTGAGACGGCTGCTTGTGGTCACTTTGGCCTGGAAGAGGGCCGTACCTGGGAGCGTACCGACCGTGCCGAGGATTTGCGTAAGGCTGCTGGCCTGTAATTTTATCTTTTATATAGCAGCACAAAAGGCTGTCTCACTTGAGAAAAGTGAGACAGCCTTTTTAGTTAATGAATGGGAATCAAAACCAGAGGACATTCCTCCAGAGAATCCGAAGTTAGCTGATTGGCTTCCCGGATCGAATCCACAGTCGAGCCGGATGCCTTCGCCATAGACCAGAGGGTTTCACCCTCTTTGGGAGCACGGAGAATCAGGCTGGGTCTTGCGGGGTCGGGTTTTTGAGGCTGTGACAGTTCTGCACCACACACCATGGACAGTTCTTGGTCGGCAAAGCTGTCAACGGTCAGTTCAACCGCTGCCCGCACACTTGCGCTGCCGCCTCCCAAGGACCACTGAACCGGGCCGGAAAGATGTACATCCGCCTGACAGATGCAGTCCTCGGCCAGATGAATGTTGGATTTTGCCGTGGTGTGAGAACTTCTGCCCTGTAGCGTCCCGGCTGCATCGTAGTATAGGATATTGCACCAGACAGGAGTTTCCAGAGAAACTTCCTGGCCGTTACGATGGCTCTTGGGGAACTCCGGAAGGAGCGTGCAGTCCAGAAGAGAACCGCCTGTCAGGGAAAAGGACTCCTCCACCTGCTCCCGCAGAATCTGATGATCCAGTCTGCTCTTTACCGGCATGCTCTGGTTCTTGAGGGTAACCTCCCGATTGGGACAGTACATATCCTGAACCAGTTCCACCATCTGCTTATGCAGAACCATACACTGGGCCGAAAGGGAACATTTTAGCTGTAGTCTCCGCCCGTCTTCGTCTGGGATAATCTCAGCCCCTGTGAGCAGCAGCTCTGCCTGAAGCTCTTCTTCCTCCTCATAGCTGCGTTCCAGTTCGGTATACTGAGAGAAGGAAATATCAAAGTCCCATACCGCCAGACGGTCCTCCGGAGTCATGTACACCAGATGCAGGCCACAGCTTCCCTTCATAAGAGCTTTCTCGCCCAGCACCTTGTTGTCAGTCAAGACAGGGGAGAGCTGGTATGCAATGACCTGAGATACTGCGGAGGCACCGCCGGGAAGTTCCAACTCCTCGTCCAAAAGGAAACTCTTTTCAGCCATCTCCGATGGAAGCAAAAGGGGAAGGTGATTTCTCAGAACCTCCACCTCTTTGGGAAGCTCCGGAAGTGCATAGAACGTTGTCTCAGCCGCACAAAATGCCTCACCCAGACAACTTACACTTGCCCGCACCAAAATTTTTCTGGGACTTACCATGCGGGCATCCACGCTTTTTAGATGGCAGGATACTCGCATGGTTCCTTCGGCCTCGGTCTGCGGCAACTCCCAACGCATGGAGAAGGGAAGATAGGCACTGATCTGCCGAGGAAGGCTTTCGTCTTCCGGCACATACAGCACCCAGACGGTGATTCCGCCGGAGACCATCATGGCGTTTCCACGCCATTCTTTGCTGCGGATTACAGGGATTCCCCAACTGCTGACAATTCTGCCTACGTCCGGAAGGCTTTCCGGTACGGCAGCCTCTGCGGTTTCTTCCTGGCTTTGTACCTGCCGGATTAACTTCTGTAAATGGTTTACGGCGCTTTTCTGAAAGGCCAGTTCCATTGTCCTCACTCCTTATGGTTTCTTCCCTAATATATATGCACCATAGGACAAGGCAATGACTATTTTTTTACAAACAGCGTGTAACATCCGCAGCCGGTACAGCCTACAACCAATACCAGAGTCATAAAGCCGGAGCCGCAGGCACTGCCAATCAAAATTCCAAGGCCCAGAGAAATCAGAACAAGCGAACCGGTATGATACGGACACATAAAAATCGCCCCCTACATAGAGTCTATGCAGGGGGCGGGAGATTTGTGCTTAGTTCATTTCTTCATCCATGACTTCCACGCAGGCTTCCAGAACCTCGGAAAGAATGGGAACGCAGGTTCTACTGCCGGAGCCGGCGTTTTCTACCACGACGATAAAAGCCAGAGGATAGTCCTCGTCCAACGTGAATCCGGCGAAAGTAGCATCTGCTTCCTGTCCGGCTCCCTGCTCGGCGGTGCCGGATTTGGCACAGGCGTAGAGTCCGGCAAAGTTTTCTTCGCCATAGTTGTTGACCACGTTGTTGTGCATCAGCTTCTGAAGCCGCAGAGCAATGTCCGTGGACATGATTCGGTCGGTAAGCTTGGGGGATGCCTCGTGCTTGCTGAAGGCACCACCGTCCACAGACTTCACCAGATACGGTTCCGCCGCAGTGCCGCCTCCTGCAATCTGGCCCATAAAGGTCATAAAGCGGCAGGCGTTGATTTGGTCGGTGTACTGGCCGATGCCACTCCAGGCCAATCCCACATCTTCGGCATTCGACAGATCAAAGAGGCCCTGGGCAGAGGTAACACCATCAAAGGTGAGGGGCTGTGTAATCTGATATTTTTCTACATACCGGGTAAGTGTGTCAGCTCCCAGTTCCAGAGATAGTTGAGCAAAGGTAGCATTGCAGGAACTGGTTAAAGCCTCCTGCAAGGTTACAGTGCCATGCTCATCGGTGCAAGTTACTTCATTTCCGTCTACCCAGTAGGAGCCGTCACAGTAGAAGGTCCGTTCCTCAATGTCCGGAATTTCTTCCAGAGCGGCAGCGGTTGTAATGATTTTGAATATGGAGCCGGGGGTGTAAGTGGACTGGGTGAACCGATTCATATATACACCTTCGTATTCTCCCGGGTCCTCATCGTCAATGTCCGGCATGTTGTCCGGGTCGTAGTTTGGACTGGAAAGGGCACAGAGGATTTCGCCTGTTTTGTAGTTGTAAACTGCAATCACACCACGTCTGCCATCCATTGCCTCCTGTGCGGCAAGCTGTACGGGAGCACTGATGGAAAGAGCGGCTTTTCCGCCGGTCCCATTCAAACCATAGATACCGTTGATCAAGTCATGGCCCAGCATTTCTTTGCTGTAACCGGCCAGAGCAGGAGCACTGACATAACCGTATCGGTCGCCCAGAAGGTGCATGGTGGCTGCACGCAGGGATTCATCCTCTGCATAAGTGCGGCCGTCCGTAGAGTCTAAAAGAACGGTGCCAGAGCGATCGGTGACAACGCCGCAGTTCAGATTGGGGCCTTTGTACACATGGGGACTTCCGGGGAAAATCACCCAGTCGTCCGCTTGAAATACATATTCACCGCAAAAGAGTACAAGGCCTAACAGAAGCAGTCCTGCAAGAAGCAGAGCAATTTTGGAACGTCCTGCAATTCGATTCATTATGCATCCTCTCCTTCCAAATGCTTTGCGTGCAAGCGAACGGCAAAGCTTGCATTTTGCCGGGTATCGGCCGCCTTAATGAAGGCTAGCATACCCCAGGCGGAAATCATACTGGAGCCACCGTTGGATACAAAGGGGAAGGTGACACCGGTAAGGGGCAAGAGGTCCACGGTACCGAACACATTCAGAACGGTCTGTACCATGAGGAAGGTAATGGCGGCACAGGCACTGATGGTGTAGAAGCTGCTGCGTCCCATAGGGGCGGAACGCACCACAAAGACGCCCAAAATCACAATGGAAGCCACCATCATTCCGGCAATCAAAAGTCCCCATTCCTCCGAGACAGTTGCAAAGACCAGATCGGTGTCGCTGGCAGCCACATATTTGAGCCAGCCGTTTCCGCCTCCGAGACCCAAAAGACCGCCGGAAGCAATGCACATCATGGAACGGGTTTGCTGAAACCCTCCCGCCTCCAGAGGAACTTCCCAGACATGACGCCAGGAAGCAAAACGCTGCAACACGTGGGGCTTCAAAAATCGCAGCGCAGTGATGCCGCCAAAGCCCAGACCGGTGGTGACAAGAGCAATGGTAGCAAAGTTACCGGAACGCAGATAGGCGATCATCAAAAAAGCTGCAAAGAAGATCAGCGCAGTGCCAAAGTCGTTCATGTACGCAAGACAACCACAGATAATCAGAGAGTACACGATGAACATGGTCATATTGCGGAAGGAGACAATCCGATTCATGGTAGATGTGCCTACAAAAATAAAGCACAGCTTCACAATCTCGGAGGGCTGGAAAGAGAAGGGTCCAATGGAAATCCAGTTTTTTGCACCGTATAATTCTTCACCAAAGATCAGGTTTACCGCTAACAACAGCAATCCGGCGCAGGCAGCCAGGTGACGAATGACCTTCGCACGCTCCAAATCACGCAGAGACCAGCCGATAAACAAGAAGGCGGTCATGCCCATGAGGGTGGCATATAGCTGTTTTGTGGTTTCACCCGGTGTAACCGTGGAAATAAGAGCCATGCCCAGAGTGCTCAGGAAAAATGCAATGGTTTCGATTTCATAGCCTTTTCGCCGAATGATCCGATAGAAGAAGAACAGACCCCATTGCAGAGCGAAGAGAGAAGCAAAACCGATGAAGATACTATTCATATCTTCAAGTTTTGCGGTAAAGAAAAGCTGGAACAACATAAAAATCTGGAAAAAGCTCAGGATAAACAGAGACAAAGAAGGGGCATAGTCCCGACCGGGTTGGGTGCGGAGTGTTGTCTGATAGTCCTCCTGCTCTTTAGAGATGGGCTGTAAGGTCATCTCCAAACCGTTGAGGCTGATAACATCGCCAGGATTGATGGCAGAAATGGTAATATCTTTGCGATTTACCTTTACGCCACCCTTGGAACCGATGTCGCTGATGGTCCAACTGCCATCGTCGTACCGAGTTAAAACGGCATGACTTCGTGAAATGAAGGGAAGATCAATGACAATATCGCTTCTTTTATGCCGTCCGATGACATTTTCCCAGTGCGTAATGGGGAGCTGATTTCCGTCCGGCAGACACAGCCAACCCCAGACTTCCGGCTCTTTACGGAAGGTAAGCAGACTCCTGCCGCAACGCAGAAGCAGCCAAAAAGCCAGCAAGGGAAGAACGTACCGGATTACCATTCCATAGAGAGCGCCGAAGGTGGCGTTTCCCATGGGAAGCTCCCCGATGGATTCGATCAAAGTATAAAACTGCTGCAAAAACACCACGTCCTTTCAGAAAAAAGTTTCGTTTTCGCCATAGCATAGAGAAGGATACTACCTTTTCTATACTGTGTCAAATTAAGAATTTTTGAATGAGCGCATGGTTTCGATTTCCTGCTTATAACCGGGAAGCTCGTTGGGGGTTTCCAACACCATAGGAAGGTCCCGGAGGGCAGGATGGGTGATAATCCGTTCCAGAGCGTCGAGGCCAATCAGACCATCCCCCAAACAGGCATGACGGTCTTTGTGAGAGCCAAGGGGATTTTTAGAATCATTGATATGCAGGGCTTTCAGACGGTGCAGGCCAATCTGCTGGTCGAACTCTTCCAATACACCATCCAGATTTTGGGCAATGTCATAACCGCCATCCCACACATGGCAGGTATCCAAACAGACCCCAAGGCGATCGGAAGAAACGGCATCCAGAATCATGCGAAGCTCCTGAAACGTACCGCCGATTTCACTGCCTTTTCCAGCCATTGTCTCCAGTAGAACTGTCACAGGCAATTCTTGAGAAAGGGCCTGTTCCAAGGCTGCGGCAATGTAGGAAACACCGGCTTGCAATCCTTGCCCCACATGACTACCGGGATGAAAATTGTATAGGGTACCGGGAATCATAGCGGCTCTACGGAGGTCATCGCAGAGAATCTGTGCTGCAAATTCCCGTGCTTCTGCATCTTTGGTACACAGGTTCATGGTATAAGGGCCATGGGCTACCAGTGGGCCAAAATGGTGGGCCTCCATCTGTACCAGAGCGGAGGCGGCATCCACAGGGTCAGGGGCTTTGGCTTTACTGCCTCTTGGATTGCGGGTGAAAAATTGAAAGGTATCGGCACCGATGGATAGGGCGGTTTTTACCATGGTGCAGTAACCGCCGGTGGCGGATAAATGGCAGCCGAAGTAAGGCATAGGAGTTCCTCCTGTAAAATAGTAGATTCCTATTCTATCATTTTTTTGGTCGAATCGCAAGGTAAGTATTCCAATTTTGATGGGTTTGTGTTATCTTAACAAGGAGGGGGCAAGATTATGTCAAAAAAAGAAGGACAAAAGTTGAAGATTCTGTACATCCGAGATTATCTGGAACGAAACTCCCATGAAGATCATCCGGTATCCGCTACAGAATTGGTCCATTATCTGGAACAGCAGGGGATTTCCTGCGAACGCAAAAGCGTGATTGCGGATGTTCAGGCCCTCCAGGACTATGGTATGGATATTGAAGTGAAGCGAGGTCCGAAAGGCGGCTACTATGTTGCAAGCGGAGTGTTTCAGCTTCCGGAAGTGAAATTGCTTGTTGATGCGGTTCAATCGGCCCGCTTTTTGACTCAACGTAAATCGGCTTCTTTAACTGGAAAGCTGCTGCGCTTCTGTAATCGGTATGACGAAAGCTTGATGAGTCGTGAGATGGTGATTTCCGGACGAGTCAAAAGCATGAATGAAAGCATTTATTATAATTTGGATGCCATTCAGGAAGCGATTTATGCGAACAAGCAAATTGAGTTTCGGTATTTTGATTGGGGCGTTGGAAGGAAGCAGCAGTTTCGTGCTGGCCCATATGTGGCAAGTCCGTATGCGCTGTGTCAGGACAACGAAAACTATTATCTCTTGGCCCATACCTCCCGCCACGGCGTGACCCATTACCGGGTGGATCGGATGGTGGACATTTGCTTGACGGACAAAATGAGAGATGCCTGTTCAGAGTTGACTGGAAAGGCTTTAGAAAGTTATGGACAAAAGGTGTTTCAGATGTTTTCCGGCACGCATGTTCAGGTGAAGCTGCGTTTTGCCAATCGCTTGGCTGGTGTCGTGTTTGACCGATTTGGAGGAGATGCTATGCTGATTCCCGATGGGCCGGATCACTTCACATTTACCACGGAAGTGGCGGTGTCACCTCTGTTTCTCAGCTGGGTCATTGGA
Organism: uncultured Oscillospiraceae bacterium; assembly: GCA_963557675.1. Taxonomy (GTDB): domain Bacteria; phylum Bacillota; class Clostridia; order Oscillospirales; family Oscillospiraceae; genus Faecousia. Next base: position 21,547 of record CAUWEI010000033.1, on the reverse strand, counting down.
TTTGGAAAAGATGCCAAGATTCTATATCCCCAATGGGTGCAGGAGGAGTGCTGTAAGCTTTGTGCTTCGGTACTGGAACAATACCAGAAATAAAAATGAGGCTGCGTCCTTTTAGGAGGGACGCAGCCTCGTTGCTTACAGTCGGTCGATGGCGTTCTGGATGCGAGCGAGGGAACGCTCTTTGCCCAGAATGGTCATAACCGTATAAAGATCGGGAGAATTGGTCTTGCCGGTAATGGCAATACGCAGGAAGGTGCTGATGTCAGCCACAGAGCCGGGCCATGCAGTGGGGTCCTGCTTATACAGCTTCATGTTGGAGGTAAAGCCCAGAGACTCTGCAAGGGCCTTAACTTTGTCAAACCAAACAGTAGCATCATCGACAGGATCGTAGGTGGCCATAAAGCCTTGCAGAGCAGCCTTCACGGTCTCCGCTGCGAATTTCTCAGGGAAAGCAGCCTTATCATCGAAGAATTCATCATAGAAGAAACCCATATAAGGCTTGGCCTCTGCCCAAGTAGCCAGGTCTTTACGAGGCTTTTTCCCTCCACGGCCGATAGCAAAGATAGACTTTGCAAAATCGGCATCCTTGGAGAGTGCCTCATAGAAGGGAACATCAAATTCCTTTGCGTACTCCAAAACCTCCTCATAGACCTGTTCTGCGGTCATAGTGGAGATTACATTTTTGGACACATCACAGAGTTTTGCATAGTCAAACAGCGCACCAGCAGGGTTCAGCTTTTTGTAGGAGAACTTAAAGGTGTCTGCACTGGCGGAGGGGTTGGCTCTGCGCCAATCCTCATAGTTGGAGTTCAGCAGGGTCAGCACATACTCATAGACCGCAGATACGGGGAAGCCTTCTGCCTTATAGTAGGTAAGAGCCAGCTCAGGGTCCTTCCGCTTACTGAGTTTTCTCTTAGAGGTGCCATCCATCTTCATAAGGGGGCCGATGTGGACATACTTGGGCAGCTTGAAGCCCAGAGCCTTAAACAGCTGAATATGGAACGGCAGGCTGGGCAGCCACTCGTCACCACGAACCACATGAGTGGTACGCATGAGGTGATCGTCCACAGCATGGGCAAAGTGATAGGTGGGGATGCCATCGGACTTCAGGAGGACCTGATCGATGTCATTCTCTGTAATGGTGAGTTCACCTTTTACAAGGTCATTGTACTTGAACTTGTTTTCAATGGAGCCAGTGGAGCGGAAGCGCAGAACCCAAGGCTTGCCTGCATTCAACTGGGCCTGAATATCTTCCAGAGAACGATCCCGCCAAATGGCCCAGGGGCCATAGTAACCGAAGTTCACCTTCTGCTCTTCCTGCTTCTGACGCATCTGTGTCAGCTCTTCTTCGGTGCAGAAACAGGGATAGGCCATACCTTCCTGCACCAGCTTTTTCGCAAAGACATGGTAGATTTCGGCTCTCTGACGCTGGCGGTAAGGACCGTAGTCGCCGGAATCGCCGTCCATTGTGGCACCTTCGTCAAAGTGTATTCCATAATGCTTCAAGGTGTCAATCAGTACTTCTACAGCACCAGCTACTTCACGTTTGGCATCGGTATCTTCCACACGCAGATACAGCACGCCACCGGACTGGTGTGCCATACGCTCAGAAACAAGGCCCTGCACCAGGTTGCCCAGGTGGACAAAACCAGTGGGACTGGGGGCCATGCGGGTAATCACGGCCCCTTCGGGAGCGTTCCGCAGGGGGTAGCGATCCTCCATTTCCTGGGGGGTCTGCGTGACCTGGGGGAACAGAAGCTGGGCCAATGCATTATAATCCATGTTGCGTTTACCTCTGATTCATTAGAATTTTCTTCATAGTACCATTTTCGTAAAAGAAAGTCAACGAATCTAGAGAAAGCTATCTAAAATTTGTGTTTTTTCATATTAATGGGCATTTAAGCCGTAGTTGATTGTGATTTTTGAGCTGAATTGAATAGAAGCACATTTCTGGTGGACATATACGCTTGCGACAGTCTCAGAATTTCAGGAGAGAGGGTGAGTACTGCCAAGAGATTTGGCAATGCCATAAGTCCATTGAATATTTCTGCAAGACTCCACACAAGGGCAGGAGACAAAATAGAACCCAGGACTGTAATTAGAGCATGGACAATTCCAAATGGTTTGACCCATCGTTCTCCAAAGAGGTACCGGACGCACTGTGCCCCATACAGGCCCCAGCCTAAAATAGTGGCAAAGGCGAACAAAATCATAGAAAGCGCAAGAAATAGGGTAATCCAACTGCCATAAACGGACTGGAAGGCAAAACAGGTTAGCTCTGCACCGGCAGAAGTGCCATAGGATATGGAGACACCGGAGGTGAGGATGACCAGAGCGGTGACTGTACAAATGAGGATAGTATCTACAAACACTTCAAAAATACCATAAAGACCCTGTTCGGCAGGACTTTTTGTGTTAGCACCAGCGTGTGCCATAGAGGCGGTTCCCATGCCGGCTTCGTTGGTAAATACACCTTTGGAAACGCCGGTGCGTACGGCAATCCAAAGGCTTCCAATGGCTCCGCCAGTGACTGCTCTAGGACAGAATGCACCGGAAATGACGGAACTGAGGGCTTGAGGAATGGCTTTGTAATTGACTGCAATGGCTCCCAGACCAAAAAGAAGATAACTTACGGACATAATGGGAATCAAAAGTTCGGCTACAGCGCCGATTCGTTTTGCGCCACCCAGAACCACCAGGGCAACCAAAGCACCCAAAACGAGACCCATACACAGATTTCCAGCGAAGGAAGGAGAGAGGCCAAAAAGAGGAAGTGCTTCATTCATACTGACGACCGCAGTGCTGATTTGTGTGGAATTTCCTACTCCAAAGGCGGCAACGACACCAAACATACAATATAAAGTTCCTAACCAACGCCAGTTCCTTCCCATGCCTCGAGAGATATAGTACATAGGTCCCCCGGAAAAAGATCCGTCTTGATTTTGAACCCGATAATGCACGGCAAGCACAATTTCTGCATACTTGACCACCATGCCAAGAAATGCGGCTACCCACATCCAAAACAGTGCACCTGGGCCACCCAAGGCAATAGCTCCCGCAACGCCTGCAATGTTACCGGTTCCTACGGTAGCAGCCAAAGCGGTGCATACAGCCTGAAAGGGAGAGACCCCATCGGTTTCCGGTGATTGACGAAGTTTCCGGAAAACAAGCTTTAAGGAATATCCAAGCTTCCGAATTGGAAGGAAGCTTGTCCGGAGGCTTAGATATAATCCGGTGCCCAAAATCAAGATGAGGGCGGGGTATCCCCATAAGAATTGATTAAACCATTCTACCCATGCGATTACTGTCGTTCCCATGTAAATCCTCCTTATAAAATAAAACCAAAAGAGCAGACATTCCGCATTTCTTGGAATGTCTGCTCTTTTGTGTAGTATTCGGTTTTGTTATTTCCAGGTAGCCCAGATTTCGGGGCAGTAACCTACAGTGGCCTGCTTGCCATTGCGTACAATGGGAGTCTTCATCAGCTTGGGATTGTCGAAGACCTTGTCCTCCTTAGCTCTGGGATCGTCCATATATTTCATCAATGTGATGTCAGGATCTTTGCTATCCCAGTTAATGAGTTGGTCAATGCCCTTTAGAGCTCGAACGACGGAATCAAACTCTCCGCCGGACATACCAAATCGGAGTAAATCAATCCGCTGTACATTGATGCGTCGTTCCTTAAAATATCGTTCCGCTTTTTTGGTATCAAAGCACTTGGTGGTGCCAAAAATCTGGATGTTCATTGATATGCAACCTCCCACAGAATTAGTCCATTGGCAGGTACGGTATATCCTGCCAACTCTCGATTTTTTCCAGCCAAAATTTCAGGGATCTCCTGGGGACTTTTGCGCCCCATTCCAACTTCCAACAAAGTTCCAACCAGGATGCGTACCATATTGTACAGAAATCCATCTCCTTCTACGGTAACGCGAAGTTCCGGTCCCAGACGTTCAATTTCCAGGCGATGAATGGTGCGGATGGAGGATTTCTTAAACTTTTTGTTGGAGCAGAAAGAGAGAAAGTCGTGTTCCCCCAAAAGATAGGAAGCTGCTTGACGCATAGAATCCAGATCCAAAGGAGCTGTCATTCGATAGACATATTTGCGCTCAAAGACACAGGGTTCTTCACTGTTCCAAACACGATAGACATAGGTTTTGGATACGGCATTGAGCCGTGCGTGAAATCTAGGCCCAGCTTCCTGGCAGGAGTGAATTCCGATGTCCTCTGGAAGATAAGCTCTAAGCTGCTGTAGGAGCACTTGACAAGGCATGGTGCTTTCACAGTGAAAGCTTGCTACTTGATGCATGGCGTGGGCTCCGGCATCGGTACGCCCGCTGCCGGAAATTTCGATGGGTTCTCCTAAAATGCGGCTGAGAGTGGCTTCCAGCTTGCCCTGTATGGTGTTTGGCTCGCCGGCCAGCCGCTGCCAACCACGATAGCGAGTGCCATCATAGGAGATTGTCAGTTTCAGATTCCGCATAATATTCCAGTTCCTCTCTGGCCTCTCGTTCGCTGTCTGCTGAGAACAGGAATTGGCCTCGATTGTCATATACCTGCACATGGCCTTTGATGTTGCGGATTGAATACATAACCATCACCCTTGCTTGTTAAGATGGCGGTATTCTATCACAGTATATGTACAATAAATCGTATAAATATGGATAATCGAAAATAGGGGGCAGCATTTTGGCTACCCCCTGATGAAAATTTTAATACTTAACCCACTTAGCGGTTACAATTTGGTTTTCTTTTACAATGGTACTGTCCGTAATTTGCTCTCCATTTGAATTGAACCAACCGGCAAACAGCGGGGAGCCAGGGGAAATTACGCCATGCTCCAGAAGGTCCATCATTCGAACCAGCAGCACGGCAGCCTGGGCTCTGGTGCAGAGGTCTTTGGGCTTTAGCTTAGTGGGCTGACCGGGGTTGGATATACCAAGGAGCAGATTTTCGTAGACAGCCCAGGACATGGCATCGTAGGCATATTTTGAGACATTGTTTACGTCTACGTACAGGCCGAGATTTGCCCGATGGCTCACATCATGGCCCTTATATTTGTAGTAGCGACAGAAAATAGTTGCGATTTGTTCTCTGGTTATGTTCTTTTCAGGCGAAAACATTCCGCCACCGGTGCCGTCAACAATGTGGTTTTTGTTCGCCCAAATGACTGCCTTGGTGTAGTATTTTCCATCTGGAACATCACGGAAACCGGAAGAACCGCTGACCTCAGGAGATTCTTCCAGACGATACAGCATAGTGACCAGCTGTCCACGGGTGAGGGAACCGCTGGGACGAAAAATGGTATTGGTGACGCCGTTCATCAATCCTTTGTTGTAGACGGTAACGACGCTGTCATAATACCACTTGCCCTTTGGAACATCTGTAAAAGGGATAGCGGCTTTTGCATCGAGAAGTTCTTCCTCTGACAAGGCAGCCATAGAAGCATCTTCTGCGCTGTCCCATTTGGGAGAAAGCAGCTTACCGTAAGGTTTGCCGACTTTGAAAAAGTCAATGTCATCGGTATAGTACTTACTCAACAGAGAACCATTTCCGTCATAAATTACATAGCGGTAATTGGGATGGGTGGAAGCATTGCCTTTGTAATCGCCGTACAGAAAGACTTGTGCTTCACTCAATCGACGCCGAGCGATTCCGGGACTCACTTCTCCGCCTACACGACACCAGGCACCCATTGCCCGTACCAGATCAATGTGAGGCTTATTGGGATCGGGATTTTCCAGATAGGCATTGATTTTATAACCACCGTAGGTCCATCCTGCACCCAGATTGAATGTAAAGCTGACCAGTGCATCGAATTCGTGCTGGTTGAAGGAAAGATTATGGTTCTTTTCGTATCGGGAAACAGAAACCTCATAATCTCGTGCAAGCTCTTCACGCAGCAGCTGTTCGGCAGTTTCTTTGCTTACGTTCCGATAGCGTGCTGCAATTTCAGCTTCGTTGTTTGGATTTGTGCAGCGCTCTCCTTTATCATTTCGGCAGCAAGTGCCATAGCCAACGGTCCATTGGCTATAATCCCAATAGGGTTTTGAGTGAAAGCCTTCGTAACTTTTGATAAAGTCTATCATAGCTTGGCTGGTACGAGACTTTACCGCAGTTGCATTAGTTGCAGCGGGGGAGATAGGAACCTCAGATTCTTCGGGAAGCGTAGGGAAATTGGTTACATTATCCAATTCCGTTGAGGTGATCTCAGATGTAGCTATCACACTGGCGGCATGACCCTCTGTAAAGCCGAAGCTTGTCAAGCAGACAGCTAACAGCAAAACAGATGCGAGCAGTCGTTTCATAGTGACGATCTCCTTTGAAATATATTACAGAATTCATCACAATTGTAACAAAATGTAATTATTGTGTCAATAGGAGAAACGGTCGCTTTTTTGAAATTTTGTTCATTTAGACGTTACAGAACCTTTTTTTCGATCCAATGCAGGACATCTTTGTAAACCTGCTTTTTTTCTACGTCATTGAGGATTTCGTGGCGGCTGTTTGGATATAGAATCGTATTCACATCCACCATACCGGCTTTGCGGAATGCTTCTGCACTTTTCCGCACACCCTTTCCATAGCTGCCGACAGGATCTTGGGAACCTGCAATGAAGAGAACCGGAAGATTTTTGGGCATCTTAGAGAGATTTTCTTTCTTTTGGTTCATTTGGATGCCAAGCAGCATATCTCGTTCCAGTCCGACTGTTTCGCAGAAACTGCATAGAGGATCTGCGGCGTAAGCATCTACTACGGTGTCATCGCTGCAAATCCAGTCGAAGGGAGTGCGAGGATTCGGAATCTTTCGATTAAAGGGTCCGAAGAACATGTTGTGAAGGGAGGAGCTGACTTGCGTTTCTCCGATTTTACGGCACATACTCCGACTTATAGCAAGTCCGGCTTTCACGACAGCAGCGGACTGCCAACCAGTGCCGCAGATTACGGCACCAGAAAGGCCACAATCGGGGTAACGGTAAAGCAGTGTACGGGTGAGGAAGGAGCCCATAGAGTGTCCCAGAATCACATAGGGGACATCGGGCCAAAGCTGCTTGGTTTCCTTCGTGAGCGCATAAACGTTATCAACGGCGGCTGTCCAGCCGTCATAAAAGTATCCTTTGGGGTCACGCTCTTCCAGTGTTCCACCATGACCCATGTGATCTTCTCCGGTAACCAGAATTCCAAACTGGTTCAAATAGTTTGCAAATTCATCATACCGGGCGATGTGTTCCGCAATTCCGTGAACGATTTGCACTACACAGTGAATCGATCCTTCCGGTTCCCAGCGCACGCAATGAATTTTTTTCCCGTTTGGGGAGATGAGATTGAATTCCGTCATCAGTTACACGCTCCATTGTGAAATAATCTTCATTTATTATAGCAGATGGCCTAGCTTTGTAAAGCAACAAAAATGAGGAATTGTTCCATAACTATACATAAACGGACCAATTTTTGAAATAGAACAAAGAAAAAGCACCGAAATCAAAATGATTTCAGTGCTTTTTGGCCTGAGTGTGATTATGGGATTTGACGAAACCCGAAAATATCATTGATTTGTAGATTGTCAACAGAGAATTTTGGCCTGAAATCAATCGGTACTTTATTGGTTGATTCTATCCTTACTGCGACTTCCACGCATGGGCACGGCAGGCTGTCACGCTGCTCTCCCTTGAGGCATAGTATGAAATGGCCAGCGCCCTGCTGACACAAATTAAAAAGAGGAGCGTGTGTTAGATAATGTCATGTTCTTGCAATCAGGCAAGAGTTCCTATGTGCAATCTGGAAATCGATTACTCGACTGTTCAAGGGGATCGCGTCCTTCCTTTTCAGATATCTCTCAATTTAGCCGACTCTATCCTCAATCCAGATGTCGGCGAGAACCAGCAGTTCTGCTATGACGTTGTGGCCGTTGGCGAAAATATTTCGCTGTATGCCGATCTAAGCCATTTGGTGTTTGGAATCTGTGACGAGATACCGGCCGAGGAAATTGTGAATATCACCGTCGTCATAAACGGCGTGGCCCAAGAAGTAGTGTTTGAGGAAGGCGGCAATGTGGAGTTGCGAACCGCCGACAACCCCGATCCTCCCACCGGATGCACCGGCCTGAAATTTGATTTCCCACTGGATAAGGTATACGGGACCATGCGTATCTGCTTTGAATTGACAGTAGCCCGCGAGGTGGCGGGGATTGATGTCTGTCTGTTCGGCGGCAATACGACAGCAAAGGGATTGAAGATTTGTGGTCCCACCTGTAAAAAGCAGGGCAGGGGCTGTCCTGTGGTCGGGTATCAGCGCTCCACCGTCTGCGTGCCAGTGACGGTGACCCCCTTTGCACACGTGGGCACACCGATCACCAGCTGCTGCGGTGACGCTGTTGTAATGCCAGGAGATGTCTGTCCCCGGAAGGGTGGGGTCTGCGGCTTTACCATCAGCCAGCAGATTTGTGTCGCCGTCCCTGTGGAATTCGGTGCTCGGGCCGTAGCGGGGACGCCCAGCGTCCAGTGTGGCGAAGTCAGCAATACGAATATCTGCACGGATTGCACCCCTGCCAATGCGGCTGCGAGCGATGAAAAAGTGGAGCATCAAAGCACATCCAAGATCTTTGGATAAGTCTAGAGATACGTTAGAATATCAAAACGGCAGTGGTTTTAACCACTGCCGTTTTGATATGGTCCGAGTGTCGAGATTCGAACTCGAGGCCTCTTGAACCCCATTCAAGCGCGATACCAAACTTCGCCACACCCGGATATTTGATTTTCCTGAGGACCAATCCCTCAGCGCCCCAATATAATAACACAGGTTTTTCTAAAATGCAAGCTTTTTTTGAAAAAAGATTTAAAATTTTTAAAGCGGCCATTATGACTGTAGGTGCTCATATGGTTTGGCATAAAATCGCCCCATCTATTAGAGAGTCATGCACCCTCTAACAAATGGGGGATAGTTTGCTTTATCGGTTAGATAAGGCGATTTTATGCTTCCTCGGTAGGTTCCTGATAAAGGGAAGGGTCATCGAAGAATTGATGGATTAGTGCAGTAAGCGAACCGAGTGCATTCATATAATCCAGCGGACGGCGATCATAGACAACGTCAAAGGGACCGCCGGCAGGAAAGTACTGGAACTCTCGCAGCTTCTTTTTCATCTGCACATCAAAGAAGGTGTCGGCATAGGCGTAATCACCTTGAAATACAACAGTATCTGGATCAAAGACCAAGCAAATATTCCGAATAGCCACAGCGAAGGTGTGGGCAAGATGTTCCACCACCCGACGGGCAAGAATATCGCAATTTTCAGAAGCTTCAAACAGTTGCTGTAAGGTGACGTGCTCCCGTCCACGGCGCAGCAAAGGAGATTCAGGGAACTTTTCACCTTCTTTTTGCAAAAGGGTACGAACCCGCTCCACACTGACCAGACGTTCCAGACACCCTTTGCTTCCGCAGCCGCAGGGTTCCGGGTCGTCAGGAGCAATAATCATATGACCAATTTCACCGATCAAGGAATTTTTTCCGCCTAAAATATGGCCATTTTCAATGAGACAGCTGGAAAGTCCCCAACAACCAAAGATTGTCAGCACACGCTTGTTCTTTAGCTCTGGCTCCAAAAGGAAGGGACGGGCAGTCATTTTAGCCGCATTTTCCACAAAAATCTTAATATCAGAGCGGAAATAAGGACGGAGATATTCTGCCAAAGGAACATCAGTACCCCAAGACGGAGACTGCGAACTATACTTCAGGTGTCCGTTGCTGTAATCCACCGTACCGGCAGTAGAAACGCTGACAGCACACAGATTTTCGGAAGGAACCTGATGCTCCGTCAAAAGCTGCTGGGCCAGTTTTCCAACATGAGCAGTAGCTTCTTTGACGTCATCGGGCAAATCAATGTTCCGTGCGATTTGATCGACAAGCTGACTGCCAATGGTGTATAGATAAAGTCGAATTTCCTGAGGCCACATGGTAATACAGAGGAAATACTTGTGCGGGGAAAGCGTAAACAGTTCCGGACGTTTTCCACCGACACTGGTTGATTCTCCTTTGCCGGCAGAGATCAAAAGCCCTGTACGCAGGAAGAACTGTATGGATTTCATAATTGTTTGACGGCTAAGACCAATAGCAGTCGAAATATCATTAGCACTGTAGGTTCCGCCATCAAAAAACTGCTGAATCACTTGAACTCGGTTGGAATATTTCAGATCAGCAGGGCAAGCTGGAGTCGAAGTTGCAACGTACTGCATATCAATCACCTCATCAATTGTACGCCAAGTGTTATGTTAAAATCATAATAGCATGAATTAGATAAAAAAGCAAGAAATCCAGATAAATCCCAGGAGGGAATATTGCAATACGATTTTCGGACATATTGTCCGTTCATACCGTCTGCAAACTCTTCGCAACCAGGGTAAAAATGTGCTGCCTCCGGGATGAGACAGCACATTTTGAAGTGAAATTAACCGCACTTGGAGTAACCGCAGGAGCGACAAATGATGCAGCCGCCTTCATGCTCTAGTTTTGCCCCACATTCCGGACAGACGGAGCCATCGGATTCTGTTTTTTCCTCTTTTGGCTTCCGGCGAGGGATGACCGGCAGAGCCTCCGGGACTTTCCCATCGGTGCGAGCCTGCATGACCTTCTCCAACGCCTTTGCAATGGCATCGGGGCAGGAGGTCACAGCAAGACCGGGCTGGCGAATGGTGGAGGGACAGCGGATGCCTTTAAGCTGACGAATCAGTTCCTGAGGATCAATGCCGCTGCGAATACCAATTGATACCAGACGGGCAGTGGCCTCACTCTGACTGGGACAGCCACCGGATTTTCCTGTGTTGGTAAAGACCTCACAGATCCCATTTTCATCGTAGTTTACGGTAATGTACAGATTTCCACAGCCAATCTGTACCTTCTCGGTATATCCGGCGGTGACACTGGGACGGGGACGAGGACGGATGAAGCCATCTGTTTTCTGTTCCTTGGAGTCCATCTTGCCGATATTCAATACCTGCTCGTTCCGGCTGCCATCTCGGTAAATAGTAGTACCCTTACAGCCAAGCTTCCAGGCCAGACGATAAACTTCGGCAACATCCTCACGTGTGGCACTGTTGGGGAAGTTTACCGTTTTTGAGACCGCATTATCGGTAAAAGCCTGGAAGGCGGCCTGCATCCGGATGTGCCAGTAGGGAGACACGTCATGGGCACAGACATAAACTCGCTTCATATCGTCGGGAATCCCTTCTACATGGGCCAGAGAACCCTTCTGTGCAATCTCTTCCATAAGCTTATTGCTGTACAGATTCTTTTCTTCCAGCTTTTCACGCAAAATATCATTGGTTTCCACCATATGGGTACCATCCATAATATTACGGATATAGGCATATGCAAAGACAGGTTCAACACCGGAGGAAACACCTGCAATGATACTCAGGGTACCGGTAGGTGCAATGGTGGTAATTGTGGCATTGCGAATGGGAGGCTGATTTTTCAGGATGCTTTCCTCAAACAGGGGGAAGGAACCACGGGTGACTGCCAGTTCCCGACTGGCTTTGTGTCCCATTTCGTTGATGAAGGAAAAAATGTTTTCGCCCATGGCCACGCCCTCTTCCGAGTTATAGGCAACCCCCATCTTCAGAAGTGCATCGGCAAAGCCCATAACGCCAAGGCCGATTTTTCGGGTAGCACGAGTGGTTTCTGCAATCTGAGGGAGGGGATAGCGGTTTACGTCGATGACATTATCCAGGAAGTGGACGGCATCCGCTACGGTTTTCTCCAGCTTTTGATAATCTACGACCCAGGAACCATTCTGCAATTTCAGGTGGTTTGCCAGATTGATAGAACCAAGGTTGCAGCTTTCGTAGGGGAGCAGAGGCTGTTCGCCGCAGGGATTCGTGCTTTCAATCTGTCCCTGACTGGGAACGATGTTGTCCCGATTCAGACGATCCAGGAAGAGAATACCAGGCTCGCCTGTGCGCCATGCAGAATCCACAATGGTATCCAGTACTTCTTTGGCCTGAAGCTGACCGGTGACAGCACCGGAAGCAGGATCGATCAGATCATAAGGGAGGTTCTGTTCGGCGGCCTGCATGAAAGCTTCCGTAAGGCCTACGGAAATATTGAAATTGTTAAACTGTGTGGTATCGTTTTTGCAGTTGATGAAGGACATAATATCCGGATGATCCACCCGAAGAACGCCCATATTTGCACCACGGCGGGTGCCGCCCTGCTTGACTGCTTCTGTGGCGGCATTAAACACCCGCATAAAGGAAACAGGGCCGGAGGCAACGCCGCCGGTAGAGTTGACAGCGGAGCCAGCGGAACGCAGACGAGAGAAAGCAAATCCGGTACCGCCGCCGGATTTGTGGATGAGAGCGGCGTATTTTACAGCATCGAAGATTTCTTCCATGGAGTCGCCCACAGGCAGGACAAAACAGGCTGACAACTGTCCCAAAGGCCGCCCGGCATTCATCAGGGTGGGAGAATTTGGAAGAAAATCCAACTGAGTCATCATAGTATAGAAGCGATCTTCCAGAGCTTTCAGGTCGGCATTGGCATCGTATGCACGGTCCGCAGAAGCAATCGAATTTGCTACACGGCGGAACATATCGTCCACAGTTTCGACCGGCTTTCCTTGGGCATCCTTCATTAAATAACGCTGTTCCAGAACAGCAAGAGCATTTTTGGAAATAGGCATATGGCATCCCCTTTGTTTCATAATACAACATATTGTATCCGTAAGCATGGATTGTGTCAATATATAGAATCACCAATTTTTTAGCTTCCGATTATACGAAGATGTAATAAAATAGAAGGCACGTGGAGGCATTGACGAAAAAGGTGTCCTGGGGTAAAATGGGGGACGGAAAGAGGGGAAGACATGGAACGAACAGCGTTTTTGGAAGAGTTTGGAAAGAATCTGAATGAGCAGCAGAAAGAGGCGGTGTTAACCACACACGGCCCGGTACTTCTTTTGGCTGTGCCGGGAAGCGGCAAAACAACGGTTTTGGTTACCAGATTGGGCTATATGATTTTGTGCGCCGGAATTCAGCCGGAACAGATTCTAACGATCACCTATACCGTCAGTGCAACAGAGGATATGCGTCAGCGTTTTTCCTCCTTGTTTGGGCAGAATTTGGGAAAGCGACTGTCGTTCCGTACCATCAATGGATTGTGCGCCAGTATCATCCGCTTGTATGAAATCAACTACGGGCGGCAGGCATTTTCTTTGATTTCTGACGAACGGGAGCTGAATGGCATGGTGGGAGAAATTTACCGTGCCGTGAACCATGAATTCCCTACGGAAAGTACCATCAAAACCCTGCGTACTGCCATTACCTATATTAAAAACATGGAATTAAATGGACAGCAGATGGAAGAGTATATAGTGGACGGCATCCAGATGCAGCCCATCTATCGTGCCTATTGCCTCAAGCTGCGGGGAGACCGGCGTATGGACTACGACGACCAAATGGTATATGCCTTGCAGATTCTCAACCAATGCCCGGAGCTGTTGCAAAGGCTTCGCAAGCAGTACCCTTATATCTGTGTGGATGAAGCACAGGATACCTCGAAAATTCAGCACCGCCTCATTGCACTTTTGGCAGGAGAGCAGCCAAATCTCTTTATGGTGGGCGATGAAGACCAGAGTATTTATGGTTTCCGTGCCGCCTGGCCGCAGGCTTTGCTGCAATTTCCGAAAGTTTATAAAACTGGAAAGGTGCTGTTTCTGGAGAAAAATTACCGTTCTGTAGAGCCAATCGTGAAGCGTGCGGATGCATTTATCCAGGTCAACCGGCAGCGACGGCCAAAGCACATGATAGCAGCTCGGCCGAATGGTAAACAAGTCGAAGCGGTTTGGCTGAATAATCGACAGGAGCAATACCGAGCCATTGTGGAGTTGGCCCGTGGCTGCATGACGAAAACAGCCGTGCTCTTTCGGAACAATGACAGTGCCATTCCCATTATTGATTTGTTGGAGCGGGCGGGAGTACCGTATAATTGCCGTCCCTTTGATACCTCCTTCTTTTCTCATAAGGTAGTTCGGGATATTGTCGATATTATCCACCTTGCTATGGAACCGGATAATTCGGAGATTTTTCTCAGGACTTATTATAAATTCAATGCCGGAATCACCAAAGCAGCCGCAGAGGAGGCCGTGGCTTCCCGAGAGCCTGCTTTCTCGTATTTGGCAGCCAATTCGGAATTAAGGCAGAGAACCAGAGAGCGGTGCTATGCGCTGCAAACCCATTTAGCCTGTCTGCTGCGAGAATCCGGGATCCGTGCCATTCGTCGAATTGTATATTATATGGGATATATGGAATACTTGGAACGAGTCGAAGCGGATTGCGGGAAAGTTCCCATTTTGGAGGCGTTGAGTACCGGGGTCCCGGATGCCCCAAGTCTTCTGACCCGATTGGAAGAGCTTCGGACTCTGGCACAAAAGGGAAGAACGGACCCGGTCAGCCCCTTTGTCCTTTCGACCATTCATTCTGCCAAAGGATTGGAATATCATACAGTGTATCTGGCAGATATATTAGACGGAATTCTTCCCTGTGTGGATGTGCCGGAACCGGGAGAGAAGGACCCGGAGGTATGGGCGGCCTACGAGGAAGAACGTCGGCTTTTTTATGTAGCCATGACAAGAGCAAAAGATTCCCTCTCGATTTATCGCTTTCGGGACAAAGAGCTGTCCTCATCTTTTGCAGACGAAATTTTCGGTACGGCTTCTTCTGGTGGGAAAATTGTACCAGCGGTAGTGAAGCCTGCTGTTTCCCAGGAGGTTCTTCGGGAAGCAGAGTATTATAAGCCGGGACAGCGTGTATTTCACAGTAAATACGGAAGCGGTATTCTGGAAAGCCGAAAAGGAGACATTATTTCGGTTCGTTTCTCGGATGGAGATGTTCGCCAGTTTTCTTTGGAAATCTGCCTGCAATACAAGCAATTAAAGCAAGAAACGTAATAAAATCATTTGGTGTTTTCTTAGGAACTTTAACCAAAGGTTAACCCACAATTTACATAGAACATGGTATAGTGAGGGTGACGTATTGGAAAAGTAAGAAATGGTAAAAACAGAAAGGAAAACACCTATGGGGAATTTTGATATTTTTGATCTGCTGACGATGATTGGCGGACTGTGCTTGTTCCTGTTTGGTATGAATATTATGGGACAGGCTCTGGAACGCCGGGCAGGCAATAAGCTCAGAGGTCTTTTGCATAAATTAACAACCAATCAGTTTGCTGGACTGCTCACAGGTCTTGTGGTGACCGCAGTAATCCAGAGCTCGTCCGCTACCACTGTTATGGTGGTGGGCTTTGTAAACTCCGGTCTTATGACGCTTCGTCAGGCCATCAATGTTATCATGGGTGCCAATATCGGCACAACGGTGACCGCTTGGGTTTTGAGCCTCAGCGGTATTGATAGCGGAAATATCTTTGTATCGCTTCTCAAGCCAAGCTCCTTCACTCCGATTCTGGCTTTGGTGGGAATTATCTTCTATATGTTCTGCAAGAGCAATAAGAAGAAGGACACCGGAACCATTTTACTGGGTTTTGCAACGTTGATGTTTGGCATGGAAACCATGTCCGATGCAGTTTCCGGTCTTGCGAACATTCCACAGTTCCAGCAGATGTTCCTGCTGTTCCAGAATCCCATTCTGGGTGTATTGGCGGGTGCTGTGCTGACTGCCGTTATCCAGTCCAGCTCTGCTTCGGTAGGTATTTTGCAGGCACTGTCCAGCACCGGACAGGTGACCTACGGGGCTGCTGTTCCCATTATTATGGGACAGAACATCGGTACCTGTATTACAGCACTGCTGTCTTCCGTGGGAACCAATAAGAATGCAAGACGAGCAGCACTTGTCCATCTGTTTTTTAATATCATTGGTACAACGGTTCTTCTGGCTGTGTTCGGTCTGGTGCAAGCTTTTGTGAAGCCTGCGATTCTGAATGAATCTGCTTCCTATCTGGGCATTGCCGTCACCCATTCTATTTTTAACATTCTTTGCACCTTGATTCTGCTGCCGCAGGCTGGAATTCTGGAGCGTTTGGTGAATAAACTGGTTCCGGAAGGGAAAACACCGGAACAGGTGGAAGAATTGGATGAACGACTGCTGGGAACCCCTACAGCAGCCTTGGAGAGAAGCAGACTGCTTGCAATCGATATGGGTGCAGCCTCCCAGAATGCGTTCCAGGAGAGCTTGCAGTGCCTTCGCAATTACAGCGATGAGAAAGCAACGAAGATTCGGACGGAAGAAGGCAAGACCGATCACTATGAGGATGTTCTGGGCAATTATCTGGTAAAACTCAGCACCCACAGCATCAATGAACGGGACACAAAAGAGGCTGCAACTCTTCTGAAAGCCATCGGTGATATGGAGCGAATTGCGGATTATGGAATCAATCTGCTGGAATCTGCCGAAGAGATAAAAGAAAAGCAGATCCAATTTACAGACGGAGCGCAGGAAGAATTGCGAATTCTGTGTAACGCAGTAACCGAAGTTTTGAATATGACGCTGCAAGCATTTGAAGAAAATAATCTTCAGCTAGCAGCCCGTGTGGAGCCTTTGGAGGAAGTGGTGGATACGCTGACCAGCCAACTTAGAACTCGCCACATTTTTCGGATGCAAAAGGGATTGTGTTCCATCTCTGCTGGGTTTGTTTGGTCGGATTTGCTTACCAGTTTGGAGCGGGTATCCGATCATTGTTCCAATATTGCAGCAAGCGTGATGAATTTGGAGGAAAATCAGCTGCTTCCCCATGCGTCTGTCCGGGCTTTGCGTCGCAGCAGCGGAACCTTTGAGGAAAACCGGGAAATGTATGCTGAAAAATATCAGCTTCCGGATATGCAAGAGACACGATAATATACACCAAGGCCTGTACCGAATAGGTGCGGGCCTTCGTATGCAGAATGGAAGGAAATTCTGCTTGCCAAACAACAGTCGTTATGATAAAATAAAACAAATGTTCGATAAACTAGGAGGCGTATCATGCAGAAAATAGAGGTAATTGCGGTGTTTGATACCTGCGGTGAGCTTCAGCCCCTACGCTTCCGGTTTCAAGGGGAAGACCATCAGCTTTATCGAGTAAACATCGACAAAGTGCTGTCGGTGCGTAAAGTTTCGTATGTGGGAATGGAATCTATGATTTATCTCTGTCGGGCGCAGATGGAGCAAAGAGAACGGGTATTTGAACTAAAATATACCATTCGTTCCCATGATTGGGAATTGGTGCGATGGGTGTACTGAGGAGGCAATATGGCAGATCGTGTAATATTTCATATCGATGCAAACAGTGCATTTCTATCTTGGACAGCGGCATATCGGATGATGGTATTGGGGGAAAAGGAGGATTTACGACAGGTACCTTCTGTGGTGGCAGGAGACAGGGCCTCTCGGCACAGTATTATTCTTGCGAAAAGCGGTCCAGCCAAAAAATATGGGATTCAGACAGGAGAACCGTTGTTTCAGGCCATGGAGAAATGCCCCCATTTGAAGGTGGTGCAGCCGGATTATGGACTGTATGTAGAGTGCTCCCGACATATGATTGAGCTTTTGCGAAAGGTCGCTCCGGCAGTGGAGCAGTATTCCATTGATGAAGCGTGGGCGGATATGACCGGTACCCGGCTTCTCTATGGCCCTCCCATGCAGGCCGCAGAAATGCTGCGCCAACGAATTTGGGAAGAGTTGGGCTTTACGGTAAACATTGGTGTTTCCAGCAATAAACTTCTGGCAAAAATGGCAGGAGATTTTGAAAAACCAAACAAGGTACACAGCCTTTTTCCAGAGGAGGTTCCAACAAAGCTTTGGCCTCTGCCTGTACGGGATTTATTCCTTGTGGGCCGGGCCACAGAACAAAAACTCCGGCGGCTGGGCATTGTGACCATTGGGGATTTGGCGAATACAGAACCAGGTCAGCTTCGCAGACTTTTGGGAAAGCAGGGAGAAGTCATCTGGCACTTTGCCAATGGACGCAATGCGGAACCTGTGCGCCCGGTGCAGGAAGAGAACAAGGGGTATGGAAACTCGATCACTCTTCCAAGAGATGTGACGGACACTTCAACGGCACACGAGGTTCTTTTGAGTTTGTGCGAAACCGTTGGAATGCGTATGCGCCGGGACGGAAAGAGCGGTGGATGTGTAACCGTGAGCCTGAGAACAACCGACTTTCAATCCTTTTCCCATCAGCGCAAGCTTCCCGGTGCTACCGACGTAACACAGGCCCTGTATCAGGCAGCCTGTCAGATTTTCGACGAGGCTTGGGATCAAAGAGTGCCTTTGCGTCAGATAGGAGTTCAGGTGACGCAATTAGCACAGGAACGATATGGGCAGTTCGACCTTTTTGCATCCATAGACCCCATACAGATGGAGCGGAAAGCCCAGTTAGATCAGACGGTAGATGGACTACGAGAGCGATTCGGGGAAGAGGTAGTTCGTCGTGCCAGATTTTTAAGTGGAAATATTCAACATATGGCGGGAGGTCTTTCCAAAGAGCGAAGGACAGGCATGACAAAGGAAGTTTGAATACAAAAACCAGTCGATTTCCGAGGAAGTGAAACCGACTGGTTTTATTTATAGACCTAGTAAAATAGAAAGAACGTCCGGCGATAGCAATTTAGTTGACAAAAAGAGCAGAATGTTTCTTGAAATAGATGTAGTTAATAAAAATCATAACGATATTGGTTATAATATTGCTGATAACGGAAACCAAATTAAGCGGAATACCAACTTGGGCATACTTTACCCATCTCTGTATGTCGGACCGTATCACAAAGCGGATCAGTCACCAAGTAAGAAAAAGAGCGCAATGGTGAGCAGAGCACTGGGAGCTTCCTCCGAGCCGTCCCGCAATAAAAGCAGCACGATTAGAAGCATGAGAAGGTCACCTGTATCAATTCCCCCGGGCAGTAGAGTTTCCAATACACTTCGTACATCATTTTTGCCAGTACGGTGCCCCGAAGAACCTGCAGATTGCTCGGAAGCGCACTGCTGTGAATTGGATTTAGCGGGAGCGGAACGGTGTTCCGGCATCCGGTCTTTCTGATAGGAGCCGTCTTGATTTGGGGTATAGCGGTTATACATGGCCATTACCACCTCCAAAAAGCTGAGGGCCCATTTGCTGGAAGGCATTGCCTGCCAACTGAGAAAGTCGTGCCACCTGAATGGCCTTGTCCAGCCTTGCGGCACGGTCCGGTCGCATAAATGGCTTTAGGGCTTGTAAAAGTGCCATCTGCTGGGCGTTGATGGGGGTGCTTCTGGAAAGCTGCACAAAGCCCTGGAGCAGTTGATTAAAATCTGGCTGCACCGGTGCGGGGGGAGGGGGTGCTGGAGGTGCAGGCACGGACATATTTGTGGTATCCGAAAGTCCCAGACCTTGTGCAAGAGTTTTGATTTGTTCCAGTGCTTGCGGATTGGACAGGATTCCCTGTAACATTTCATTAAAATCCGGCACCGGTGTCACCTCCCACCCAGCCGAGACAGCAAATCTCTGGCCTCCGGACTGGACAAAAGAGGGGATAGCAGAGCTTTTGCTTTTTCCGTGTCACCCGCCTGTATGGCAGAAAAAGCTTTCATCATGGTCTCGCCACCGTCCCTGTGTAGCAGAGCCAGAAGACGAAATCCATCTGGGGTGGAAAGAAGCCGTTTCATGTCCTCCATAGAAAAATTAGGGTTTTGCTGCATTTTTGTTGCCTCCTGTCTGGATGCCTGCTATAATATATGACAGCAGGGTACCCGTTCTTTGGTACTACTATATGCCAGTGGTAGGAGATTCGTGAACATGAAGTTATTGATTCTTTCTGATTCCCATGGTTGTATTGAAACCATGGAAGAAGCCATCCGCAAGGAACGTCCAGATATGGTAGTCCATTTGGGAGACTACTGGGCCGATGGAGAGCTGCTGCAAAAATATGCCATCCCAGTTTATCAGGTAGTGGGCAACTGTGACCGTTACAGGACAGCTCCTGGTCAGACAGAAACCATATGCTGTAACATTGAGGGAGTTCCTTTTTTCATGACACATGGACACCACTACGGTGTAAAGATGGGGTTGGAACGTCTGTATTATGGCGCACTGGAAGCCGGGGCAGAAGTGGCCCTGTTTGGTCATACCCATGATGCGTATTGTTGTGAGGAAGGAGACCTGCTCTTGATGAATCCTGGTTCTTGTGGCAGCTTTAGTGGGACCTACGGTGTGATTGAAGTGTCAAACGGAGAAATCCAATCTGCTGCCATTCATGACTTTACGGACAGAAGATGAGGCGAATGTATAGATGATAGAAGAAAACTATGAGCCGGATATTCCCTTTGCACAGACCGGAACATTGGAGAAGCTTGTAGAAGAATATGGGACACCTCTTCTTGTGTACGATAGAGCGACCTTAGAGACCCAAACAGAATCCCTATTTCGTGCATTTTCCTGGTGTCCGGAGTATCGCCAGTATTTTCCAGTGGAGGAGCTGGAAAATCCGGCTTTACTTCGCATTTTGGTGCAGAAGGGATGCGGCCTTCTTTGCAGCAATGCATGGCATATTTCTCTGGCGAAACTGGCAGGGGCGGACAATATCCTGTTTTCCGCCTGTTTCCCAACGGAAGAGGATTGGAAAGCAGCCGAAGCGGTGGGTGCTACCGTGATTTTAGACGATCCACAGCAACTTTCCAGAATTTCTCCGCAGGTCTATGGAGACCGAGTTCTGGGATTGCGTGTACAGCCAGACGAACGGCTTATGATTCCGGTTGCCGGAAGGGGTCACAGCGTTAACAAGTTTGGTATGCCACGAAAAGCTCTCTTAGAGACAGCAAAGCGTGCGGCTTGTGCGGGCTTTACACGATTGGGTCTGCATATGCAGGCGGCGTCCAACGTGTCGATTACCGGATATTTTGAAGCAGAAACACAGTTTCTGTTAGAGCTGGCTCAGGAAATACAGCAACAGACAGGACTTCACATTCAGTGGTGTAATTTGGGTGGTGGTATTTTCTGGGATAAAAAGAATCCGGAAATGATTTGCCTGCCCAAAGAAGCAGAATTGGTGCGTCAGAAGGCAGAAACAATGGGCTTTGCCCATATGCCATTCCATACAGAGGCTGGACGGTATGTGGCATCTCCCGCTGGAATCCTTCTGTCCAAGGTGATTGGAGTCAAGCGGCAGGAAGATGTGATTGTGGGAACAGATGCGTCTATTGCACACCTTCCCAGAACCATTCTTCCCGGAATGCGCTACCATATCTCGGTACTGGGTTCTTATGGCATTTCCGGTCGGCAGACCTGCTATGTGGCAGGGCCGATTATGGAGCGGATTGACTTATACAGTGGTAGATATGTACTGCCAGATGTGGAACCCGGCGACATCCTGATTTTCCATGGTGTTGGTGCTTTTACAAGGGCTATGGCTTCTTCTTATGGAGGAAGTTTGGGCTGTCCGGAAGTTCTAATCGATCAAGGAAATTGTGCTTGTATTCGTCAACGAGATCCGATGGCTGCATGGCCTTTTGCAGTGCCGGATTTGTGATAAATAAAGATAAGGGGGCTGTACAAAAAGCCCATGCAGGAAGCCCGGCTGTACGCAAATGTACAG
>CAUWEI010000032.1:0-33901 GCA_963557675.1 uncultured Oscillospiraceae bacterium | reverse complement strand
TACATTTGCGTACAGCCGGGCTTCCTGCATGGGCTTTTTGTACAGCCCCCTTTTCTTTTTAGGAAATCGGTTCCCTTGCTTTTGCCTTTGCGGCCCAAATTGGGGGAACCTTTTTCAGGTGGAACAGAAAAAGAAGAGGCGGTCTCAGAACCCTGAGACCGCCTCGTTTGGGATTTCTTAAACTTCCTTATACATGGCAGCAGCGTCGTCTTTGCGGACGGTTTCTGCAACCATCAGGACTTCTACAGCCAAAGTCCGACCGCCCAGGTTGATTTCCAGACGGTCTCCCACTTTTACATCGTAGGAGGCTTTGACCACTCGACCATTGACGCTGATTCTGCCGTTGTCACAGGCTTCATTGGCAATGGTACGGCGTTTAATGAGTCGGGAGACTTTGAGGTATTTATCCAAACGCATGAGAGAATCTCCTTTCTTTGGGAACAGGATTATTCCGCCACCGCATCTATGAGATCCTTCCCGGCTTTGAACTGGGGAATACGGGCGGCGGGGATTTGAGCAGGTTCTCCGGTGGCGGGATTGCGGCCCATACGGGCGGCCCGGTTCTTGGTTTCAAAGGTGCCAAACCCAACCAGCTGCACCTTATCTCCCTGAGAGAGGGCCGTGGCAATGGCTTCCAGCATGGCATTGAGTGCCTTTTCGCTGTCCTTCTTGGTAAGACCGGACCCTTGCGCCATTGCAGATACTAATTCTGATTTATTCATAGCGAAGCCCCCTTACCGGATTTTCAAAAGGGCGGCAATCTTTTCGCCCTTGGGCAGGAGCATACAGTCCTCGTAAGTGATGATGTGCAGCTTCATGACCATGAAAGCGTAGACCACAGCAGCGGCAAGCATAGGCACAGCGCACTGAATCAGAGCACTTCCGGTCATTCCGGCCATCAGCTTCCACATACCAAAGGCGGCAGCTCCCATGAACAGGCTGGCCAGGAAGGGCTTAAACAGGTTTTTAAGCACATTGGGGCTGTCCTTGAGTACCATTCGCATGGCAAACAGGTTCAAAACCGTAATGGCCAGGTAGCAGCAGAAAGTTCCAATGGGAGCACCCTGGATGTTGATGGAAGGGTTGCTTACCAGAATATAGTTTACGACGACTTTAATGATTCCGCCGATAAACATATTGATAACAGGCAGGAATACATGACCATGGGCCTGCATGATGGAGTTGGTGAGAAGCACCACACTGTTAAAGACCACGCACAGACCCAGCACAGACAAAAGGCTGGCAGCAATGCTGAGAGTTTCCCCGGAATAGCCACGCAGCAGGGCCATGACAGGCTGAGAAATCACAGCCAGACCGATGGAGCAGGGCAGGGTAATCAGAGCCGTCACACGGATGGCAGATTCCTCAATGGACTTCGCCCCGGAATAACGGCACAGGGTAAGCTGCTCCGTAATGGCGGGCAGAACGCTGATGGTAATGGGGGTAATAAAGGCGCAGGGAAGATTGAAGATGGTCTGGGCGAAATTGTAGATTCCCTTGAGGCCGTCGGCCTCGTGCTGAAGGAACCCGGCAGGGCCGGTAAGCTGGGCCATAACCACCTTGGCATCAATCAACGTAATGATTTGAAGTCCGGCAGAACCCACGGTAATGGGAACGGCAATAGCCAGAAGCTTTTTGGCGGTGGTGGCACGGGAATAAACGGTGCCGCCTTCCAGCGGGAAATCACTTTTCTGGCGGTGGTAGGCATAGCTCATATAGAGCATAGCCAATAGAGCACCCAGCGTAACGCCCAGAATTGCACCGCCTGCTGCCAGACTGGTGTTATCCCAGACCTTTATAATGAGAAATGCCAGTCCCAGACCGACAAACAGTTTACAAACGGCCTCCAGTACCTGACTGACTGAGGTGGGACGCATATTGCTCTGTCCCTGAAAGAAACCACGCAGAGCCGAGGTCTGGCACATGAGAATGGAGGCAGGACCAAGAGCGGCAATGGTGGCCCAGGAGTTGGGGGAGTTCATAAAGTTTGCCAGTTGGTGGCTGAAACAGGTCATTAAAATCGTACCTGCTGCACCAAGGAACAGGAAAATATACCGGGCCACCTGATAGGTGCGCTTAATTTGGCCGTAGTTGCCTAAGCTTGCTGATTCCGCAATCATGCGGCTTAAAGCCACAGGCAGACCGGCGGTAGAAATCATCAGTAGGACCGAGTAAATGTCGTAGGCGGTATTAAAGTAGCCGAACCCGGCATCTCCAATGATGTTGCCCAGAGGGATTTTATACAGGGCACCAATGACCTTTACAATGATGGTTGCAGCAGCCAGAAGAGCTGCACCATGAAGAAAACTTTGCTTTTTCGTAGGAGCCAAATAAAGTCCTTCTTTCTTGGGAGGATGTTACGATTCGGAGGGAACGGGGGTAAAGACCTTGTCAATGGCGTATTCTGCCAGTTCCCGCACCACTTCGTCCAGGTCAATGGTGGTAAACTTACCGCCAGCGTAGAGAATCTTGCCCCGCACCATGGTCAGAGCCACATCCGAGCCATGGGCCGAATAGACCAGACTGGAAAGGATGTTATGGCTGGGCATCAGATGGGGAGCGGTAAAGTCCACGAGAATCAGGTCTGCATCCATGCCGACTTTCAGCATACCGCAGGAATCCTGACGACCCTGGGCTCTTGCGCCGCAGACCGTAGCCATCATGAGGCTGGCCTGAGGAGGCATGACGGAAGGATCGCCGGTGCGCTGCTTTTCCAGAAGGCCCAGAAGCTTCATCTCCTCAAAGAGATCCAGATTGTTGTTGCTTGCGGCAGAGTCGGTGCCCAAAGCCACGTTCATACCGGATTTGACCAGCTCCATCACAGGGGCGGTACCGGAGGCGAACTTCATGCCGGAAACCGGACAGCACACCGCAGAGGCCTTTCTCTTTGCCAGAAGTGCTCGGTCCTCCTCCTCCAAATGGGCACAGCCTGCCACTGTGGCAGGAACCCCAAAAATACCATGGCAGTCCAGAAGCTGGGCAGAGGTCAGACCGGTGCGATCCAGACAGGACTCTTCCTCGGACTTGGTTTCTGCCAAATGGAGCTGAATTCCCAAACCCTGTTCCCGGGCATAGGCAGACAGAGGCTCCCAAAGACGGTAGTTTCCGGTATATTCGCCTTGCAGACCGGCATCGATGCGGATTCGGCCCTCGTCATAGTTGTGCCACTTTTCCACCAGTTCCCGGAAGTCCTTACAGGCCGCATCGGTTTCAAAGTCGAAGTCCTGGGTTTCATCTGCAAAGAGGGAAAGGGGAGGGGCGATATTTGCTTTGAGTCCGGCATCCGCAACGGCCTGTGCGGTGACATCGCCAAAGGCAAACAGGTCGGATACAGAGGTCACACCAAACCGGATGCACTCCGCCAGAGCAAGGGTAATGCCAGCTTTGGCGGCACGGCTGTCCATGAGGTCAGTGCGGGGGAATACATAGTCTTGCAGCCACTGACCGGGGCCACAGTCCTCGGCAGCACCCCGAAGAAGGCTCAGGGCCAGATGGGTGTGGCAGTTGATAAGACCGGGCATAACGACCATACCGGTGCCGTCTATGATTTTTTCGGGGGCCTCCTTGGGAGGCTCCTTGCTGATGTAGGAAATCTTGGTGCCGGTTACGCCCAGATAGGCGGAAAACAGCACGTGCATCGCCTCATCCATGGTGACGATGCTCACATTGGAAAAGAGAATGTCCATGAAATTGCTCCTTGTACAAATTGGAAAGTTATACGGATGTCTCTGCGTCAATCTGCTCCATCCGGGCGAAAAGCTGAGCTTTTTCATCCAGCAGGGCAGGGCCCCGTTCAATATACTGTTGGGGGAATTTGGGATTGGGGAAGCGTTCCAGTCGGCCGTTTGGCAGGTTCAGCTTACTCATGGCACCACCGCCCAAAGCCAGAATGGAGTGGACTTCCTCCATCATGTAGATGTTATACAGGCATTGCGTTCCGGGTTTGCACCAGCCTACATTCTCGAAGCTGCCGGACATATACTTCTGACGATACAGATAGTAAGGCAGATAACCAAGGGAACGCAGATAGGTGTTGGAAAACTCCACCATCCGGCCCACTTCGCTGTCGCTGGGCAGGCCCTCCGTGTGACCATAGAGGTCGGCTCCTTTTTTGATGGCCAGAGTGTGAACGGTGATGTTTTCCGGGTCCATAGCCACAACGGCCTCCAAAGACGCTTTGAATCCTTCAAAGCTGTCACCGGGCAGACCTGCAATGAGGTCCATGTTGATTTCCCGGAAACCGGCCTGTCTTGCCATTTGGAAGGCAGCGGGAATCTGGGCGGCAGTGTGACGGCGGCCGCAGCGGCGCAGAACGTTGTCGTCCATGGTCTGGGGATTGATGCTGACACGGCGGGCACCGTTTTTATAGATGACGTCCAGCTTTTCCTGATCCAAGGTGTCCGGACGTCCGGCTTCTACGGTGTACTCCAAACAGCGGGACAGGTCAAAGTGTGTGTTGACCGCCTGCATGAGCCGATCCAACTGTTCCGCAGATAAGGTGGTTGGAGTACCGCCTCCGATATACAGTGTACGAATGTGACGGCCGGAACTTTCCAGCATTTGTCCAACCCCTTCAATTTCCATGAGAAGGGTCTGCAAGAATGGTTCCAGCAGCTTTCCGGCACCGCCGATGGAGGCACTGACAAAGCTGCAATAGGCGCATCGGGTGGGGCAGAAGGGGATTCCGATGTACAGGGAAATGTCCTTCTTGTCCAATAAAGAAGCAGCCTCTACCGTGGCTTGAGATGCATCAATGCACAGCTCCCGCCGGGCAGGACTGACGAAATAGACCTCTTTCATAAGCTTCTGGGCGGATTTTGCTGTACCGCCTTCCAGAAGATGCTTGGTTGTAATCTTAGTGGGACGGACACCGGACAGAGCACCCCAGACTGGGGGAGCAGACAGGTGAGGCAGAGCGGCAAAATAGTAGCTCTGCTGAAGAATTCTTCGCCGCAGCTGCACGGTTTCGTCCTGGGCCTTCAACCGACGAACGGCCCGGGTCTGCTTGCCGTGGAATCGGATGGTGGTAATGGCGGAAAGCCAGGTACTGCCTCGGTGAAGCGTGGACACGGCTCCGTCCTCTGAGAATGGAGCCTCTACAGGCTCCATGGGTTCCAGAGGAAACAGGGCAAGCTGAAGCTGTTCAACGGCATAGCGGTCGTTGTGACCGGAAAGAAGGAGCTTCATTGTGCCATCGCCTCCCGAAGGTAGGGGTTCTGGGCACGTTCTGCCTCCAGTGTGGTCTGAGGCCCGTGACCGGGATATGCAGGACCATCATAGGAAAGGTTGCCCAGAGCCTTCAAAGACTCCGTCATGCTGGCAGGGTCTCCACCGGGTAAATCGGTTCTGCCGCAGGAGCGGGCAAAGAGGGTGTCGCCCACAAAAAGGGCATCACCGGTGAGAAAACACACCGAACCGGCGGTATGACCGGGGGTGTGCAGCACCTGAATGGTGAGCCCGGCCAGATTCAAAACGTCTCCGTCTTCCAGCAGGTCCGTGGGATTCAGAGGACCGGCGGTAAGGGCCTGAGGCAGACTCAGGTCTGCGGCGTGGAGATATACGGGGCACTGAGCCAGAGCCTGCAATTCCTTGACACCGCCTACATGGTCAAAATGACCGTGGGTGAGCAAAATGGCCTCGACGGTGAGACCCAGTTCCTTTGCCTTTTCCAGTGCCTTGGCACCGTCTCCACCGGGGTCGATGACGGCACAACTGGTGCTGTCATCCGACCGAATCAGATAACAGTTGGTGCCATAGATGCCCAGATTTAATAAATCAATTTTGGTCATAATCATGTTCCTTTATCTAAAAAGAAATGTGGTTTACTTCCGACGGGGTTCTTCCATCAGCTGATCGGTGTCCAGCAAAAGGGTTACCGGGCCGTCATTGACGGAGGCAACCTTCATATCTGCACCGAATTCACCGTGCTGCGGGAGGAATCCTGCTTCCTGACACAGGGAAAGAAACCGTTCATACATTGCCCGACCCAGTTCGGGAGGGGCGGCTTCGGTAAAGCTGGGACGGCGGCCCTTACGGCAATTGCCGTAGAGGGTGAACTGGCTTACCACCAGAACGCTGCCGCCTACCTGCTCCAAACTCAGATTCATTTTTCCATTCTCATCTTCAAAGACCCGAAGCCCCAGAATCTTGTCTACCAGATATTTGCATTGGGCTTCGGTATCCTGGGGACCAACCCCCAGGAGAATGAGAAATCCTTTTTCAATTTGACCGTTGCACACGCCGTCAATGGTGACACTGGCGGAGGTAACACGGGTAACAACTGCTCTCATATAGGAGAAACCTCCGAAACATATTAAGTCTTGTGCAGACCAGATTAAATCTGTCCTCTTCTGGCCCCAATCACATCTTTGATGTTCAGCAGCTTACTGACAATGCTGTTGAGCTGCTGCACGTCCTTGACCTCAAAGGACACGGTGAAGGTACTGCGGCCACCAGTCAGGTCTCGACCGGAAAGCTCCTTCACCCGAACCCGGGCGGAGGTCATCACCGTAGCCACATCCAAAAGCAGACCGCCTCTTGTGGTGCAGTCCAGCTCCACCGTGGTGGTGAAGGGCTGGCCATCGTCCTGCGCCCAATGTACCGGAACCCAGCGGTCGTCCTGGTTGGGGCTGCGATGCGTATAATTGGGACAGTCGGCCCGGTGGACAGAGACCCCGTAGCCCTTGGTAATATAGCCAATGATGGGGTCCCCCGGTACGGGAGTACAGCACTTGGCAAATTTAATCATGCACGATTCGATACCATCCACAATAACGCCATTGACACTGTGACGATTTTTCTTGGGGTCGGAGGTATCGCTGGCGGGCTTCAGGTGGGCAACCGGCTCCTTGGCGGAGGCGGTTGGATTCTCGATTCCCTTGGTATACTTTAGAAGTTCGTCCCGAATCCGGCCTACTGCTTTGACGGCGGTGAGACCACCATAGCCAATGGCGGCATACATATCATCCAGACAGTCAAAACTGAGCTTTTTGAGCAGAGTGGGCAGAAGCTCATCAATGGTGAGCAGGGTGGGGCTAAAGCCGGAACGGCGAAGTTCTCCTTCAAAGCTGGCCTTGCCATGTACAATATTCTCTTCCCGCTTTTCTCGCTTGAACCACTGCTTGATTTTAGAACGAGCCTGATTGCTCTTGCAGATATTCAGCCAGTCTCGGCTGGGGCCTTTGGCATTTTTCGCAGTGATGATTTCTACAATGTCGCCGTTATGGAGTACGGCATCAAAGTTTGCAATGCGGTTGTTGATTTTAGCACCCACCATGGAGTTGCCGACCCCGGAGTGAATGGCATAGGCAAAGTCAATGGGGGTGGACTCTGCGGGCAGGTTGATGACATTGCCCTTGGGCGTAAAGACAAAGACCTCGTCGTTGAACATATCAATCTTGAGGTTGTGAACATAGTCCTCCGCATCCGTATCCTGCTGGTTTTCCAGCAGACGGCGCACCCATTCAAAGCTCTTTTCTTCACCGCTGCCTACACCACGCTGCTTGTACTTCCAGTGGGCTGCAATGCCGTATTCTGCGGTATGGTGCATTTCCCAAGTACGAATCTGCACCTCGAAGGGGATACCCTGCGTACCGATGACGGTGGTGTGAAGGCTCTGGTACATATTGGGCTTGGGGGTGGAAATATAGTCCTTGAATCGACCCGGAACCAGATTGAACAGGTCGTGGACGTGACCCAGAACGTTGTAGCAGTCGGGGATGGTGTCTACAATGACACGAAATGCGTACAGGTCGTACAGCTCATCCATGCTCTTGTGCTGGTCATTCATCTTCCGATAAATGGAATACACGTGCTTAATCCGTCCGTAAATAGTGCCGTGGATGCCAACGGAGGACAGACGGGTGGTAATCTGGGTCTGGATGGTTTTCATAAAGTTGTTGGACTCTTCCTCGTGTGCCTTGAGGTAGTCCATAATCTTGGCGTAGCCATCGGGGTCCAGATACTGCAAGCTGGTATCTTCCAGTTCCCATTTAATCTTCTGGATGCCCAAACGGTGGGCCAGAGGCGCATAGATGTCCATGGTCTCCATGGATTTGGAAATCTGCTTTTTAGGGGTCTGGAACTGCATGGTCCGGGTATTATGAAGCCGGTCGGCAATCTTAATCAGAACCACACGGATGTCCTTGCTCATAGCCATGAACATCTTACGCAGATTTTCCATCTGCTGCTCTTCCAAAGTGGAGTATTCCACACGGGTCAGCTTGGTAACGCCTTCCACCAGTTCTGCCACGGTGGGACTGAACAGCTTGGCGATTTCATCGTGGGAAGAAGAGGTGTCCTCGATGCAGTCGTGAAGCAAAGCTCCCAGAATTGCATCGGTGTCCAGACCCATTTCCGCCACGATTTCCGCCACAGCCAGAGGGTGGATGATATAGGGAGAGCCATCCTTTCGCAGCTGGCCCTCGTGCTGGGTCTGGGCATAGCGAACGGCCCGGTCAATCAGAGGCATATCCGCCCCCGGCATATATTTCAAAATGGCACGGCGCATGGATTCATAATGTTCTTCAAATGTTTCCATTGAATCAGCCCTCCTTTAATCGCTCTAATAGCTGCATGGTGCGGCACTGACTGAGGTCGGCCTTGCCATGAGTTGCGATTAGGGTAATCGACAGGCATCGATGCTGTCGTTCTTTTTGCAGTAATCCGGCTTCCTGGAAAATGTCCAGACAGGCCAGAAGTTGAGATAAGTCAAGGGGCCGCCCCGTATGTCGGACAATTTTCCGACACAGGCATACCGGGTCTCCGGTACAGGTAGGCCCAAGATGGCTCAAATATCGCCATATATCCCCCAAAGTCTGCCGACTGGGAAGCATAGCCGCAGCGGCAGCAGGAGAGAGGTGCTCTTGCTTTAACAGCGTATAGTCGGTGGGGTCGGCACTACAGGGACAGGGACAACTGGGCCGCACGTCCAGAAGGTTGACCTGAACGGAGCGGGAGCCACGAAATTCGTTAATCTGCAAGGTGCAGGCCAAATCCACGACTTCTCCTTCACAAATAGCCAGAGACTGGGCCGTGGCGGAGAAGCAAATGGCGTTGATAACGTGCCGTCCCTGACGAAGCCGCAGCCGCAGATGCCGACCGTTTCCCACCGGGGTCAGACGTTCAATCAGCAGATGTTCCAGCAGGAACACCGGCTTGGGACAGCCTGCTCCACAAGGTTCCAGTCGGGACAGTGCTTCCACATTGGAGATGGTAAGAAGCTCCGGGGAAATGGCACAGTCGATTTCCAGCACCGCTCTTGGCCCCACATCGCCAAAGAACTGGTCCGCCAGTTTACAGACCTCCTGCCGGAAGGCATCGATCTGATTCTTGCAAATGGTAAAGCCGGCGGCAAGCTCATGTCCGCCATAACTCTCCAAAAGCGGAGAAAGGGCGGTAAGGGATGCAAAGAGGTTAAAACCGCCATAGGAGCGGGAGCTGGCCTTGCCCTTTTCTCCATCCAGACAGATGAGGAAGGTGGGACAGCAATATTCCTCTGCCATCCGGGAGGCCACAATGCCCACAACGCCCTGATGCCAGTTGGGATTGGCAAGCACAATGGCCTCAGGGGTTTTTCCTTGAGGAAGCATTGCCGTGGCCTGTTGATAAATTTCCGTTTCCACCGCCTGACGCTGGCGGTTCAGCTGGCATAGTTTTCGGGCGGCCTCTGCTCCACACTGGGGGTCTTTGGTAAGAAACAGCTCCACTGCCACATCAATGCAGCCCATACGACCGGCGGCATTGATTCTGGGAGCCAAAACAAAGCCGATGGAACCGGCGTTCAATGTAGCAGGGTCGCAGCCGGCTTCTTGCATAAGGCTGAGAAGACCGGGTCTTTCGGTATGCCGCAGGGACTCCAGCCCTCGGTGGACAAAGACCCGGTTTTCGCCCTGTAGAGGCATAACGTCTGCTACCGTACCCAGGCAGACCATATCGGCATAACGCTGCAAAATGGTTTCCTGATTTCCTTCCAGAGCGGCAGCCAGCTTAAAGGCCACACCGACACCGGACAGATTCTTGTGGGGATAGCCGCCGTCTTTCCGATGGGGATTGACCACGGCGGTGACATCGGGAAGCTGGTCTTTACATTCGTGATGGTCGGTGATGACCAGTTCAATTCCCAGTTCCCGGCACAGCTTTGCCTCACTGACGGCGGTAATGCCGCAGTCAACGGTAATAATGAGCTGCACCCCCTGCTCGGCCAGATGGTGAATGGCAATGGCGTTGAGGCCATAGCCTTCTTCCAGACGACCGGGGATGTAGGACAGACAGTCCGCACCCAGACTACGCAGATAGTCGGTCAAAAGACAGGTGGAGGTCACACCATCCACGTCATAGTCTCCAAAGACAGCAATACGTTTTCCTGCATCTAAATAATGTCGGATACAAGCCACGGCTTTGTCCATATCCGTAAGCAGGAACGGGTCCGGAAGAGGAACGTCTGTGGATAAATACGCATCGGCTTTGCTGAGGCCTTGCAGGCCCCGGGCAGCCAACACCAGAGCAGTGAGGGGGGCGTACCCCCCAGCCATTAGCCCATTGACTGCCTCTGCGGCAGGCTGGGCTACATTCCAGATTCCATACTTCATCCCAATACACATCCAATTATTTTTTCTTTCCATTATAGCAAATCTTTTTATCCAGTACAATAGACAATTCTAATTTCTTGCGAAAACCAAGTACTTAAAACTACAAACTTGCGAAAATTGTGCTATAATAGGAGAAACATTGCAAGGAGGACGACCCATGAGACAGGCGTTTTTGGAAGAGTTTCTGGAGCAAACCGGATTCCCGACAGAGGCAAAAGAGGCCATACTGGAGGCCTCGAAACAGGTGGATTTGACGGCGGCAACGGAAACATACCTCAAGACCTTTGAGCACGAAGAGATGGAAAAACTCTTGGGTTCTATGGAAGAAGAAACCGGGATTTCCCGGTATACTCTGTGGATGCTGCTTCTGATTTCTGCGGCGGAACACACTTGGGACGAGAAAATTTTGGAGCGGGATGTATTTTGGCAGACCTTTACAGATCTGCGCTATAAGGCGTTGGAGTGTTACCGGATACATGGAGTCTGGGGCACCTTTGTGGGCTTCTGGTATCCCATTTTCTTTCAGGGAAAGGTGCGGAAACTGGGACGGCTGGAATATGAGGATGCAGCGTATCTGGGGGATGCCCCGGTGCAGGTGGCTGGCCGGACCATCCATCCCGGCGATCCGATAAAGATGCTCCATATCCCATCGTCCGGGGAACCTTTTTGTCGGGCAGACCGTCTGGCCTCCTATGCCCAGGCGGAAAAACGGTTTGGTTCGCCTTTGATTTGCTTCTGTGATTCCTGGCTTTTGTACCCACCCTATGGAGAAATGTTTGGAGAAGCGTCCAATATCCAGGACTTTCAGAACGATTTTCAGATGTTACGATCTCAGCCCTGTGAGACCTTCCACGATGGTTGGCGGGTCTATGGAAGGGACTGGGAAAAGAATCCCAAAGACTTTCCGGAGGATACCACCTTGCAGAGAAAGCTGAAACAGTATTTTCTTAATGGCGGAACGCCCGGTACAGGCTTCGGGGTACTGGTATTTGAGAATGGAACATTGCTGACCCGTCCATAAAGAAAAGACCTTCTGCAAAATTTCGTTGCAGAAGGTCTTTTTCTAAGCAAAAATTAGGTTCTGGCCATGCCATCTACGCTGAGAACGACACCGGTAATATAGGAGGCTTCCTCGGAGGCAAGGAAGACGAAGGCGTTGGCAATGTCCTCCGGCTGACCCAGACGGCGAAGAGGAATCTGCTGAATCAGAGGCTCTACCACTTCCTTGGGAACCGCCCGCATCATATCGGTTTCGGTAATGCCGGGGGCAACCGCGTTGACCCGGATGCCCTTGGGGCCTAACTCTCGAGCCAGAGAGATGGTCAGACCGTTGACAGCAAACTTGGAAGCCGGATAGGCAATGCCGCTGGGCTGGCCGTAGATACTGACCATGGAAGAGGTGCTGAGAATAACACCGCTGCCCCGCTTCACCATGCACTCGGAAGCGGCTCTTGTGGCATTGAAAACGCCCTTGACGTTCAAATCCATAACCCGATTGAAGTCTTCTTCTGTGTACTCAGTAAAGGGAGTGCTGGCGGAAATACCGGCGTTGTTTACCAGAATATCCACGCAGCCATACTGCTCGGCAGCCTCCTGGAAGGCGGTTTTTACGGATTCCAGACTTGCCAGATTGGGGGAAATGCCGCCTACGGTAGAGTTGGGGAATTCTTCCTTCAGTTTGGCTACCGCTTTGTCCGCAGAGGCCTGGGAGCTGGCAGCCACAATGACGGTGGCACCCTCACGCAGAAAAGCCTGGGCGGTAGCAAAGCCGATGCCACGGCTTCCGCCCGTAATGATTGCAACCTTGTCTTTCAGTCTCATATTGAGTACCTCCATTTATTTTGATTTATGTGACTTCATTATAGTTGGAAGAATCCTGGCCTTCTGTGATTATATCACTATAATGGACGGCTTAATCAAAAACAGAATTGGAAGTTTTAAGACAAAGGAAAGAATCGGAAAAGTCCGAGCCTTGTCCGTTACAAGGTAACCGGGGGGAAAATCAGCGGGTCTTGTGTGATGTAGCACAATGAAACGAAGATTACGTATATAATTTATACACTTTGTCTATTTCACTATAAAAAGAAATATGGTATTTTATTAGTATAACGCATTTATTTCATGTTTCACAAACAAAAGCGTTAGGTCTTTGAAAATTCTGTGTTTTTCGACTAAAAAGGATTGAAGTTCTTGAGCAATCGGGTTATAATATATCCAAGCTGGACGGGACATCCGACTTAGACCGGTTTCCTCCAGCTCGAGGGGACGAATATCGGTATGGACAAGAAAACCAAAGGACTTTTGGAAGAATTCCAAAACGGTACCTGTCTATTGGCCCATGAGTTGTTGGGCTGCCACCGGGTTACCCGGCAGGGAATGGCAGGGTATGTGTTCCGGGTTTGGGCACCCAATGCCTGCACGGTCAGCGTGGTAGGTGAGTTTAATGACTGGAACATAGAGGATCTTCCGATGGAACAGCTTTCCGGCGGTGTCTGGGAGGCTTTTACAAACCGGGGGCAGGAGGGCTGTCAATATCAGTTTTATATTACCAGGCAGGATGGCTCTGGCGTGTATAAAGCAGACCCCTATGCCACCAGAAGTGCAGTGCCGCCGAATCCGGTAAGCTGCATTTGTACAGCAGAAAAATTTCCATGGACGGATGGAAAGTGGATGCGGGATTTCCCCATGCACAGCCCCATGGCGGCCCCAATGAATATCTATGAGCTGCATTTGGGGACATGGAGACGAAAAGAAGACGGCTCCTTCTATACCTACAGCGAATTGGCGGAGCCTCTGGTGGAGTATCTGGTGGATATGGGATATACCCACATAGAGCTGATGCCTCTGGGAGAGTATCTCCGGGAGGAGAGTCTGGGTTATGAGACCATGAGCTTTTTCGCTCCTACGGCACGCTATGGTAAGCCGCAGGATTTGAAAAAGCTGGTGGATACCCTGCACAGAGCCGGAATCGGTGTGATTCTGGATTGGGTTCCAAGCCGCTTTCCGGAGGAAGCAGCCGGACTGATGGAATTTGACGGCACCTGCTGCTATGAACCTTCGGACGAAGAGGCGAGAAGTCACCCTGCCGATCACAGCAGATGTTTCGATTATTCACGCAATGAGGTGCGGAGCTTTCTGGTATCCAATGTGGTCTACTGGCTGGAAAAATTCCACATAGACGGCCTCCGGGTGGAGGGAGTGGACTCCATGCTGTACTTAGATTATCACAGACCCAATTACCGTCCCAATCGCTTCGGCGGACGGGAAAATCTGGATGCCATGGATTTGCTGCGGCGAGTCAATCGGGCGGCCCAGCAGGTTCGGCCCAATGCCATTATGGTGGCAGAAATGACCCAAACCTTCCCAACCGTTACAAAACCAGAATGTGACGGCGGTATGGGCTTCCTGTTTAAGTGGAATACCGGATGGATGCAGGATGTTTTGAACAACTTCTCGCCCCAGTGCGACAATCTCCAAAAACGAACCGATGCAATGGAGAATGCCTATGCAGAGAATTTTGTCCTGCCCCTGTCTCACTATGAGGTAGTGCAGGGGAACGCTTCACTGCTTAACAAGATGCCGGGAGATTATGACGTGCGGTTTTCGGGTCTGCGGGCGTTTCTGGGCTTTGCAATGGCGCATCCGGGAAAGAAACTCTTGTTTATGGGCAATGAGTTTGCACACTTTGACCCGTGGAATCCCCAGAAGCCACTGGACTGGGTATTGCTGGATTTTGAACGGCATCGTCAGATGCAGAGCTTTGTCCGAGAGGTAAACCACTTCTATCGGAATCGCCCGCCATTTTGGCAGAAGGAACAGGAGAAGGGCGGTTTCAAGTGGACCGTCTGTGAGAAGCAGGAACCTCCGCTTTTCGCCTTCCGGCGCATTGACAACCGAAGCCGAGAAGTTCTGGTGGTGTGTAATTTTAGCACCAATTCTTATCCGGAATGTCGCTTTGGAGTGCCACGACGTGGCATTTATAAGCCGGTGTTGTCCTCCGATGAGGAACGATTCGGCGGCAGTGGAATGGAGCTTCCTATGGCGGTTAGTCAGAACATTAGCTGCGGAACGTATAAGCTGTCGGCTCCGTTCTGCGTGCCGGCGATGTCGGTGACTTATTATGTCCGTGAGAATCCCCCTAAAAAGGGAAGTTAAAATTTGCAAGGTTTCCCCCTGACATTTGTTGGGCTGGGACTCAATATAACACCAATACAACCCCCTACAAGACCAATCAATAGCTAAGAAAAGAATCCAATCATAGTAAGGAGAGGCGCCCTATGTATTTTCAGAAAAAACGCTGCATTGCGATGCTTTTGGCCGGAGGCCAGGGCAGTCGGCTGAAGGTCCTCACGGAGAACACGGCCAAACCTGCCGTACCTTTTGGCGGTAAATATCGGATTATCGACTTTCCGCTGTCTAACTGTGTGAACTCCGGCATTGATACCGTTGGCATTTTGACTCAGTATCAGCCCTTGGAGCTGAACGAGTACATCGGTAACGGTCAGCCCTGGGGCCTCAATAAGTCCCACTGCTGCGCTCAGGTTCTGCCCCCCTATGAGCGACATGACAAGAAGAGCGGCTGGTATAAGGGCACCGCAAACGCAATCTATCAGAACCTTCAGTTTATCGACCGCTTTGACCCCAAATATGTACTGGTGCTCTCCGGTGACCATATCTACAAGATGGACTATGCTGCCATGATTGACCACCACGAAAAGAGTGGTGCGGATTGTACCATTGCAGTTCGTAACGTGCCTCTGGAAGAGGCCAGCCGGTTTGGTATCATGAATACAAAGCCCGACGGCACTATTTATGAATTTGAAGAAAAGCCCAAGTATCCCAAGTCCACCAACGCCTCTATGGGTATCTACGTCTTTAACTGGGATGTTCTGCGTGAGTTCCTGATTGCAGACGAGGAAGACCCCAATTCCAGCAATGACTTTGGTAAGAACATCATTCCTAATCTGCTGAATTCCGGCCATAAGCTCATGGCCTATGCCTTTGACGGATACTGGAAGGATGTGGGAACCATTGATTCTCTGTGGGAGGCCAATATGGACCTTCTGGGCAAGAACCCTGAGTTTGACATCCGGGGAGACGAGACCCAGAAAATCAGTGCCAGAAACAATGCTCTGCCTTCCAGCTACATTGCCAAGGAAGCAAAGACCGTGAACTGCTTCATTGCAGAAGGCGGCGAGATTTATGGTACGGTTCGCCACTCCGTTATTTCCACCGGCTGTTCCATTGGCGTGGGGGCTTTGGTGGAACATAGTGTGATTATGCCCAATGTCACCATTGCGCCCGGTGCCATTGTCCGCAATGCCATTGTCGGCGAGAACTGTGTCATTTCTACCGGTGCCGTGGTTGGCGGCGTGTATGTGCCCGGTACGCAGCGTAAAATCAGCGTTTTGGGCAAGGGCCATACGGTGGAAGAAAATGCCGTGGTAGCTCCCGGCGAAGTGCGCTAAGAAGGAGGAATACCACAATGAAAGCACTGGGTATCATTTTTGCCAATATTTACGACAGCTCTCTGGGAGAGCTTACCAATAAACGGACCATTGCCTCTCTGCCTTACGGCGGCCGGTATCGTCAAATCGACTTTATCCTGTCCAGTATGTCCAATTCCGGCATCCGTCATATTGGTATCATCACAAAATACAACTATCAGTCCCTCATGCACCACATTGGCTCCGGTCAGGAGTGGAACATGGAAATGGCCGAGGGCAGCTTGGAATATCTCACCCCCTTTGCTATGAGCCACGACGGTACTTACCGTGGGAAGCTGGATGCACTCAATTGCGCCATTGAATTCCTGGAAGAAACCAAAGAAGAATATGTTATTCTGTCTGACAGCAGCGTGGTGTGCAACATTGACCTCAAAAAGGTACTGGAACAGCACATCGCTTCCGGCAAGGAGGTCACAGTGGTTGCAACGGACGGCGTGGCAAACAGCACAAAACAGTTGGATTTGGCAATCCGTCTGGACGAATCCGGCGAGGTAGTAGACCTGGCAGTGGATTACTGTGCAGGCCCGGAGTATCTGGCAAGCATGGGCATCTTTGTTATGAAGCGGGAGCTTCTGGTGAAGGTGGTAAAGGAGTCTGTGGCCCGCAGCCTGTACCGTTTGGAGCGGGACTTCATGCTTCGGCAGTTTGCCGCCAAGAACCTGACGGTTGGCGTATATCTGTTTGATGGTGTGGCTCTGTTTAACGAAAGCACTCTGGAATACTATAAGAACAATCTGGCACTGCTGAATCCTGAGGTTCGTCATGGCCTGTTTAATGGCGGCGGTACCATTTATACCAAGGTTCGGGATCGTGTTCCCACGGTCTACGGTGAGAATTCCGAGATTGATGACTGCATTGTGGCAGATGGCTGTGAGCTGGAAGGCTGCGCCGAGCACTCTTTGTTCTTCCGTCAGGTAAAGCTGGGAGCCGGTGCCAAGGTTTCTAACTCCCTCATTATGAATGACTGCGTGGTGGGCGAGAATGCCGAGCTGGATTGTGTCATCCTGGATAAAGATGTAGTGGTTCATCCGGGTGCACGCCTTGTGGGCACTCCCGAAAATCCGATGATTATTAAAAGGGGAGAAGTTGTATGAAAATTGCAATGGTAGCCTCCGAAGCCGCTCCTTATGTCAAGTCTGGTGGTTTGGGAGACGTAATGCTGGGTTTGCCCAGCGAATTGGCTCGAATTCCCGGTAATGATGTTTGCCTGTTTCTGCCATATTATAAGAAAATAAAAGATAATATCAACTATAGCGTGGAGTTCTGCACGGAATTCCATGTGCAGCTGTCCTGGCGGCAGCAGTATGGCGGCCTGTATCGTCTCAAGGGTACCACCAATCAACAGCCCACCGTGTTCTTTGTGGACAATGAATACTATTTTGGCAGAGACGGACTCTATGGCTATCTGGATGACGGCGAGCGGTATGCCTTCTTCTCCAAGGCAGTCCTGGAGGCCATGGCAAGTATGCAGTACTATCCCGATGTGATTCAGTCCAACGACTGGCAGACGGCTATGCTGCCCGTTTACATCAATGCAGAGTACCGGGGGACGTTCCCGTACACCAAGACCCTGTTTACCATTCACAACATTGAGTATCAGGGCTGGGCAAACCCCGACTTCTTTGACAATGTGCTGGGCCTGCCCGATACCTTCCGGGGCATTATGGATATGTCCGGCGGCGTGAACATGATGAAGGGTGCCATTGAGTGTGCCGATGCAGTGTCCACGGTTTCGGAGACCTATGCACAGGAAATCCGCTATCCCTACTACGCCCACGGTCTGGACGGCATCCTGTCCGCCAACTGGTTTAAGCTGCGTGGTATTACCAATGGTGTGGATATTTCGGTCTTTGACCCCTCCACCGATAAGGCCCTTGTGAAGAATTACGGTGCAGATACCTATGTTGCAGGTAAGGCTGCCAATAAGGCGGCTTTGCAGAAGGAACTGGGCCTGCCTCAGGACCCTGATGTTCCTATGCTGGCTATGATTACCCGACTGGCAAGCCATAAGGGAATTGATCTGCTGTGCTATGTGGCAAGACGCCTCATGGAACAGGATGTGCAGCTGGTGATTTTGGGTACCGGTGAGCAGCGTTTTGAGAACTTCTTCCGTGGCTTGGCCGCCGAGTATCCCGAAAAGGTTTCGGCTCAACTGAAATTTGACCTGAACCTTGCCAACCGGATTTATGCGGCTTCGGACATCTACCTCATGCCCTCCAAATCGGAGCCTTGCGGTCTGAGTCAGATGAACGCGATGCGCTATGGTACGGTTCCCATTGTCAACGCCACCGGCGGATTGAAGGATACCGTTCCTCCTGTGGACCCCACCACAGATACGGGCCTTGGCTTTACCTTCCAGAGCTACAACGGCGATGACTTCTGGGATGCCATTGTGCGCTGTCTGGAGACCTTCCAAGACAAGGAAGCTTGGAATAAGCTGGTCCTGCGGGATATGGGTACAGACTTCAGTTGGGAAAAACCGGCTGAAAAGTATATGGAGCTGTTCCGTCATCTTCAGGAGCGATAAGAAAACCACTTGCGGGGCCGCCAAACGGCGGCCCCGTCTTTGACCGAGAAAACAGAAGGGAGATACCCACAATCGAGGGTGTCTGCCTTGTGTTTTGTGCCTATTTTACACAGAAGGAGTTCCACTCTATGCTTCGCATTTTATATAACAGCCGGGATTTGGCTTATAAAGAGCCGTTTGGTACGCTTGAGGTGGGAGAGAATTGCACCTTGCGAATCAAGATTCCCTGCTATTGCCATACCAAAGAAGTTTTTTGTAGCCTGCGTCGGGAAGACGGACAGGAATTTATGCAGGTTCCCTTTCATCTGGAACAAACCTTGCATCCTTATGAGACTTGGACCTGTCAGTTTTCTATACAAGAACCCGGACTTTATTTCTATTATTTCCATATTACGACTCCAAATGAAAGCTTTTCTCTTCTTCGTCAGGGAGAGCAGACCAATATGGAAGCGGGCGATTGGTGGCAGCTTAGCTGCATCGTTTCGGGAGTCACCACCCCAGACTGGGCCAAGGGAGCCATCATTTATCAGGTGTTCCCGGACCGGTTTGCCAAATCGGGAACCTGCGACCTGACGGGAAAGCTGGAACCGTAT
Source organism: uncultured Oscillospiraceae bacterium (assembly GCA_963557675.1). Classification (GTDB taxonomy): domain Bacteria; phylum Bacillota; class Clostridia; order Oscillospirales; family Oscillospiraceae; genus Faecousia. The sequence goes on along the minus strand of CAUWEI010000032.1, from coordinate 14,685 downwards.
ACGGTCCATGAAACATGGGACGAGGAGGTTCACTGGCAGCCCACGGAAGAGGGATTGGTGCTGAACAATGATTTTTATGGGGGAAATTTTCGGGGCATTACGGAAAAACTTCCCTATATTGCCTCTTTGGGTGCAACCATTTTGTACCTGAACCCCATTTCCAAGTCGTTTTCCAGTCATCGCTATGATACAGGCGACTATAAGACCCCCGACCCGATGCTGGGCACCAATGCAGACTTTGTAAATCTGTGTCGGGAAGCTCGAAAGCTGGGAATTCATGTGGTTTTGGACGGAGTGTTTTCCCATACCGGTTCCAATAGCTTGTATTTTGACCGGGAGGGAACCTTCGGCGGAAAAGGTGCCTATGCGGACCCGGATTCCCCCTTCCGCAAGTGGTATCATTTTTATGAGTACCCCAATCGCTACAATAGCTGGTGGGGATTTGATACGCTGCCCACGGTAAACAAGATGGAGCCGGATTTCCTCAACTACATCATCGAGGACCAGGACAGCGTGGTGGCCCATTGGCTTCGTCTGGGTGCCGATGGATTTCGTCTGGATGTGGCGGATGAACTGCCGGACGAGTTTATTCTCCGACTGAAAAAGCGGATTCGTGAAATTAAACCGGACGCCCTTCTTATAGGGGAAGTGTGGGAAGATGCGTCGAACAAAGTGGCCTACAATCAGCGTCGCCGGTATTTCATAGACGGAGAACTGGACAGCACCATGAATTATCCGTTCCGAACTGCAATTCTAAACTTCCTGTGCCAGCGAGACGACGGAAGGGGATTGAAGGAAACTGTGATGACCATTGTGGAAAACTATCCTTCGGATGTGATGGCCTGCTGCATGAACTTGCTTGGTTCCCACGATACCCCCAGAATTTTAACCGCCCTTGTGGATGATTTTGCAGGAACCAGAGAGGAACAGGCGGCCCGTCATTTATCCGATGGTCAGAAGCTGCTGGCAAAGGAACGGCTGAAACTGGCATCCTTTTTGCAGTATGTCCTGCCTGGGGCACCTTCTGTCTATTATGGCGATGAGGCAGGGATGGAGGGCTGTGCCGACCCCTTTAATCGGCGTACCTATCCATGGGGTCGGGAAGATACGGAGCTTTTGGCCCACTATCGCCGTCTGGGTCGGATGCGCCGGGACAGCTCTGCTTTACGCAGTGCAAACGTTCAGTTCTTTACCGCCGCAGATGGTCGCCTTGGATTTTTGCGGTGCTCGGAGGATGGGCAGCAAGTAAAAGTATATGTAAATCGGAGTGGAGAATCTTGGGAGGTTCCTTCCGGGCGGATTCTTCTGGGACACCGAATCGATACCGTGACCCCCGATACGTTGGTGCTCCTTCCGGACGGATTTGTGGCAATGGAGGTGTAAAAAAGTGTTGTTGGAAAAATTCATTACCGGCTATTGTCGAGTTTTGGACCAGAGTCGGATTGTACAGGTGGAGCTGGAAGAAAAGAAGCTTTTGGATGTAGACTGCAACTACGAGAAGTGCGTTTATGCCAGCCAGTGCCCCATTGGGAAAGAGATTACAAAGCTTTTAGAAGAATAAAAAAGTGGCCCCAAATCGGTAAGATTTGGGGTCACTGCTTATTTATGAGATTCCAGCTTTACTTGCTGTATTTTTCTACATGGGACTGGATGAGAGCACCATCTTCAAAATAGTTGATCCGCATGGCACGCTTCACCTGAGACAGGGTTTCGGCAGCCTCTGCACGGGCCACTTCGCTGCCTTTCCGGAGGATTTCATAGACACCGGGAATGTCCTTCTGCCACTGAGCACGCCGCTGACGGATGGGGGCCAGCTCCTCCTGAAGAATGTTATTCAGAAGCTTCTTGACCTTCACATCGCCCAGACCGCCACGCTGATAGTGCTCTTTCAGCTCTGCCAGGTTGGCATAGTCCGGCAGGAACTCAGCAAAGTGCTCGTCTCTGGCAAAGGCATCCAGATAGGTGAACACGGCGTTGCCTTCCAAAGAGCCGGGGTCGGAGACCTTCAGGTGATTGGGGTCGGTGAACATACTCATGACCTTGGTTTTTACCTCTGCTTCGGTGTCCGACAGGTAAATGCAATTGCCCAGAGATTTGCTCATCTTGGCCTTGCCGTCGGTGCCGGGCAGACGGCAGCAAGCTTCCGTCTGCGGCAGCAGAGCTTCGGCTTCTACCAGAGTTTCACCATAAATCATGTTGAACCGACGGACAATCTCTCTGGCCTGTTCCAGCATGGGAAGCTGATCTTCGCCTACGGGAACGGTGGTGGCCTTAAAAGCGGTGATGTCGGCAGCCTGACTGATGGGGTAGGTGAAGAAGCCCACCGGGATGCTGGTTTCAAAGTTCCGCAGCTGGATTTCGGCCTTTACGGTGGGGTTTCGCTGAAGCCGGGATACCGTGACCAAGTTCATGTAGTAGAAGCACAGCTCAGTCAGCTCCTGAATTTGGGACTGGATGAACAGGGTGGACTTGTTGGGGTCCAGACCGCAGGACAGATAATCCAGAGCTACCTCGATGATGTTTTCCCGAATCTTTTCGGGGTTGTCTGCATTGTCGGTCAGGGCCTGAGCGTCCGCAATCATAATGAAAATCTTATCAAACTCGCCGGAGTTTTGAAGCTCGACACGCCGCTTTAATGAGCCGACATAATGACCCAGATGGAGCCGTCCGGTGGGACGGTCGCCGGTCAGAATAATTTTTGCCATAGTCAATACCTCCTAAAAAAATAAAGGCCCTATCCTACAAAGGATAAGACCAAACAGTCATACGCCACCTGTGCTGATGTCCACTAACATGGACACTCCGAATAACGGCCGGATGCCGTCGGCGCCTACTGATTTCGGGCCGCCCTCCGGAGCCCATTCGGACAGCCCGCCCTACACCCATCCCAGCAACAGGGTGCTCTCTGAAAAGTCGGATTCTGTCGTACTACTTCTCCATCTACGGTTTTGTATATACTATATCATATCCTCAGACAAAGAAAATGTCAAGGAAAAATAGGAATCTGGGATTCCAAGCAGGACAAAGGCTTTCGTTCCGAAAAGCCTTTGGCCTGTTTGCAGAAAGCACCAATCTTTTCACAGGGGTTGTGGAAAGATCCATCAATAAAGGGGCAGGTCTCCGGTGAGAGGGTCTACCACTTCGGCAGGCAGCGGCTCAAAGGCCAGACAGGTATAGGTGGGTTCTCCGTGGAACTCGGTCATGCCTGCATCGCAGATGAGAGCACTGATGATTCCGGCCTCTTTTGCTCGCTTGTCCAAATCCAGCAGGGCTTCTTCGGAGTCCACATAGACACAGACCTTGGCAACGCCGTGGGTAAACCACTCGCTTAATGGGGTGGCAGGCTGTGCGGAGGGCTTTAGAGTCACATGGTCGCGCTGCGTTTCCACCTGTTCCAGACGGCCTTCCCGTTCCAGAGCCATCAAAACGGCGGTGACACAGGCGTGCCCGGATTGGGCGGCAATTTTGCCTTTCCGCATTTTCAGGTCCCGACGGACCACAATCATTTGTTTTGCTTTGTACATGGTTCAGTCTCCTTCCAAAGGGCCAAAGCCCTGGAACATAAAATTTGAGGGTCATTTTCCAGAATCCCGTCTCCCACCTCTTTCAAAAGACGGTTCAGAAGTTTTCCCAGTATTGGCCCCTGTGGAATTCCTGCGGCTATAAGGTCTTTCCCGCCCAGAGCCAGGTCGGAAACTTTTAGACAGGGATGCTGGGCCAGAATGGCATTGAGATGTTCTTCAAAACGGTCAAAGGGGGCGGGGTCAGCGGGGGTGCCTTTGCCGCCATCGTCCGCTCGATCTAAGGCGATGAGATTGCGGAGCGTGGTCTCACCCAGACGACGAAGTACCCGGCGAATGGGCTTGTCCTGAGGATACTGGGACATATCCCTGGTCAGACTGTGATAGGCCACTAAATTGCGTACTTCCTCCCGCAAAGCGGTGGAGGCGTGGAGTCCGGTAAGAATCTCCCAAGCCATTTTGGAGCCCACATAGGCGTGATTTTTGAAATGCCCCACGCCTTCTTCATCCATAGCAAAGGTCTGGGGTTTTCCCACATCGTGCAGAAGGGCGGCCCAACGCAGGGGCAGGGTAGGGGGAACCCCTTCCACCACATGGGCGGTGTGGGTATAGACATCGTAACTGTGATGGGGATTGTGCTGTAAAAAACCGCACAGAGGCTTTAGTTCTGGAATCGCCTCTGCCAGCACCGGGGCAAACATGGTTAAATCCTGCACTTTGGCGTGAGGAAGATAGCCGCATAACTCAGAAAATACACGTTCTCTTGCTTGCAGAGCCAGAAGAGGGGCAAGATGGCACATGGCATCCAGCGTTTTAGGCTCCGGGGTAAGATGAAACCGGGCCGCAAAGCGAACCCCTCGTAAAATACGCAGTCCATCTTCCTGAAAACGTGCCTCCGGCTCTCCTACGGTGCGAAGGATATGGTTTTTTAAGTCCTCCTGTCCGCCAAAGGGGTCGGCAAGGCCGCATCGTGGACGATAGGCCATGGCATTGATGGTAAAATCCCGACGGGCCAAATCCGCTTCGATTTTGGACTCGAAACGCACCCAGCCGGGGTGCCGGTTGTCGGTATAGTCTCCTTCGGAGCGGAAGGTGGTAATTTCCACCACTTCGTGGTCGGTTACAACACCAATGGTGCCGTGTTTCTGTCCGGACAAAACCAGACGGCAATCACAGAACACCTGGGCCGTTTCCTGGGGCAGTGCGTTGGTACACAAATCCCAGTCGTGGGCAGGAACCCCCAAAAGACGGTCCCGGATGCAGCCGCCTACGGCCCAGGCTTCATAGCCGTGGTCTTCCAGACGATCCATAATAGCGAGAATGTGGGTGGGAATAGCAAAGTCCATGAAACGACCTCCCTTTTGTATTTTTTTGTTATAATACCATACCTTGATAAAAACTGCAACCGGCGATCTTTTCACAGGGGCTGTGGAAAATTTCAAAAAAACAACCTGCCGCAACGGTCCGTGTTGCAGCAGGCTGTTTAAGATTATTCGACCGTCTTATAGTAGTCCGTTGTGAGAAGCAGGTTGCTGATGCGAATATATTCCATGGTCATGGATTCCATTTTTTGCAGATATTCTTCGGTCAGCTTTTTGTTCTTTGCATTCATAAAAATCTCAGGATCTCCGGAAGGATTGGAACGACAGGCCACACCGTCACTAATCCAACTGCCATCGGGGAACAGGGCATAGCCCTCATAGTTGGGATCAAAGGCATCCCGACCCAGATAATGGTAGGGACTGTCGATGCCCAGCAGGTTTAGCACCGTAGGCAAAAGATCGGAGGTGTTCAGGGTCTTGTCTACCTGCATCTTGGGGCCGTCCGCAGACCAGATGAAGCAGGGGGTTTTTTCCAACAGCAGAGGGTCGTCCACCTTTGACAGATCCATCATGGTGTCTACATCCTTAAAGCCGTAGGCATAGTGGTCGGTGAAAGCAACAATCACGGTGTTTTCCAGCTGGCCCCGGTCCTTTAGCTCCTGAATGAGGTCGGCAAACATATCGTCCACCAGCTTTGCTTTGACCCGGATGCAGTCGATTTCCTCGTGCCCATAACGGCCCTTGTAATCCGGATACCGTTTCAGGGCATAGTGGCTCAGAACCTCGTTGTAGACATAGCTCAGATGAGCCGAACGGGTGATATAGAAGTTGAAGGTTTTTCCGTCCCGGAAAAACTGTTCCCGCAGTTCTTCGTTCTCCAAGAAGTAGGAGTCATTAAACAGGTCGTCGTCTTTGTCGGTGTAGTCCTTGAAGCTGATATACTTTTCGTATCCCATGGAAGGCTCAAAGACACCACGGCTGTAGAAATCCGGACTGTTGTAGTGGAAGGCCAGGGCGTGATAGCCTGCTTTTGTCAGCAGGTTCGCCATGGACTCGTTATAATGGTTGGTAACATAGTCAAAGGCGTAATTGCCCATGGTAGGCAGATAGATGCCGGTATTGACACAAAATTCCGTATTGAAGGTTCGGACGGTGCCATAGCCGGGGGTGTAGAAATTGGTGAAGTTGATACCCTCCTGCATGAGCTTATGCAGGGTTGGGGTATCCTCCGGGGTAATCAACCAATCGTCCATGGACTCCATCAAGACCATGACCACATTTTTTCCTTCAAAAATACCGGTCATGTCGTTGTCTTGATGCTGGCCTCGCTGGTCGAAATACTCCTCGACTTCCTGTGCATCGTTTCGCTGGCTGGAACGAAATGCCGGGGTCAGAGGATAAAGCTCATGCTTCCAAACATCTCGCATGGTCAACTGATAAATGCCGCAGATGTCATAGACCCGCTTTGCATCATACATGGTGTTGTAGGTGGCCCGATAAGAAGTGGACTGCATATAATCCGACTGGGTTCCCCACACGGTAAGGTCCCGGATAAACACCAATTCCGGCAGGAATACAAGACCGGTGATGGACAGAGCCAGCGTAATGCCGCAGGCCAGATAGGACTGCCAATCTTTGTTCCATTTTGGCATCTGCCAGATGCAAAGCGCACCCATGGCAAGAAGAATCACAGTGCCAATCCACCACATGGGGGAGAAACCAATCAGGATGGAATCCAGATAGTCCGCACCCTCACCGGCGTAGAAAATGTCGGAAAGCCACATGAGCTTCCGGAAGAATTGAAAATATCCCGTTTGGCCAATGGCCCAGCAGGCAATAAAATAGTAAGTGACACCATAAAAAATCCGACCGGCCAGTGTAGGCAGAGCGATGGTGATTCCGGTAAGAATACAAGCCCACAGACAGCCAAAGCCCAGATTCAGTGCGCTTTCCGGATGCAAGATAAGGGTAGCAAAAACTTCTACCAGAAAATAGGACAGGCCGATGAGAAGCACACGGGGCCAGACTCGGCAGTGCTTTTGTGCGGCTGGTTCCGCTTTGGATTCGGCAGAAGCCTCATCCGCAGCTTCGGCTGGAGATTGGGCCGGAGTCATGTCTTCGGGTGTTTCCAAGGACTCCTGGGATTGGGGATTGATTTCTTTCTTTGACATAAAGTGCCTCCATCCGGCGCATATTCCCATGTTTCTGAATTGGTACCGGGGTTTGATCCGCTGGATTTTCAGAAAAACCATCCGCATAAGCTGTAGCGAAAAGCAGGGAAACTTGTCTGCGCTGTTTTGAGAAAAGAAGATGGCGGCGGGTTGCCCAGCCGCCAATCATTCAAATGTGTTTGTTGGAAATTAGAACTGAATCTTCTTGGAGATGTAGTCCTTCAATTCGGAAATAGGCATACGAACCTGCTCCATGGTGTCACGGTCACGGACGGTAACACAGTGATCCGCAGGGGTGTTCTCATCGCCCACAGTCTGGAAGTCCACGGTGATGCAAAGAGGAGTACCGATTTCGTCGGCACGGCGGTAACGCTTGCCGATGGAGCCGGCATCGTCAAAGTCCACCATGAAGTCCTTTTGCAGCTCGTGGTAGATTTCCTCTGCCTTGCCGGAGAGTTTCTTGGACAGAGGCAGAATGGCAGCCTTAAAGGGAGCCAGAGCGGGATGCAGACGCAGAACGGTACGCACATCGTCGTTGCCCTTCTTGTCCTGACCCACTACTTCCTCGTCGTAAGCATCGCACAGGAAGGCCAGCACGGAACGCTCCACACCCAGAGAAGGCTCGATGACATAGGGAATGTAACGCTCGTTCTTCTCCTGATCGAAGTAGGTGAGGTCCTTGCCGGAGGTGTTCTGGTGCTGCGTCAGGTCGTAATCGGTCCGGTCCGCAACGCCCCACAGCTCGCCCCAGCCGAAGGGGAACAGGAACTCAAAGTCCGTGGTAGCCTTGGAGTAGAAGCACAGCTCTTCGGGATCGTGGTCACGCAGACGGAGATTTTCCTCCCGCAGGCCCAGATTCAGCAGCCACTGGTGGCAGAAGTTACGCCAGTACTGGAACCAATCCAGATCGGTGCCGGGCTGGCAGAAGAACTCCAGCTCCATCTGCTCAAACTCACGGACACGGAAAATGAAGTTGCCGGGGGTGATTTCGTTCCGGAAGGACTTGCCGATCTGGCCGATGCCGAAGGGCAGCTTGCGGCGGGTGGTCCGCTGGACATTGACAAAGTTGGTGAAGATGCCCTGTGCAGTCTCAGGACGCAGATATACGGTGTTCTTGGCATCCTCGGTGACACCCTGGAAGGTCTTGAACATCAGGTTGAACTGACGAATATCGGTGAAGTTGTGCTTGCCGCAGGTGGGGCAGGGGATGTTGTGCTCCTCGATAAAGTCCTTCATCTCCTGATGGGTCATAGCATCCAGAGGCTTTTCCAAAGTGACGTTGTTGTCATTGGTCCAGTCCTCAATGACCTTATCGGCACGGAACCGCTCGTGACATTCCCGGCAGTCCATGAGGGGGTCGGAGAAGCCGCCCAGATGGCCGGAAGCCACCCAGACCTGAGGATTCATCAAAATAGCGGAATCCTGACCGACGTTATAGGGGTTTTCCTGGATGAATTTCTTCCACCAAGCCTTCTTAACGTTGTTCTTCAGTTCTACACCCAGAGGGCCATAGTCCCAGGTGTTGGCCAGACCGCCATAGATCTCAGAACCGGCAAATACAAAGCCCCGGTTTTTACACAGGGCAACAATTTTTTCCATGGTTTTCTCTTCGTTTTTGAGCATGCTAGTTACCTCCTGTAATGAGCAGTTAATTCTCAAATTCTGAAGGTCATTATATAGGAAAATCCTTCAAAAATCAACTGTCTTACAGTCATTTGCCGAAATTAAGGCAGGTTATACATTAAAAAGGAGTGTAATCCAGATCTTTATAGGGATATAGTCTCTCAAAGGTGCCGTCTGGGGCTTTTTGATAGCTGGCCCTATGGCGATTCAGAAGACGGACTAAGGGATAAACGTCAATCCAGATTTCGCTGTCACACTCCTTTTGGCTTTCGTCAAAAATAAGCTGGAGACCAAAGTGGAGGTGGACGATTTCAATATTGTTGCTGTTTTCAGTGGTGGAATACCCGGTTCTTCCCATGAAGCCCAGAAGCTGTCCGGCTTCCACTTGGTCTCCTTCCTTGAGACCGGGAGCGAAGGGGGCATCCTTTTGCAGGTGGGCATAATAATAGTATCGGTGGCGGTCAAAGGAGCGAATTCCCACTCGCCATCCACCATATTGGTTCCAGCCCATGGCCTCTACCGTACCGGCTTCCACCGCCACAATAGGAGTACCCAGAGAACCCAGCAGATCATTTCCAAGATGCTTTCGGGCAAAACCATAAGAACGTCCGGTGCCGAAATCGTCATAGTGGCTGTATCCATAGCCAGCGGCAATGGGACTGAAGGCTTTGAGACCATAGCTTGGCTGCCAGCCTTCTTTGGTCTCAATGGCGAAGTTTCCCACAAGACCGCCCAAAGCGGCGGTGTAGCTGTCAAAGTAATAGTCGTAGTATTTAGACAGGTCCCCCAACAGTTCATAGGGGCTTTTCCCGCTTTGAAGCTCTTTCCAGGCCCCATCCACAGAGGAAGCCGTGACTTTTCCGCCGGTGCGGCAGGCGGCCATAGCTAAAATGGTAATCCAGCTCACAGGCTGATCCTGTTCTTGAGAACGAATATCCAAGGCCAGAGCTTTGTCCAGTGCCTCATAGGAGACATTAAAATCCACCCATTTGATAAAATCGGCTGCGGACACTGTAGGCAGGAGCAGAAGCACCAGAAGAAACGCCAATATAACCCGATATTTCACAAAAACCACCTCTTTCGGATATTGTACCGAAAAGAGGTGGTTTTATACGGATATGAAATCTTATCTGGAAAGTTCTTTTTTTAGAATTTCCGAAAGAGAAGCGGTTTTAATATTAGACGGTGTGATTCCATTTGGTGTTACAACCCGACCGTCCGGCAGGAGACACACAGAGCAGTGGTCATGGGAAATCACTCGATCAATCGCCAGAAGATCTTCCGGCAGGTCAATGACCCCAAAAGGATACTGGTGGCCCTGTCGAGCGTCCAGTACCAGACGGTGGACAGCCTGACGATTTTCTTCACTGCTATGCTGGTCGCAGAGCAAAACCAGAAGACCGCCTAAATCTCCGGCTTTCTCGATTCTTTGAGAAAGATTCTGGGTATCCTGATAGGGGAGATAGACGCCGAAAAGCATTTTGCGCTCTTTCAGAGCACTGCATAGAGCTTCCGATTCCGGTTCTTCTCCGTGAACGCAGACTAACAGGTTTTCGTGACTGCTGAGAGAATCCAGATTCCAGTCAGGGGTGCGGATGGGACGGGTAAAGAGGGCAAACGCACAGGTTGGATGTTCCTGCAAGAGTGTCTCCAACGGTTCTTGCTGAATGGCCTGATCGTGCAGATAGAACACATGGACTCCAAGGCCAATGGCTTCATTGATAACCCGTTGCGTGGTTGGGAAATCCAAAGCTTCCTCACCGGCATACAGCTCCAAAGCCCAGGGAACCTGAAATCCTTCTGCCTCTTCGGTCTCCCGAATCAACCGGGCTCCACGGCTACAGCCTTCCAGTCCAACATTGATGCCGAAGGTAATGAGACTTTTGCGGTCAAAATCCCGCAAGGCCCGGTTAATGGCATCGTAATAGAGGCTGTCTTCCTCCTCCAACAGATTGGCGCATAGGGTAAAGAAGTAACGCTCAAACGGCCCACGGGAGAAAAACAGACCCATGTCAACCAGTTTGCGAGCGGTGCGGTGCGAATCTTTTTCCATGTCGGCCAGGGCGCGACTGACGGTATTTTCTAAGATCATCCGGTTCAGATCCGGCTTTTTCATAGTGCCATGGCCCTCCTTATAGTAATGTCGATTTATTGTACCATACTTTTACGGGAAATGCACCATCTTGCAGGAAAAAGAATTACCCAAAAGAAAAGTTTTGTATAAAATTGATTTTGAAAGATGCGAAAACAGCATAATGGAAATTTGTAAAAAAAGAAGAAAAAGTTGTGTTTTTACTTGACAAGCTGTGGCATCAATGGTAAAATGGCATAGCCGCATCGAAGGGGCTCAAGTCGGCATGCCCGCGCCCCAAGAGCGAGACTACAAGGAAAGTAGGTGCAACAAATCGTGAAAGCAGTTATTGTTACCGGCGGCAAGCAGTACACCGTGGCTGAGGGCGACGTGATCTACGTCGAGAAGCTGGGTGTTGAGGCCGAGGAGACTGTGACCTTCGATCAGGTCCTGGCTGTTGTGGATGGCGAGAACTCCAAGTTCGGCGCTCCTGTAGTGGCTGGTGCCGCTGTCGAGGGCAAGGTCATCAAGAATGGCAAGGGCAAGAAGGTTGTTGTCTTCAAGTACCGCCCCAAGAAGGACTCCAAGTCCCTGCGTGGCCACCGTCAGCCTTACACCAAGGTCGAGATCACTAAGATCGCTCTGTAAGCTATGACAAAGGTTGAATTTTTTACCCAGGGGGAGCGAATCACAGGATTTAGCTGCTCCGGGCATAGCGGTTACGGCGAAGAAGGTACGGACATTTTGTGCGCTGCCATTACTTCTGCCGTGCGTTTAACCGAGTGTACCATCAATGAGGTGTGTGGCACTCGGGCTAAGGTTCGGGTCAATGAGGCAACTGCCACCATTACCCTGACCCTTCCTGCAACCTGTGACGATGAGGAGATTGTACAGGCTACATTGAGCGGCCTTATGACCTATCTTGTCGAACTGCGGGAAGAATATCCTGATTTTCTCGACGTTTTGGAGGTGTAATTATGCTGAAAATTGGTCTTCAGTTCTTCGCCCATAAGAAAGGCGGCGGTTCCACCAAGAACGGCCGTGACTCTGAGTCTAAGCGCCTGGGCGTAAAGCGGGCCGACGGTCAGTTCGTTCTGGCTGGCAACATTCTGGTTCGCCAGAGAGGCACGCACATCCATCCCGGCACCAACGTGGGCATCGGCAGCGATGACACGCTGTTCGCTCTGATCGACGGCACCGTCCGTTTCGAGCGACTGGGCAAGGATCGCAAGCAGTGCTGCGTATACGCAGAGCAGTAATAAAAGGCAAGGGGCTGTTGCATACTACCTGCAACAGCCCTTTTTTCCTATTGCCGCCTTTGCAGAGTCCATGCCGCTGGCGTGGCCTGTGGAAAGCCGACACTGGATATATACCCTGGGGAGGAATGTTCTATGTTTATTGATAAAGTTAGAATTATGGTTTCTGCCGGTAAGGGCGGCGACGGTGCTGTGGCCTTCCACCGGGAGAAGTACGTGGCAGCCGGCGGCCCCGATGGCGGCGACGGCGGTCATGGCGGCAGCGTCATCCTGCGGGTGAATGACAACCTCACCACCTTGCTGGATTTCCGGTATAAGCGGAAGTACGCCGCACGTTCCGGTGAAAATGGCGAGGGCGGACACCGGTCTGGTAAAAGAGGCGAATCTCTGGTGATCGAGGTGCCCCGTGGCACGGTGGTCCGGGATGCCGAAAGCAACCAGATCATTGTGGATATGTCCGGTGACGAGGATTTTGTTTTGGCCAAGGGTGGCCGTGGCGGCTGGGGCAATAAGCACTTTGCAACCCCCACCCGGCAGCTTCCCCGGTTCGCCAAGGCAGGTCTTCCCGGCGAGGTGAGAGATGTTATTTTGGAGCTGAAGCTGCTGGCAGATGTGGGTCTGGTGGGCTTCCCCAATGTTGGTAAGTCTACCCTCCTTTCGGTTACCTCCAATGCCCGGCCTAAGATTGCAAACTATCATTTTACCACCTTGTACCCCAATCTGGGCGTCATTTATGTAGAAGAGGGCGTGTCCTTCGTTATGGCAGACATCCCCGGCATCATTGAAGGTGCCGCAGATGGTGCAGGTCTGGGCCATGACTTCCTGCGGCACATTGATCGCTGCCGTCTGCTGGTTCATATTGTGGACGTATCCGGCTGTGAGGATCGGGACCCTGTGGAGGATTTCGACAAGATTTGTGCAGAACTGCATGAGTACTCCGTGGACCTGTCCAACCGGCCCATGATTGTGGCAGCCAACAAGTGCGATTTGCTGCCCCCCGACAGTGACAATCTCCAGAGACTCCGAGAGCATGTGGAGAAGCAGGGCTGTGAATTCTATGAGATTTCCGCTGCTACTACCCAGGGTACAAAACACCTGATGCGTGTGATTGCCCAGAAGCTGCGGGATCTGCCCCCCATTACGGTGTATGAGCCGGAGTACGTGAAGCCTGTGGAGGAACCCAGCGATCCTTCGGATCTGGAAATCGATCACTATGGCAGCACTTGGGTGGTTTCCGGTGTGTGGCTGGAACGTCTCATGAACGATGTGTTCTTTGACGACTATGAGTCCCGGAACTACTTTGACCGTCAGCTTCGCAAATGCGGCCTGTTCCAGCGTCTGGAAGAGATGGGAATTCAGGACGGTGACACGGTCAGCATCTATGATTGGGAATTTACCTACGAGAAATAACACGGCACCCTTCGTTGAACAGGAGAGGCAAAAGAGATATGGTACAGAATTTAAATGTGTTGTCCTTTGCTCCCTATGGCAAGATTACAGCGGAGCGTTCTGAGCGGAGGCATGGGCCTCGTGTCAGCCCTGTAGAGGGGCGGCTGGTGGAAGTTACGGAGGAGACCATCCTTCAGTACAGTCCGACAGAGCCGGTGTATCTGGATTATGAGTCCGGAATGACCATTCTGGCTGTGGCCAAGGGCCGAGGAGAATTTGTATATTTCTATCTGGATAAGCCTGTATGCATCAATCCCGGCGTCCATTTCGCCGTGGCTCCCTACCAGACCAGCTGCACGGTGCGGATGGCAGTGGTGGGCGGCCACTGGCCGAAGGCGGAAGCCATGACCCTTCCTCTGCGAGAGCTGGCTCTGTCCCGGCGGTTGCAGGTGGAGCAAATATATACCTTTTTCTACCACGAGAAGGAGCGAGGCTTCTTCTTCCGTGGCGAAGAGCACTCCATGCTGGAGCTGACCTATGTGGACAAGGGTGCCATTCACTCTGTGGCAGGTGGTCAGGATTTGCTTTTGGAGCAGGGCGATATGGCCATTTATGGCCCCAATCAGTGGCATATGCAGTATGCCGACCCGGATTGCGCCCCCAGCTATATCACCATTACCTTTGATCTGGAAGGCGACAGCCTGAAACGGCTTCTGAACCGGAAGTTCCGCACGCCTCAGAAGGCGGTGCTGCTGTTGCAGCAGATGCTTCAGGAGCGGGACCATGAGGATTCCTATACCGGTGATATGCTCATCAGCCTGTTGGGACAATTGCTTCTCACGGTGCTGCGAGACTCCGGCACCACCACAGATGCACCTCTGCGGACGGCAAATGCCATCAACAACGAAAATGAGGTAGTGGGCCACGCACAGCGATTCATTGGTGAGAATGTCCGGCAGAAGCTCAGTGTTCCTATGGTTGCCAGAGAAGTGGGGGTCAGCCCCTCTTACCTCACGGCACTGTTTCATAAGAATCTCCAGATTTCCCCGGGTGAGTACATCCGCCGTGCAAAGCTTCAGGAATCCAAGCATATGATTCGAGAGGGCAAGATGAACTTTACGGAGATTGCCCAGGTGTTGCAGTATTCCACGGTGCATCACTTCTCCCGGCAGTTCAAGGAGAAGTTTGGCATTACCCCCACGGAATATGCCCGTTCGATTCGATAAAAAGGGTTTGTATCCATTGTCGGGACCGAAAAGTAGGGATTAGAAGGAAAAATATTTCTGCTTTTTTGTTGATGAAGTGTTTTAAGTATGATATTTTGTATAATAT
>CAUWEI010000031.1:0-36326 GCA_963557675.1 uncultured Oscillospiraceae bacterium | reverse complement strand
GTATAAGCCAATGGAGGAATACATTTTATGTGTCAATGTACAAGGTTCACAGTGGGATAAAGATGACTATTATGTAGAATTAGGTGTTGCTCGTTCGGATTCTGCTTGCAAAAATCCAACAATTCTCCATTGGATTATACGGCATCGCTGTAACGGAGCAAGCGGAGAATTAAACATTATGCCGTCGGAATTTTTGACTGAGTTGGATAAATTCTGTCAATCTCTGAAGAATTCTTCCTCTGTGACAGAGTTTTTGAAACAGAATCACGCAGTGAAGGTGGGAAATCAGTATTTCTTATAGAAAAGTGATTTAGGCTGTAGATATTCGAATTGAATGGGCTGTATGACGGAAGGAGCTACTATATGAAGATTTTTTTGACTGCAGAATGTGAGGCACTAGGCGGCAGTTTATTGGGCAGTATCCAAAAGATTGTCTCGAAAGGAATGAGGGATCTAAAAGAAAAAGAGTACGGTGAGGAATTGACAGAAATTAGTATTATTACAGTTTTACTGCAAGAGAAGTATTTTGAAGACGGTGATTTTTCGGAAAGCAGTTTCTTTTCAAGAAAGCATCGCTATGCAGTCATTCGAAAACGACTTAATTTACGTCGCTTTCTGCTTAGTTCCCCCACAATGCGATACCAGATGTATTGCGACCACATCATAGCAGCCATTAAAACACTGCAACGTAAAGTTAGCAGGCAGTATCAATTTGAAGAGTTATTGCTGGATATTCAAAGTGTGTTATTTGATCCGGAGATACAAAAACAATGTGAATCTTTAAGAAGACTTCCATAGAAAAGATTCAGTTCTATAGGGATGAATGGCGATTCCGTCATTTTTCCTATAAAATGGGATGGAAACAGGAAAGACTTTTGAAATTTTTTGTGGAGGTAATATAAGTGAGTGTTCATAAAATTTTACGATGGACGTTATTGCTGTCTGGTGTGGCGTCTGCCGTCAATCTGCTTGTATTGTATTTTTTTCCAATGTCAATTCCGTTGGCAAATTTTTCAATTGTAAAGCTGGCTTTTATAGGTATGGTGGAACGGAAGTACAGTTATATCTTAATTAGCGTGCTGCTGATTTTGGTGATTCTAAGTGGAGCTGTATCGATAAAAAGAAATGGTGTTTTGTTTCCGTGCCTCAATCTGATGCTTTTTTTAGGGGATTTGATAGGTGCTGGATTTTTGTTTATTACGGATTTGCTCAATGGATAATGAATACGCTTGTTCTTTCTTCTGGTATTGTTGACATAATCGTAATAGTACTGTCAGTTCTATATTTTGTTGGCCGCATCCGGCTGACCAAACAAAATAAAGAGGCGTGATGAAACTTTGCCAATAATCCAACACTGACACTGGCTTGCACCAGTTGCTTGATTTCTGGCGGGTAGAGGTGGACAAGCTGTAAATTTGTGGTATAGTTAAAGGGAGATCTCTAAAGAAAGAACATTCATAAAAAGGAAGTGTTTTTCTTGCGTAAGCTGGGAAGAAATGAGCCGTGTTGGTGTGGCAGTGGGAAAAAATATAAGGCCTGTCATTGTGGCTTTGATAACAAATTGGAAGGCTATTTCTATCAGGGAGCACTGGTTCCACCGAGAGAAATCATTAAAAATGAGCAGCAGATTCAGGGAATTCGGGAAAGTGCCAAAATCAATATTGCAGTTTTGGACTATGTCAGCCAGAACATCCGTGCGGGTATCACCACAGAACAAATTGACCGCTGGGTGTATGAGCAGACCACACGATATGGGGCGATTCCTGCACCCCTTCACTATGAAGGATTTCCCAAAAGTGTGTGTACATCCGTAAACGATGAGGTGTGTCATGGAATCCCGTCCCCGGATGTGGTCCTAAAAGATGGGGATATTATCAATGTAGATGTGTCTACGATCTACAATGGTTACTTTTCGGATTCTTCCCGGATGTTCTGCATCGGGGAGGTAAGTCCGGAAAAGAAACGTCTTGTGGATATTACGAAGGAAAGCATTCGGATCGGTCTGGAACAGGTGAAACCCTGGGGATTTTTGGGAGATATGGGACAGGCAATCCATGATTTCGCAAAGAAAAACGGCTACAGTGTTGTCCGGGAAATCGGTGGACACGGCATTGGCCTGGAATTCCACGAAGACCCATGGGTGAGCTATGTCTCAAAAAAGGGAACTGAAATGCTGATGACTCCCGGAATGATATTTACCATTGAGCCCATGATCAACATGGGAACAGATGAAATTTTTATAGACAAAGATAACGGTTGGACGGTCTTTACAGCGGACGGAATGCCATCGGCACAGTGGGAAATTCAGGTTCTGATTACAGAGAACGGCTACGAGATCTTATCCTATTAAGTGCCGCTGTTGCAGAAAAACAAGCTATGAAAATACGAAGGAACTTGGAATGATTCAGAAAATTGATGCGGCAAGTGATAAAGAAAAAATTGCAACCTATATTTTAAGCCACTTGTCAGATTGGTTCGGTTTGCCGGAAAGCACACAGAGCTATATTACGGAGAGCCGGGATATGCCGTTCTGGGCGGCATATCAGGAAGAACAGCCTGTGGGCTTTATCGCACTGAAGGAAACCAGCCCTGCTACGGCGGAGGTGTTTGTTATGGGAGTTTTGCCGGAGTGTCACCATAGCGGTCTGGGCAGACAATTGTATCAGACCTTCGAGCAGTACGCCAAGGAAAAGGGCTATTCATTTGTTCAGGTCAAGACCGTTCAAATGGGGCATTATGAGGCATACGACCGAACAAACCGCTTTTATATGGCTATGGGATTTCAAGAATTGGAGTGCTTTCCTACGCTGTGGGATGCATGGAATCCCTGCCAGATTTATGTGAAAAGCATCGGCTGTTGAGGCCATCTTGAGATAGTAGTTATTGGGGGCTGCCTGTTTTACGGGTGGCCCCCGTTTCTATAAAGTGGATGTTGGGGAGAATAAGTGATGCGGACTTTCTGACGGCACGTAACAGTGCATAGTTTTTATGCAATAAAGCCCTTATGATATGCTCCAATAGCTGTTGCTCTATTGTGAACAATTGCATATACAAGACTGACAATAGCGTAACCAATGCACATTTTTTGACGTTTTGGATAAAAAAGTAGAAAAATACGGGTTGACATTGGGCAATCCTGCGGTATAATATAGACAACTTCACAGCAGCAAGCCTATTAGTGTATCAGGTTGGTAGAAACTAGGATATCAATTATAATCTCTGGGGAATCTCGTTGGATTGAATGCCGAAGGTGTAAGGTGTCAGCCCAATCTCTCAGGCAAAAGGGCAAAGGATGCGTTACAATTTGGATGGATAGCAGTGAGCAAACCGGGGATTGGTTTGCTCATTTTTATTTGAAAAGAGGAAATGATATTATGCACAGCACACTTAAAGACAACATGAAGTATTTGTCCAATTTTGACCCTGAAATCACAGATTTGATGGAAAAAGAGTACGAGCGTCAGTGTGAAAATATCGAGCTGATTGCCTCCGAAAATATTGCATCTCCTGCCGTCATTGCTGCTATGGGTTCCGTTCTTACCAATAAATATGCCGAAGGCTATCCCGGACACCGTTATTATGGCGGTTGTGTCCATGTGGACGGGGTAGAGCAGATTGCCATTGATCGTGCCAAGAAGCTCTTTGGCGCAGAGTACGCCAATGTGCAGCCCCATTCCGGCGCACAGGCCAACCTGGCAGTTTATGCCGCACTGTTGCAGCCCGGTGACGTGCTCATGGGCATGGACCTGCAAAACGGCGGTCACCTGACCCACGGCGCAAAGGTCAATCTGTCCGGTAAGATTTACAACAGTGTTTGCTATGGTATCAACCCCGAGACCGGCCGCATCGACTACAACGAAGTGGAAGATATGGTCAAGAAGTACCGCCCCAAGCTGCTGGTAGCCGGTGCTTCCGCTTATCCCCGTGCCATCGACTTTGCTGCTTTTGCTGAGATTGCACACAATAACGGTGCCCTGCTGATGGTTGATATGGCTCACATTGCCGGTCTGGTTGCCGGTGGCCAGCATCAGAACCCCGTACCCTATGCCGATGTGGTGACCACTACCACCCACAAGACCCTCCGTGGTCCCCGTGGCGGTATGATTCTGGCAAAGGAAGAGTTCGGCAAGAAGATTAACTCTGCCGTGTTCCCCGGCTCTCAGGGTGGCCCCCTGATGCACGTTATCGCTGCAAAGGCAATTTGCTTCAAGGAAGCTCTGTCTCCCGCTTTTGCCGAGTATGCCAAGGGCGTGGTGGATAACTCCGCTGCTATGGCAAAGGCTCTGCTGTCCCGGAACATCGACCTGGTGACCGGCGGCACCGACAATCACTTGGTTCTGGCTGACCTGCGTAAGCTGGGCATCAGCGGCAAGGATCTCCAGGAGAAGCTGGACGAGGTCCACATCACGGTCAATAAGAACTCCATCCCCAATGACCCCGCCAAGGCCAGCGTCACCAGTGGTGTCCGGATTGGTACGGCTGCGGTTACTACCAGAGGCTTCAAGCCTGAGGATATGGACGTGATTGCACAGTGCATCTACGACATCGCTACCGATGCCGAGGGCAAGCACGACGAGGTAATCGCCCGTGTGAAGGCTCTGACCGATGCTCATCCTCTGTATCCCACCGAGGACTAATTCCAATTCTATTGTTAATCCATTATGCAGCCAGAAGCCCATTGGGTTTCTGGCTGCTTTTTTGGATTTGGAATTAGAAATGGGCAGTCCCTTGTCATTCCGGGGAAAGGATGCTATACTAATTAAGAGAATGAAATGTGCCGGATGTTTCGGGCAGCAAGGAGGAATTCCTATGAATACACAGGCTTTGATTGGCTCCATGCAGGATACCTTGTCCTTTTCCTATGGTCCTGTGCTGCGTAACAGAACGCAGAAGGCGGCAGAGTCCTCCCGTGTGTATGAGGAGGGATTTGTCTCCCCCAAAACCAATACCGGAGAAGGCGAGATTTTACTGCAAGAAATTGGCACGCTGGAAGCGGCACAAATCAATGGAGAATTGGGGAAAGTGGCTGTTCTGAACTTTGCCAACGGGGAAGAACCTTGTGGTGGTGCCAGACAGGGAACCAATACCCAGGAAGAATATCTGTGCAGGAATACCAATCTGTACCATTGCCTCACAAGACCCCAGCTTTTAGAGCCGTTTTATGGGTATCACCGGGCCAGAGGCCAGTCCTCCGACCGGGTCATTTATACACAGGGAATCACCGTTTTTAAGGATGGTGCCCCGGTGCCGGATTATCTGGCGCACAAAAAATGGTATGAAATCGATGTCCTTACCTGTGCCGCACCTTCCATGGAAGAAACACCCCACTTGGGAGAGGGAGCCAGAGAGGTTCTGTTTCGAGGACGAATCCGAAATATCTGTGAGACTGCACGAGACAATGAGGTGCAGGTCCTGATTCTGGGGGCCTTTGGCTGTGGAGCCTTTGGCAATCCTCCTTTGGTGGTAGCTCAGGCATTCCATAAAGTTTTGGTAGAAGAGGGCTGTCGGAACTATTTCCGCCGGGTCGTGTTTGCGATTTTGAAGAGCGATGAGGCAGACCCGAACTATGCCGCCTTTTCACAGGTCTTTCTTGGCAGACAGGAAGAGGAAGATTTGGAAGAAAATGCTTTGACCCGGTGGCAGCGTGGAAATCCCTGGTATAAAAAACAGATTTCCATTTTAGGCGATTCAATTAGTACATTGGAAGGATTTCAGGCCCGGAAGGATTCCGTCTATTATAAAGGAGAAATGCAGGAAAAGACTGGAGTTTGCAGACAGGAGGACACTTGGTGGGGACAGGTTATTTCCCATTTTGGGGCCGATCTTCTGGTAAACGACTCCTATTCGGGGCGTATGGTCGTTCCGCAAGAAACAGAACCGGCTGCCTACAGCTTCCGCAGAACCGGGACGCTACATATGGAAGACCTGTTGCCGCAGGGGATTTTTATTTACTTGGGCATCAATGACTGGATGCATGGAATTCCCGTGGCACAATTTCGCCAGTCTTATGGGGAGCTGTTGGAAAAGCTGCATCGGGATTACCCGGAAGCCGTTTTGTGGTGCTGTACTCTTTGTGAGACCCAGATGTCTGCGGCTCCTCACTTTACCTTTCCGAAAGCCTTCGGAGGCGTTGCTCTAGCTGAATATAATGAGGCGATTTTGGAGGCGGCAAAGGAAAATGGGGCGGTCTGTCTGGATTTGTACAGCCAGAATACACCATATGACTCAGTAGACGGACTCCATCCCAACCGGCAGGGAATGAGAACGCTGGCCCTTGGCATTTTGAAGGCTACGGTAGATTCTGCCGGGTCGGTACTTCTTCCATTGGAGCGGGTGGAGCTGCCGGAACGGAAAGACCCTCGAAAGGAAAATGCTTCTGCTTACCTTGGCAAACTGGAAACGGCAATGGACTCCTTCTATGCCTCGGATTATCGGGACTGTATTTCATTTCAGACGGTTTTGTTTTACTGTCCCAAAGTACCCTTGTATTTTCCGGGTGGAGAGGGAGGCAGCCTCCTGAAAATTACCAGTAAGCTGGGGCAAGTCATTGCGGCGTTTACTTCGGAACAAGAGGCAGAGAAGGGGTCCAAAGTCCATTTGCTTCGCCTATGGCCCGAAGAATATCTGCCTCTTGTGAAAAATGAAAATTGTCCTGTGGTCATTAACCCATTCTGTGACAGTCGATTTGTGATTCCGCAGAGAGTCTTTGAGGAAGTGGTTGCACCTGCCATTGAGACAGACCCGGACTGTGTTCTGGTTCCGGAGCCGGGGCAGGCCCTGCTGGGTAAGGTCTTGGAGGATCGTTTTCTGTGTGAAAAGCGGCTGTCTGTAGAAGGCAGAAATGCTGTTTTAGAGGTACGGGATCAGGAAAAGGGAATCAAGCTGGAGTTGTGGTGCATCGACACGGTGACACCGGGACTGGAAGAGGTTTGGGAAAAGAGTCTGGACTGCATTGCACGGCGGATGGAACTGCGTCACCCCAATATTCAGCAGTATCCGACTATGTTCCGGGCCGGACAGTACCTGTGTATCCTTCGCCAAAGAGCGGACGGCATTTTAATGCAGGATGCAATGAAAACCAGAATCCGTCTGCCTCAGATTTTGACTTGGGGCCGGGAACTGGCAAGTGCTTTGTCCTATTTAGAGCAGAAAAACCTACTTCTTACCAACCTCAGTCCCAAGCGGATTCTGATTCACCATAACCACATCCGCCTGTGTGATTTTTGCGGAGTTGTGCCAAAAGACGGTGTTATTCCGGCCCCCAGAGGGATTGCTCGGGGCTATGCCCCCAAAGAGGGCTTGCAGGAATCCAAGAGCCATGTCTATACGGTTGGAATGATTCTGTATCACCTGCTGACTGGAATGGACCCGAATGAACCGGGCTTCACCTATTGCCCGTTGGCCGCCACCAAGTTGGAGCGACATTTTGCTCAGGCAATCGACCGCTGCCTTTTAGTTGAGCCGGAGGGACGGTTTAAGGACTGTGAGGCATTGGCGAAGGCATTGGAGGAAGTTACGTTATGAGTATCCGGGAAGACATTTTAGAATTTGTTCCTGCCAACCCTCAGGAGGTCCGGGATCAGGCTCTTTTGCTTCACTGGCTGGATTCTGGGGTGGAGGTTTTCACAAGGGAGAACCAGACGGCCCATTTTACGGCCTCTGCCTGGGTAATAAGTCCGGACCGAACCAAGGTTTTGATGGCCTATCACAATCTATACAACAGTTGGGCCTGGTTGGGCGGTCATGCGGACGGAGAGCAGGATTTGAAGGCGGTAGCCTGCCGGGAGGTCAAGGAAGAAAGTGGCTTGCAAGAGCTGACCTTGCTGTCGGAAAAGCCCATTTCTCTGGAGATCCTCTGTGTGGATGGACATGAAAAACGGGGAAACTATGTTTCCAGCCATCTGCACCTCAATGTGACCTATCTTTTTGAGGCAGATCCAGAGGCTCCTTTGCGGTGCAAGCCAGATGAAAACAGTGCGGTAGCATGGATCAAGGTGGAGGACATTGCTGAAAAATGTACAGAGCCTTGGTTTGTAGCTCGCATCTATAAAAAACTAATTCAAAGGGGAATGGCGTGTCCCCCTCAGCCATAATATAACTCGCAGCGACAGAGTGAGAAAATCGTCCTCTGCCGCTGCGATTTTTTTGGAAACAAAAACCAATTGAAAAGAGAAAGAGAATATTGTATGATTAAAGAAGAAAATTGGAGATTTATCCGACGGTAAGGTGCCGATCCTGACCTCTGTAGCCTAAGGGCCTTGTCCCATCCTACAGGGGCTTCTGTTGTCCCATTACCTGCTTTGGCTATTTCTAGTTCAGTTTTAAGAAATGAGGATTCTTATGGGCAAACGTGAGAACCTGTCGTTCCGAAAGGGAGACCTTTTGGCAGTGGCTCTGGTGCTGGGTTTGGCTGTCCTGGTGGGATTGCTTTTTCTGCTGGGAGACAGAACACAAGAGGGAACCATGGTGCAAATTTATCAAGATGGTGCTCTGATAAAAGAATTGCCGCTGTCTCAGAATCAAACCGTTGCACTCTCCGGGGCTTATCAATGTACCGTTACCATCCAAGATGGCAAGGTTGCCATTACGGATTCCAACTGTCCCGGGGAAGACTGCGTCCACACGGGCTGGATCGAAAGCCCGGGAAGAAGCATTGTCTGTATTCCCAACCGGGTAGAAGTCCGGGTAAAAGGTGGCAGCGATGTGGACTTTGTAGTGGGGGGATAACATGAAACAGACGAAAAAGTTGGCGTTGTGTGCCGTACTGATTGCTCTGGCTTTGGCCCTGTCCTATACCGAACGGCTGATTCCATTGCAGCTTCTTGTTCCGCTGCCCGGTGTCAAGCTGGGACTGGCGAATGTGGTAAGTCTGGTATCGTTGTACCTTTTAGGCTGGAAACCTACCTTTGCTGTGGTACTCCTGCGGTGTATTCTGGGGGCTATGTTTGGCGGCGGTGTGACCGGATTTCTCTTTTCCCTCACAGGCGGCCTTTTAGCCATGGGGGTCATGTGTCTTAGTAAATCCATCTCGTTGTTTTCCATCTATGGTGTGAGCATTTTAGGAGCGGCGGCCCACAATGTGGGACAGATTTTGGTTGCGGTCCTTATCATGCACTCAGTATATGTGGTGGCTTACTTGCCCTATCTTCTTCTGGTGGCCCTGTTTACGGGATTTGCCACCGGAGCGTTAGGCGGCGGAGTCCTTCGGGCTTTGCCGAATTCAGCTGCTGTTTCCATTTCTGCAGAGAAATGAGCAGATATTTCCAAATAAAAAGACGGAGGAAAACCAATATGCGCAAACAAATCTCATTTTTCCTGACGGTTGTCATGATGCTTGGCATTCTGGCTGGCTGTGCAGGAACTCCCGTTGTGGTGTGTAATCACAACGATGCAAGTACCCCCGCCGAATCCACCGGTTCTGTGGAGACCCAGGGAACTCCCGTGGGCGACACGGAAGTGAAAACCGGACTCGCTATTATGACCAGTGTGTCGGACAGCGTCAGTGCAACCCCCGAAAAGCCGGGTGAAGCCAAATACGATGTTACTCTGGTTGCAGTCACGGTAGATAAAGATGGCGTAATCCGTTCCTGTATCATTGACGGTGTACCAACTGCTGTGTCGTTTGATGCATCCGGTGCCATTGCGACTGACCTGACGGCTGAGATTCTCACCAAAAATGAGCTGGGCGAGAACTACGGCATGAAGCTTTACGGTGGTTCCAAATACGAGTGGAACGAGCAGGCTGCGGCCCTTGCAAAGTACGCCGTAGGAAAGACAGTGGAAGAGCTTCGCAGCGGTGCCATCAATGAAAGCGGTATGGCTGCGGATGCGGATTTGGCAACCACAGCAACCATTTATCTGGGCGGCTATGTCTCTGCCATTGAGCAGGCTGCAAAAAATGCTCAGTACTTGGGAGCCACCGCAGAAGATGAGCTGCGTCTGGCATCCATCAGTTCTCTTGGTTCTTCCAAGCCCGTGGAAGGGGAGAACAAGGGCACCGCACAGCTGGACTGTGATGTGACGGCTCTGACCATGAAGGGCGACACCATTACCAGCTGCTACATTGACAGCGTGCAGGCAAAAGTGGAATTTGATGCCACCGGCACAATCACTTCGGACGTAACCACTCCCGTTCTCACCAAGAATGAGTTGGGGGAAAACTATGGCATGAAGCTTTATGCCGGTTCTAAGTACGAATGGAACGAGCAGGCGTCTTCCTTTGCTGCCTACGTCACAGGCAAGACGGTTCCGGAGGTTTCCGGTATTGCGGTGAACGAACGGACAGCCCCCACAGATGCAGATCTTGCAGCCACTGTGACCATTGCCATTGGTGGGTTCCAGGCACTGATTGCCAAGGCCGCCAAGTGATGCTATGAAAAGACGGCTGCTTGCAATCTTGCTTTCCCTGCTGCTGTTTACGGGCTGTAGTCCCAGACAACAGGGGTTAAAGCAGTACGATGCTACATTTTTGACCCTGTTCGACACCGTTACCACCATTATGGGATGTGCGGAGTCGGAAGAAGCGTTTCGGGAAAAAGCACAGGCTGTTCACGATGCCCTTTTGGAGTATCACGAGCTGTTTGACATCTATCACAGCTATGAGGGCGTGAACAACCTGAAAACAGTCAATGACCAGGCTGGAGTTGCTCCCGTAGTGGTAGACGAGCGAATTTTAGAGCTGCTTTCGGACTGTCAGGACTACTATGCCCTGACAAACGGAAGGGTCAATGTAGCTATGGGTTCTGTGCTGAAGCTATGGCATGAGGCCAGAACCAAAGGACTGGAGGACCCACGCAATGCGGCACTTCCGGAAGAAGCGGCGTTGGAAGCCGGAAAGGCCCATATGGCACTATCCAGTCTTGTAATCGACCGGGAGGCTTCTACCGTGTATCTGACCGACCCGGAGGCCAGTCTAGATGTGGGAGCCGTTGCCAAGGGTTGGGCTTTGGAGCGTGTAGCGGCGGAGGCTCCGGCTGGACTTCTCATCAGTGTAGGAGGAAATGTCCGGGCCACGGGAGCCAAGGATGAAGCCGGAACGCCTTGGGTCATCGGGGTACAGGACCCCAAGGGAGGGGAGGGCTATCTGCATACCCTCTATCTCACTCAGGGCAGTGTAGTCACCAGTGGGGACTATCAGCGGACCTTTACGGTGGACGGCGTTGCCTACCATCATATCATCGACCCCGACACCGCCTATCCGTCCAGATTATGGAGCTCGGTCACCATTTCCTGTGAAGACTCCGGTCTGGCAGATGCTCTGTCTACCGCACTGTTTCTTCTTCCCCAGGAGGAAGGTCAGAAGCTATTGGACCAGACAGGAGCAAAGGCCATGTGGGTCACGGTGGATGGTAAAATCAGCTACAGCCCCGGTTTTGAAGAGATGATTCGAACTTAATGAGGTGAATAATCAAATGAAACACCTGTTTTTTGGAGGTATCCACCCCAAATATCAGAAAGAACTTTCAACCGGAATCACAAATTTTCAGCACATCACTCCCAAGGAAGTTGTGATTCCTTTGTTACAGCACATTGGTGCCCCCTGCACCCCTTTGGTCAAGGTGGGAGACCATGTGCTCTTGGGCCAGAAGATTGGCGATGGAGAGGGCCTGTGTGTCCCAGTCCATGCTTCCGTCTCCGGCACCGTTACCGCCATTGAGCCTCGTCCCCATCCCAGTGGACGGATGGTTCCTGCGGTAGTCATTGCCAACGACTTCAAAGACACTGCGGCAGAGGCCAAGCAGTGCGATATGCCAATCGATCAGATGGACCCGGACGAAATTTTGAAAACCATAAGAGAATCCGGCATTGTAGGCATGGGCGGTGCTGCTTTCCCCGGTGACGTAAAGGCCCTGTCCTCTATGGGCCACGTAGATACCCTGATTGCAAATGCCTGTGAGTGTGAACCCTATATCACTGCGGATGACTCCCTGCTGCGGACAAAGCCGGAATGGGTTCTGCTGGGCATGGAGATTTTGCGCCATGTGCTGAAACCGGAGCGGGTTGTTCTGGCAGTAGAGGACAACAAGGCCGCTGCCATTGAGAACATTCGGCCTTTGCTGTCTCAGCATGAGGCAATCGAACTTCGGGTACTGCCCACCCGGTATCCGCAGGGCGCAGAAAAGCAGCTGATTCAGGCGGTCACCGGTCGGGAAGTTCCCGGCGGAAAGCTTCCGGTCAGCGTGGGTTGTGCCGTGTTTAATGTGTCTACTTATGCCGCCATCTACCGGGCGGTGGTACATGGTCAGGCTTTGACTCAGAGAATTGTCACCATTTCCGGTGAGACAGTTCGGGAGCCTCAGAACTTTATTGTCCGCATTGGTACCTCCTTCCATGACCTCATCGAGGCGGCAGGCGGTCTCACCAATCGTACAGAGCGTGTCATCAGCGGCGGCCCCATGATGGGCATTGCTCAGAATGATTTGTACGTCCCAGTGGTAAAGGCTACCAATTCTATTTTGTGCCTGCCTGAGGATCAAAACGGTGCAGCGGAAAATCCCGTGTGCATCCGTTGCGGAAAGTGCGTGGAGGTCTGCCCCATGCGGTTGCAGCCTTTGTATATGTACCGATTTGAACAGGCCAGAGACGGAAAGGCGTTGGAGCGGCTGAATGTGCTGGACTGCATTGAGTGCGGTAGCTGCGCCTATACCTGTCCCGGCAAGCTCCCTCTGGTGGAACGCTTCCGGAAGGCAAAACAGCTTGTAAAGGAGGCCAGAGGAAAATGAAATTGACGGTTGCATCCTCTCCCCATATCCGTGGAAACTTCCGCACCAACCGCATTATGTTGGACGTGGTGCTGGCCCTGCTGCCTGCCCTTTTGGTGGGCACCTGGGTTCTGGGCCTTCGGGCTTTATTGGTGGCTCTGGTTTGTGTGGCATCTGCTGTGGCCTCTGAATGGCTTTATAGTCAGGTAACACACACCAGAAACACCGTGGTGGATTGCTCTGCCATTGTGACCGGTCTGCTTTTGGCTATGACACTTCCGGTCACCATTCCTCTGTATCAGGCTGCTCTGGGCAGTGTCTTTGCCATTGTAGTGGTGAAGGCCCTGTGCGGTGGCCTGGGTCAGAATATTTTTAACCCCGCATTGTCTGCACGAGCTCTGCTCCTGCTTCTGTGGCCTGCCTCTATGGTGCGCTTTGAGGCTTTAGGAGTGGATGGCGTAACGGCGGCAACTCCTTTGCATCATATGGTGATGCCGGCTCTGCCGGAAACAAGCCTTCTGGATATGTTCCTTGGCAACATCCCCGGCTGCATTGGTGAAATTTCCACCTTGGCACTGCTTTTGGGCGGCGTGTACCTGATTGCACGGAAAGTGATTTCTTATCGGATTCCTACCGCCTATCTGGGTACTGTAGCCATTCTCACATTGGTGTTCCATAAGACGGACGCCCCTCTGGAATGGATGCTCTACAGCCTCACTTCTGGCGGCCTTATGCTGGGTGCCATCTTTATGGCCACGGACTACGCCACTTCTCCGGTTACCAAGATGGGACAGGTTCTTTATGGTGTGGGCTGCGGTGTCCTCACGGTGCTGTTCCGCTACTTCGGATTGTTCCCGGAGGGCGTTACCTATGCGATTTTACTGATGAATGCCTGTGTCTGGGCACTGGACCGCTATACGGCTCCCAGACGCTTCGGAAGCAAGAAAGGAGGCCCGGCATGAAGCGGATTTTGATTTCCATTGGTACCTTGGCTCTGGTTGCTGCCATTCTTCTGGGGCTTAACCTCGGCCTTGCCGGAATCCGGGAGAAGAATACCCAAAAAGAATTGAACCAGATGCTTCTTACCCTCCTGCCTGGCAGCACCTCTTTTTCGGAAGAAGCTCATACTTCGGCAGAAGGAGATTTGGTGGAAAAGGTCTATAAGGCCGAAAATGGATTTGTGATTCTTACCAGAACCCAGGGCTATGGCGGCGACCTTGCCATGTTGGTGGGCGTGAGTCTGGAAGGCTCTGTGACTGGTGTTGTGGTGCGAGACCTGTCCGAGACCATGGGCCTGGGCAGTAAGGCGTTGACCGATGATACGTTTCTGGCACAATTCCTGTGGACGGAAGGAGAGGCTGCAGTAGGGGAGAACGTGGACGCCCTCACCGGGGCCACGGTTACGTCTAAGGCGGTTACCCGCTGTGTCAATGCAGCGGTGTCCTATGTCACTGGCGCAGACACATCTTCTGGCGCCACATCTTGGGGAGGTTAAGAAATGAAAAATAAGACGTTCCTTCTCAATACGGCGTTGACCGGGATTCTGGGAATCTTTTTGGGAACTTTGGCACTGATTCGCACCTTCCAGCCTGCGGCAGTGCTGCCTCAATTTGACATTCCTACCCTGACCGCCCTGTCGCTTCTGGCACTCCTTGCAGAGCATTATCTGGCCAAGGGCAAAGAGCGGTGTTTGGTGTGTAGCATTGTATTGGCGGCGGCTTCCTTTGGCCTGCTGCCTTGGGCCGCAGGCTTTGGAAGCTGGCAGCTCACTGTGCGGGGTGTGGTTGTGTTCACAGTTTGCACGCTCCTGTTTACTAATATCTGTAACCGACTGAAATCCGGCCCTCAGGCCAAAGCCGCCCCTGTGGTCAGTGCTCTGTGCCTGTATCTCGCAAGCCAGATTTTCATGGGAATGTAATCAAATAAAAAGACAGCACACATTGGAACGTATCCAGTGTGTGCTGTTTTTTATAGAATGAAATTAGTCCACTTCCACTAAGGTGTATTCCCGGCTGCCGAAGCCCAGCTCGGCGGCAGCTTCCACGGTATGGATGCCATTGCGGGACTCGATACGCTCAATGAGGTGGGGCTTGCCGGGATCGGAACAGCCATAGACCAAATCCACACAGGCCTGGTCAATGGCAATGGGGTCCAAAGAGGCCAGAATACCAATGTCCGCAATGCAGGGATCTTCCGCAACGGCACAGCAGTCGCAGTCCACCGACATATTTTTCATGACGTTGATATAGACGATATTTCCCTTAAAGTAATCCACCACGGACTTTGCAGCATCCGCCATGGACTCCAGGAACAAATCACGTTCGGCAGACCAGATCTTTTCCGGATCGCCGGCACCGTGAATGTAGGCCTTGCCGAAGGCAGAAGCTACACCAATGGACAATTGCTTCAGAGCACCGCCAAAGCCGCCCATGGGATGGCCCTTGAAGTGGGATAGGACCAGCATGGAATCATAATTGGCCAGGTCTTTGCCCACATAGTTGCGCTGAATGACTTTGCCTTCGGGAATGGAAAGCTCCAAATCGGGGCCTTCGCCGTCCAGAATGTCAACCGGGAAATAACGGCTCCAGCCGTGATCTGCCATGAGACGGCGATGCCGCTCGGTGGTGTCACGCTGGCCTTCATAGGCAGTGTTGCACTCTACAACTGTGCCGCCCACATGGTCGATGATGGGTTTCCAGAATTCAGGGCCAAGGAAGTTTTGGTTGCCCTTTTCACCGGAGTGCAGCTTGATGGCCACATTTCCGTCCAGCTCCTTTCCAAGCAGCTGGTACATTTGCAGCACCTTTTCAGGGGTGATGGTTCTAGAAAAATAAACATTGGGGTTCATACAAATTACCTCCTTTGCTGTGACCCGTTTTGCAAGGTCACAAGCTCTGTTTATCAGTATATCATGGGACCATAGAGGTTCGTCAAGTCTTTGTGCCATATTCGTTTGAAAAAATGAAAAAGAAGTTTGAAAATGACCTTGCAAAATCGGAAAAGTATGGAAAATGGAGACTGCGCTTTGTGAACGAACAAGATATAGTTTGTAGATTTTTTGTAAACAGATGGTACTTTTGTGGATTTTATGGCCGAAATCAGGCGAAAATTCAAACAATGTTCAAAAAATAAGTGTTGCAATTTTGGAACCCTTTCGATATAATATCGTCAAGCAAAGAACCAATAAAAAATTGAATGGAGAATACATCAATGAACAAAAATCTGTTCCGCCGTAGTCTGTGTGCGCTGATGATTGGAGCCATGTCTTTGTCCGTGGCTGCCTGCGCCAACACCGACAAGGATACCACCACCGCTCCCGGTACCACTGAAACGACCAACGCTGCTCCTTCTACCACCCCTTCCACTGAGCCTGCCCAAAAAAGTGACATCAATATGTTCTCTGTATCGATGAACCCTGATGCTGCTACTCTCCTGCATATCAATGTGTACAAGGGTGAGACGGAAGGCAAGTATACCGTTGATTACCAGGGCGAAGTTCGCAAGCAGGCTGAGCTGGATGCTGCTGCTCTGGCAGACCTTGCTGCTCAGCTGGAGTCCACCGGTTTGGCTGCCTTTAAGGGTAAGAATGAAAACACGGATGGTGAGGCATCTGCTTCCATGTATGTAGAGTTTGCCGATGGCACCACTTTGGACGCAAACTTCACTGGCGAGATTTCCAAGGAATTCCAGGATGCCTACACTGCAATGGACAAGTATTTCCAGACTGTTTTGGCGGATGTGCCTGAGTACGTGTCCCAGCCCACCATTGGTGAAGGTGTCAACGAGGAGACTTTGGCTGAGGTTCAGGCTATCATGTCTTCCTCCGGTATGACCAATCAGGACAATCTCATGATTACCAACGTGCCTATGGACGACTTCTTTGGCACTGCTGTTGGTCTGACCAACACGGATGGTATCACCAGTGGTACCACCTGCGGTTCCATGATGACTACCACAGCTTATTCCTTTGTCATTGTTACTCTGGACGAGGGTACCGATGCCAAGACCGTTATGGATGATTTCCAGTCCTCCATGGATTGGCGTAAATGGGTCTGCGTGGCCCCCAGCAATGCTCTGATTGCACAGAAGGACAACATGGTTCTGTGCCTCATGGGCAGCGACCAGATGTTTGAACAGACCAAGGCCGGTATCGAGGCAAATGGCTGGCAGAATCTGGTGGCTTTGAACAACCCCGATATGTAAGAAAATCGCAAAAAGACTACTCTGCCGTTTTTGGTAGAGTAGTCTTTTTTTATGTGGGTGCTAAATTCCTTCCCAAAATAGGAATTTCAGTTGCAATTAGTTTCATTGTTTGATATAATGCGAACAAGTGGAAATGTATGCTTTCTAAAGAAAGCCAATCCATAATAAAGGCTGATGATTGCTGTGCATATGTAGGGCAGGGTCGGCCTGTTCGCCATGTCTTTGGTATGGTGTAAGAATGTTCGCACCATGTGTCGCTCTGTGCTGGGAAGGGCACTCCCAGCACAGAAAAACAATTTAAGCGAGAATCAACGCAGAAAACGGCTAGATTCGCAGCAGACTGAGTCTGCTGTGGATAGAGAATCTGCATAAAGGCACTGCCGAGAGAAAGGGAAGTGCGATACCGTGGTGCAAGAAAGGGGCTGTCTCACAAGCTGAGGCGGTCCCTTTGTTATCTTCCTTTTGGTTGACGAAGAGGAAGAAAAGAGATAAAATAACGACAGTGTAAAAAGGAGGAAGGGCTATGAAAGCTTGTTTGCGTGTCATTTCTCAGGATGAATTTCAGGTAAGCACTTGGAGTGGAGGAACTACAACTCAGATCGCCATTGGACCGGCGGGGGCGGAGTATGCTAGCCGGAACTTTGACTGGCGAATCAGTTCTGCGGTGGTAGAATTAGAAGAATCGGACTTTACAGACCTGCCTCTGTATAAACGGTGGATTACCGTTCTGGAAGGGGACATGGTTCTGCGGCATGGACAGGGGGAGAAAATTCCGCTGTCCTTTGGACAGACTCATTCCTTTGACGGTGGTGCAGCCACCAAATCCTGGGGCAAATGCCGGGATTTCAATTTGATGCTGAGAAAAGGGGCCGTTGATGGCACCATGTCTGTGCAGTCTTTGCAGGCAGAGGAAGTCTATAAAATTCCGGCAGCAAGGGAAGAAATTCTGCTGTGCTACTGCTATAAGGGAGCTTTGTGCATGGAAGCGGAAGAACAGCAGGGAACGGTAAAGGCTGGGGAAGCCGTCATCCTGGAAGGAAGTTGGAATCAGGCTCAAATAACGGCCCAGACGGATGCAAAAATAATCCTTTGCCGAATTTGGAAGCTCTGCAAATGAGAAACGTTTGATGGCCCAATCCTTCGGGAATAGGTCAATAGGAAAAGATACACCGGGAGAGGGGAAAGCCTCATCCCGGTGTATGATTCTAGTAGTGGGGAAAGTTATAGCTGACTTTCGATCCAGGTATGAACCAGACCTATCCAAGAAGTACATTCCGGCTGCATGGTGTCCGGGCTTTCGCTTCTGGTAAGCTTATTTGCCAGAGACAGTCCGTGGCCTCCCTTGGCAAACATATGCAGTTCGGTAGATACGCCAGCCTTTCGCAGTGCGGCAGCAAAAAGAAGGGAGTTTTCTACCGGAACCACAGGGTCGGTGAAGGTATGCCAGAGAAATACCGGGGGGACCTGATCGGTTACCAGATGTTCCAGAGAAACTTCTTCTTTTCGTTCCATCTGATTGCCTAACAGATTTTCAAAACTGCCTTTATGGGCGAATTCCCCGGCTGTGATGACGGGATAGCAAAGGATAAGTCCATCGGGCCGTACCGAGGTGGTTTCTTCCTTCGTGAGGCCGAGACCTTTTTGCACAACCTCCCGATTCCAGGAAACACCCAGATTTGCTGCCAAATGGCCACCGGCAGAGCAGCCCAACAGGTAGACGTGGGTGGGGTCAATATGCCACTGCTGTGCATGATCCCGGATATAGCGAAGACTGTCGGCTGCTTCCAGCAGGGCAGTGGGATAGGTGGCGGGGGTGCAGGAATAACGAAGAACTGCTGCATGGTAGCCCATGGCTAAAAATTGCAGGGCGATGGCTTCGGCCTCACGGTCAGAGGTCCAGAGATAGCCGCCGCCCGGACAGACCACCACCATGGGACGGTTGGGCATGGAAATTTCCGGGGATTGGTCCTGTAAATACAGAACGAGCTTGGATTCCGGAAGAGAACCTGTAAGATTCATGGCCTTTGTCAGATAATTCATAACACATTCCTTTCTTGCTGTGCGAGTTCATTGCATCCCATTGTAGTCCACCCAGAGGGGAACGTCAAGAGTGAAGAAAAAAGGATTGACTTCTATTTCAAATGTGGTAACATAACAAAGGAATGTGAATTTATTATATTGTGTGATCGGCTATTTTGGAATGGGAAAATCCCAACGGTACCAAGCCGCCGTAGACGGACAGTGTGCCGCTCTGTGTCATTGGCGAAAGCTGAGAAGGCACAGGGCATATGGCGTCCGGAGTCGGAATACAAATTCCCGCATCGTGCCTATCGGCTCTTGGGGATGGCGGATGGGTGTCGGAACAGAGACTTTGCGTGACTTGCGTCCCCATTGGGGACGCTTTTTATTTTGAGGATATTCTATGAAACGAGAATTGTTGTATTTGTCTACCATAGACGAAAAAGCCCATGTTTTATCAAAAAAGTACGGTCTGGGTCTGGAATTGGCGGAGTTCTGCACCGCCTGGAATCTGGATGAAAAGCGAGAAGAAACAGACCGAAACATTGGGGAAAAAATGCCCTATACGAACCGATTCGTCCTTCATGGCCCCTTTAGTGAGTTGTTTCCCTGTGCCATCGACCCCATGATTCGGAAGGTGGCGGCCCATCGGTATCGTCAGACCATAGAGGCAGCCCAGGCACTTGGGGTCCGAAAAATTGTAATACATGGGGGCTATAATCCGAAAATCTACTTTCCTTGCTGGTACATAGAGCAGTCTGTGGTGTTTTGGAAAGAATTTGTAAAAGAAATTCCGGACGACATCACCATTTGTCTGGAAAATGTGCTGGAAGAGGAACCGGAGATGTTGGTGAACATTCTGCGGGAGGTGGACAGTCCCAAGATTCGGATGTGTCTGGATGTGGGACATGCCAACGCCTATTCCAAAATCAGCGTTTTTAAGTGGATTCAGCATTGTGCTCCCTATATCTCTCATTTTCATGTTCATAACAATGATGGCACGGTAGATGCCCATAACCCTTTGAATCTCGGCACTATCCCGATGAAAGAGTTGTTGTCCACCATAGAACAGTCCTGCCCAAAGACCACGGTTACCTTGGAGCTTATGGAAGCAGAATCTTCGCTGCGGTGGCTTCTGGAAGAAAACTTATTGGAGGAATCCCTATGGAATTAAATACGCTTATTCAATCGATTCAGGCTCTTGATGCAGGAGCCATGGATGCCGCCCGTCAGCGTCAGGCCCAGTTGGCAAAGCCGCCGGGAAGTCTGGGACGGCTGGAAGATCTGTCCATTCAACTGGCAGGTATTACAGGTACCATCCATAATCAAATCCAGAAAAAACACCTCCTGGTCTTTGCTGGAGACAATGGCGTAGTGGAAGAGGATGTTTCCAGTGCGCCTCAGTCTGTGACGCTCATGCAGACCGTCAATCTTACCAGAGCCAAAACCGGAGCCTCGGTTTTGGCAAAGTACTTTGGATGTGGGATTACAGTCTGTGATGTGGGTGTCAATGCGGACATACGAGAACCTGCGGTGCTCAATCGAAAGATTGCCTATGGCACCCAGAATTTCACCAAAGGCCCCGCCATGACCAGAGAACAAGCCCTTACCGCCATCCGGATCGGTGCAGAACTGGCCCAGTCTACGCAGGCCGATGTGCTTGGCGTTGGAGAAATGGGAATTGGCAACACCACCACGTCCTCTGCGGTTTTGTCTGTGCTGCTGGGAGTAGATGTGGAGACTGTCACCGGACGTGGCGGCGGTATTACGGACCAGAGCTTTGTCAATAAGAAAAACGCCATTCGCAAGGGAATTGCCCTCAATCAGCCCGATGCAAAGGACGTAGTAGATGTGCTTGCGAAGGTGGGCGGCTTTGACATTGCAGCCATGTGCGGTGCCTTCCTGGGTGCTGCTGCTTCACACCGCCCTGTGGTCATTGACGGATTTATTTCTGCGGTTGCCGCTCTGTGTGCAGTACGCCTGTGTCCTCTGGTGCAGGGGTATCTGGTTCCCAGCCACGCCTCCTATGAAATCGGTTACAAGCTGGCGATGGATGCCATGAATCTCCAACCGCTGTTCTTGTTGGGAATGCGTTTGGGAGAGGGAAGCGGCTGTCCTCTGGCCTTCCAGGTCTTGGAGGCTGCCTGCGCCATACTCAACCATATGGCAACCTTTGACCAGGCCGGAATTGATGACGGCTATCTGGATGAAATTCGGCAGGGCGATAAGTTTACCGTGGAGGGAAAAGAATGATTATCTTCATCACCGGCGGAGCCAAAAACGGAAAGTCTACCTTGGCCCAGAACCTTTCCGTACAATTGGCCCAAGGTGGAAAGCATTATTATGTGGCAACCATGATTCCCAGTGACGAGGAAGACCGCCACCGCATCCGCCTGCATCTGGAAGACCGGGCGGGCATGGGATTTGAAACGTTGGAATGTGGTAGAAATTTGTTGTCCTGTCTGGAAAACGCAGACCCCAACGCCACATTCCTGCTGGATAGTACCACCGCTCTTTTGATGAATGAGCTGTTTCCGGACCCGACGAGCTGTGACATGGACGAAGATGCGCCACGGCGGTGCAGGGAAGCGGTGCTGGCCTTTGCCAAAGCGGTC
The DNA here is from genome assembly GCA_963557675.1 of uncultured Oscillospiraceae bacterium. Taxonomy (GTDB): domain Bacteria; phylum Bacillota; class Clostridia; order Oscillospirales; family Oscillospiraceae; genus Faecousia. The sequence goes on along the minus strand of CAUWEI010000031.1, from coordinate 14,788 downwards.
AAGAACCTTGTGGTGGTCAGTGACTTCATCTATTCCGATGCGGAAATTTATGACGAGGTGACGGAGACTTACCGCAGAGGATTGGCCTCTATTGACCGGGCCTTGGCTGCGGTCAGTGACACAGTGCTGGAACTTTCCGCTGGAAATATTATTGTCCATAAGGGGGAGCTGCCCCAATGAAACGAACGTTTTATGCCTTTGCCATGTGTCAGTCCATGTTCTGCGCCATTCCGTCCCCCTTCCATCAGTGGGACGAAGGAGCCAGAAGCCGAATGTTAGTGATGCTGCCCGTTATCGGTCTGGAAATCGGTCTGCTATGGGTGGGCCTTGCCTACCTGTGCCAGTATCTTGCACTGCCGGCTCTGGTGATGGGCTTGATTCTGGCAGCTTATCCGTTCCTTGTTACCGGCTCCATTCATCTGGACGGCTTCATGGATGTGACCGATGCTATTAAGTCCTGTCGGAATTTGGAGCGTCGGCGGGAAATCCTGAAAGATCCCCACGTTGGTTCTTTTGCCGTTTTGGGCTGTGTACTTCTTATGCTGGCGCAATTTTCCTTCCTGGCCAGCTTGCCGGAAAAAGTAAATCTCTGGATTTTTCTGCTGATTCCGGCCTTCAGCCGCTGCTGTTCTGCATTGGCCGTTCTTTGCCTGCCTCCCATGTCTACCAGCCAGTATGTGAACCGGGAAAGATCTACTGCATCGGTGATGGTTCTTAGTTTGTTGCTTTGCGCCATTTTAGCAGGTGGTTTTCTGCTCTGCGGCATCTATGGCTTTGCTCTGATTGGAGGACTTGTGGGGCATCTGCTGGCCTTACAGAAGGGCTACCGCTCCCTGAAGGGCATGAACGGTGATATTTCCGGCTATGCTCTGACCCTGTCAGAGCTGGTATCCATTGCAGTCGTTACACTGATTTAGGAGGTACCCTATGAAATTGATTATCGGCGGCGCATACCAGGGAAAACTGGAGTTTGCAAAGACCGCTTTTGGGATTGAAGATACAGAGGTGTTTACCTGCAAAGACTGTGAAATTGATTTCACAAAGCCCTGTATTCACCACATTGAAGAATTTACATTGGCCTGCATCCGGGCCGGCGTTGATCCGATTGCTTATTTCAAAGACCACAAAGAGGCGTGGAAAGATTCCATCCTCATCTGCCGGGATTTGTTCTGCGGCGTGGTTCCGCTGCAAGCGGAGCTTAGAGCTTGGCGGCAGGATACAGGACGACTGTGCCAATACCTTTCCAAGGAAGCGGAGTCGGTCAGCCGTATTTTCTGCGGTCTGGAGCAAAAGCTGAAATAGTAAAATTGCAAAACAGGCGGAATCGGTTTGAAACACCGATTCCGCCTGCTTTATTTGTACGATATGAACGCAACCAGGGGATTAGTAGTGGTACTTTTTTCTTTCACAGAGCATACAAATAACCGTTGCCACCAAAGCCAAAGCTTCTGCTGCTACAATGGACAGCCAAATGCCGTCCAGCTCCCAGATGAGAGGAAGCAGCAGTACAGCGGCGATTTGGAATACCAAGGTACGCAGAACGGAAAGAAGAGCAGATATGGGACCGTTATTGAGGGCTGTAAAGAAGGAAGAACCGAAAATAGAGAATCCGGAGAACAGGAACGAGAAAGAATAGATCAGGAAGGCCCGAAGGGTAATGTCCAGCAGTCCTTTGTCATAGCCCACATAGAGGATGGAAAGAGGTTTGCCCAGCAATTCTGCGGCAACGAACATCACAAAAGAGAATACGCCCAAAATCACAAAGCTCTTTCGCAGCAGACCCTTCAGCTCTTGATGGTTTTGTGCTCCGAAGTGATAGCTGACGATGGGAGCAGTACCGATGGAGTAGCCAAAGAAGACCGCAAGGAAAATCAGATTGAGATACATCAGAACGCCATAGGCTGCAATTCCGTCCTCTCCGGCGTACTTCAAAAGCTGAATGTTATAGAGGATACCAACAATGGACATGGAAATATTGTTGAGCAGCTCGGAAGAACCATTGAGACAGATTTTGAGAAGGGCTTTCCCATCAAAGGTTGTCTTGGTCAGGCGCAAGAGACTGGAATTTTTTCTGCCGAAGTAGACGAGAGGGATAATACCACCGACGCACTGGCTCAGAGCGGTAGCAGCGGCAGCACCAGAAAGCCCCCAGGAAAATCCTACCACAAAGACCGCATCCAGAATGATGTTGGTAAGCCCTGCTGCAACGGTGGTATAGAGGCCCAGATTGGGCTTTTCCGCCGTGGCAAAGAGACATTGAAATTCATATTGCACCACATAGGCAGGGGTAGCCAGCAGATAAATGGTACATAGGTAACGCTGTCTTCCAGCAGTTGTCCGGTTCCGCCCAAGGCGGCGGCAATGGGACGGAGAAAAAGAATGCCAAACGCCCCAAGAAACAGACCCACGCCGATGGACACATAGACCAAGAGTGAAAAAATCTGATTTGCTTTTTCGTGATTGCCTTCGCCTATGGTTTTAGCGATTAAAGCACCGCCGCCGGTGCCGAACATAAAACCTACACAGCCCAGAATCAGCAAAAAGGGCATAATGAAGTTGACCGCAGTAAATGGAGTTTTTCCTACGAAATTGGAAACAAAGAAGCCATCCACCACAATATAAACAGAGGTGAAGACCAGCATAATCATAGAAGGAAGGGTAAAGCGAAGCAGTTTTCGGAAGGTAAAGTGATCGGAAAGCTGAATCATGTTTTATTTCTCCCAAACCAGAGCTGTGCAAAGGGAGCAACAGCCGCTGTTAATTCTTTTATGTTCCAAGTTGTGGTGTTTACGGTGAGGTCATAGGTATGAGATTCGCCCCAGGGGGTGGAGGTGAGAAGCTCTCGGGTCCGGGCTCTGGTTTTGTCAATGCGATGAATTCTCTTTTCCAATTCCTTGGGGGAAAAGTGTTCCTGCTCCTGGGCCCGTTCCATACAGCGTTTGACTTTGGCCTCCATCTCCGCACAGACAAAGAGACGGAACGGTTCATAATCCTTCAAAAGGACATCGGCGTTTCTGCCTACGATAACGCAGTCTTTTCCAGCCTTTGCAATGCGGTCGATGACCTGTTTTTGCGCTATAAGCAAATCGGTCTGAATGGACTGGACGGAGGGAACACCGGCAAAGGAACTGCGGAAAGTCAGCGGAATATTCTGCCAACCGTGATGTTCTAAGGCGTGAGAGACGTAGCTTTCGTCCATGCCCTTTGTATTGGCGATGGCGGAAATAATCTCCCGGTCGTAGTAGTCAAAGCCCAAGGCATCGGCAAGCCGCTTTCCCAATTCTCGGCCGCCGCTGCCAAACTCCCGGCTGATGGTGATGATTCTCATTGCGTTCCTCCTTTTTTCAAAGTGACTGCGCCTGTTCTTTCATGGCAGTCAAAAAGCGTTGGGTTAGTTTCAAATATATGGCCCGTTCCTCCTGGGACCAGGAAGCCAGTATGTCATTTTCCATTTCCATAATCCGCAGAGCGGTATGTTTCGTCAGAGCGACGCCTTCTTCTGTGAGACAGGCTTTCTTTGCCTTGCCGTCCAGGGCTTCCAGATACAGGAACCCTTTTTCTTCCAAACTGTGCAGAGCGGAATGGACGGTCTGCTTACTAAGTCCCGTATAACGGCAGATGTCATGGAGGGGACAGCAGTCTCCCAAGCAGCAAAAAGTGTATAGAATTTTAGATACACTGTCAGAAATGCCCATTTTCAAAGAGATTTCGTGGTACGTTCCCTCAAGGTCCCCCAGAAGCTGACTGAGATGCCGAATGTGACTGAAATTCTGTGTATTCACCGAACGCCTCCTTTTTGTCTGAAATCGTACCATTATAGTATAGCCGAAATTGTTATAAAGTCAATGAAGAGATTGGAGTTCATTCCGGGATATGGAAGTTTTCGACAAATTGTGCTTTTCTTTTTCTTGAATCATGGTATAATTAGTAGAGAGGGAGGGAGCTATGTGACAGTTGAGCAAATGAAACAGTATGCCTTGGAAGAAGGATTTGCAAAGGCAGAAGTGGTGGATACTTCCTGTATCCCCTTTGACTTTTCCTTTCGACAGTTTTGCAACGGGGAACAGTGCAGACGATACGGCAAAAACTACACTTGTCCGCCCCACTGCGATACACCGGAGGTTATGAAGGAACGAATCATGGCCCACCAAAAAGCTCTGGTGGTGCAGTCTTTGGTGGAGCTCCCGGAACCCATGGACATAGAGGATTACCAGCAGGCCGAGCAGAGGCACAACCGTAGAATCCTTCATCTGATGAAACGATTGCGGGAAGAGGGTTGTCCTGGGTTCATGGTGGGAGCCAGCGGTTGTACGCTGTGTACTCCCTGCGCCATTACAAAAGGAGAGCCATGCAGTCAGCCGGAACAGCGTTTTTCGGGAATGTCCGCCTATTGCATTTTTGTGAAAAAGCTGGCGGAACAATGCGGCATGGCCTATGACATGGAGCCTGGAAAGCTGCCCATCTTTGGAATGTATATTTTTGAATGAATGGTGGAGGGAGTCAGGAATGAAAACCTATGAATTGATTATCGAGAAAAATCAACCTGCCTGCGGCGGCAAAGACCCCAGAATTTTGCAGTTTGAAACAGCGGTGACCGATGACCCGGTGGCCTATGTAAAGCAGAAAGAGCCGGATGCAAAAAATTTGGAGGTCGATGACGATGGAAAGGGAACCATTACGGTTTCTTTTCAGTATGGCGTCCAGCGAGTAAAGTACGAATTCTCGGAAGAATGAGATAGAATAGCCAGATATAGAAAGCGAGACGTTTTCAGATGATAACGAATACATAAATTCGTATTTAATTTTTTAATGGAGGTCGTTTCACTATGGGTATGGTAGGAAGCTATGTAGCATTGGATAATTCGCAGTTAAAGCAGGTGATGGATGGGGAAGTGGATGTGCTCAATCTTGACCCGAACGAGTACAGCACAGTAGACATTGACAAGGCTTGGCAGGCCATCCATTATCTCTTCTGTGATGGATTAGACGATGGAGAACCGCCTATGAGCTATGTGGTTCCCATGATGGAAAGCAATATGATTGGGTGCGACGAAGGATTTGTTTCGTTTTATATTACGGCGGAATAGGTAAAAGAAGCTTCCGAGTATCTCAATTCCCTGAATGAGGATGCAGTGAAAGAACGCTACAACTTTGAGGCAATGCAGGAAGATGAGGTATATCCTGTGTTTGATGAGGATGAGGAAGACGAGTTCTATGAGTACCTCTATTATAATCTGATGAAAGCCAAAACGTTCTTTAAGGAAACGGCAGAACAGGGAAAAGCCGTGGTATTCTATATTTGCTAAGCACCATCCAAGGTATATAATAATACCCCCAATGATAGCATTGTAAGAAGTAGTTTTAACTGCTTACAAGCCACATCATTGGGAGTATTTTCATGGATCGATGCGATTTTATATGGAAAAACAAGAAGAAATACGATCTTAAACGGGGAGTGCTTTCCGGCTGCGTCGGAAGCTCCATTCACCGAAAATCTCCACCGCCAGAGGAAGAATACACAGGCACAGATACCCGGCATAAAAGCCATAGGATAGGACAGTGACTGGATTCATAATGAGAATGGGGTCAAAATAGAAGGTAGTCTGGTTCAGCAGATGTCCCATGATGGTGATGGTGATGCAGGCGAAAATAGCAATGACGAAGCTGCGGTCCCGGTTGTCAAAGCGATAGATGGAAAAAGCGGTACGACCCTTGAGACCATGGCCCCGGCTTCTCATGGAATCCGAAATGGTAGCCATGGATTCCAAAAGCCAGGTAATGGTCATGGAAAAAAGCTTGATTCCATTGCTCATCCGACGCAGGAGATTGCCTTGCCGGGGGCCTCGGCCAATAGCCTGTCTGGCTGTGCTGAGTTTTTTCCACTGTACCTTACACCGGGGAACCATTCGCAACAGAATGGACAGAAACAGTGAGAGAGTGGGACTGACGGTTCCGAACAGATAGACCACCTTATCTGCTGTAAAGATGGTGAACATACAGCTCAACCACATGCAGATGGTGACCACCTTGAGACCCAGGAAAAGACCGTAGACAAAAGATTCCACCGTGAGATTGTTTCCGATGAAGTTTCGGCCCAGAATGGTCAGACCAAAGTGGTGGTAGCTGGCGTAGTAGAACGCAAAAAGCACCACAAAGGGCAAAAGGCAGAGGTTAAATACCAGAGCTTTCCATCCTCTGCGCTTAACGGAGTAAAGAAAAGCACAGAAATAGGAGATTCCCAGAAATACCGGGTGGGGAAACAGAATGGTACCAGCGAGAACCGACAGAAAATAAAGGAAGTTCATCGCCGGATGGTAAGACTCAAATCCCACGGTTTTCAGCCTCCATCATACCATATTTAACCTTGATACGGTCCAGCTTGTCCAGCAGGGGATTGCTGAACAAAAGCAGAGTCAGGAAACAGGCGACACCGTGGGTCAGGTTTACCGGTAAACCGGAAGCCAAAATACCTAAGGCATAGGGCCAGCTGATAACCGAACCAGTGGTAAAGATGGTGCAGGCATCCAGCAGAGGGCCGACACAAATCATGATGCAGACAAAACCAAAAGCGGCCCGAATGAGGGCATTAGACAAAGAATTTTTGGTCATCTTCCGTTTGTAAAATACCAGACCTGCCAGAAATCCGCCTATGCCGTAAGCCATCATTTGCCAAGGGGTCCAGGGACCTTGTCCGAAGGCAAAGTTGCTGGCAAAGGCTGCAATGGTTCCGGTAAGGAAGCCCGCCTGAGCACCGAAAGCCATACCGGTAATCATAATAATAGCGGTAATGGGCTTAAAGTGAGGGATAAAGGCAAAGGCCATTCTGGATACAGCGGCAATCGCTGCCATGACAGCAATGGTAACCAACTCTCTGGCTTGAGGCTTCCGAGTTTCAAAGGCCAGAAAGAACGGAATCATGGTTTCGATAATAATAAGGGTACTGGTGAGATAGAACCACCGTCCGGGAAGGGTGGTTCCCAGATACAAGGTGGCAGGAATCAAAAGGAAAATACAGAGAATTGAGAAAATGGTGGACTTTTTCATACTCTTGCCTCCATATTCTTTTGATACAGGCTTACTACGTCTCCGGCGGTGACGGCGTTCTGGAAGACACACCGGCTCATGCGGTTGGAAGCGGTGGTATAGAAGCTGTTGGAGCCAAAGAAGTGGTGAGGCGTATCGGTGGTGAGAATCTGGCCATCAAAGAACATACTGACCAAATCCGCATATTCTGCACAGAACTCCACGTCGTGGGAGACCATGACAATGGTAATGCCTTCGGTTTGCAGCTTTTTGAGAATCTTTGCAAATTTCTGCTTGAAGAAGCTGTCCAGTCCCTTGGTAGGCTCGTCCAGCAAGAGAAGCTTCGGCTCGGTAAGAAGAACCTTTGCCAAGGCGGCACGTTGCTGCTCACCGCCGGACAGATCATAGGGGTGAGAATCCAGAAGTTCTGTGATTTCGCAGGTTTCAGCCACCTGGGCTACCTTCTTTTCGTCCTTGGACATCTCTTCCAGATCTTCCCGAACGGTTTTCTTCACAAAAAGGCTTTTGGGGTCCTGAGGAAGCATGGACAGGCAATTTTTGAACAGTTCTCCGGATTTGTACTTGCCCAGAGCCTTTCCGAAAATCTCCACCTTGCCCCGATAAGGCTTGCAGATACCGCACACGGCTTTTAGTGTGGTGGATTTACCGGCACCGTTGCCGCCAACGATGGCAAAAAGCAGACCGGTGGGAACCTCAAAGCTGACACCCTGCAAGACATCGGGAGTGTCCTTTTCGTAGCGGAACCATGCCTCCTTCACACGAAGGGCAGGGGCTCCGGTGATTTCCGGGGCGGCAGGAATGGAAGGCTCGGTAATGGTGGGGGCTTTGGCTTCAAAGGTGCTGGTCAGCCAGCTTCGGCCTTCCCGAACCGTAAGGGGACAGTCTCCCTTGGCGTTGGATTGATAGAAGATCCGAACGGGAGCAGGTAAGGCGGCAAACATTTCACTGTTTTGCTTGTACAGGAGCGCACCTACCTGACGGGGCGTGTCATTGGCAACGACCTTTCCGTGCTCCATCACTACTACCTTGTCGGCGGCGTGATAGATGTCCTCCAGACGATGTTCTGTAATAATGATTGTAGTACCAAGTTCCAGATTGATTTTCCGAACGGTGTTCAGAAAGTCGGAAGCGGCAATGGGGTCCAACTGACTGGTAGGCTCGTCCAGAATCAGAACCTCCGGCTGCATAGCCATGATAGAGGCCAAGTTCAGAAGCTGCTTCTGGCCGCCGGACAGCTCTGCAACATCTCGATGGAACCAGCTTTGAATTCCAAAGTAGCTCGCCATTTCTGCCACACGAAGGCGCATGGTTTTCTGATCGCAGCCCAGGCTTTCCAGACCGAAGGCCAACTCGTGCCAAACCTTATCGGTAACGATTTGATCGTCGGGATTCTGCATCACAAAACCAATTTTAGAAGATTGGTCTCTTTGACTCACCTCATTCAGAGGCGTTCCACAGAAAAGAATCTCACCGGTACGAATACCGTGGGGGGCAAGAACGGTTTTTAAGTGCCGCAGAAGGGTGGTTTTTCCGCTGCCGCTCTTGCCGCAAACGACCACATAGGAGCCTTTCTCGATGGTGAGAGAAACGTCCTGTAAAGAGTCCTTTTTTGCAGAGGGATAGGAAAAGGTTAAATTTTTGATCTCAAAATGCGCCATGTGATGGCCTCCTTGATTTGTAATGCGGTGGGGATCAGAAGAAAAATGCAATAAGCAAAGAAGCCCCAGGAAATGGGGGAAATTTCTAATTCGGGTGTAAAAGTGGCAGAGGTACCGCCTGCGAAAACAACGCAGGCGGAAAGTCCCACGATCATAACCAGCAGCACCCAGTCTGCTGTGGTCATGGTATAAATTTGGAAGCTGCTCCGTTTTGCGGTGCCGTAGCCACGGGCCCGCATGGAGTCAGCAGTGACCACGCTGCCCTCCAAGGCCCAGTCCGTCAGGGCGGAGAGGACGGTCATGCCGTCGTTAATCTTTTCTTTTCTGGTATTCTGAGCATTCACACCCTTGCCGATGCAGTTCCGTGCGCCTATAATCTGCTTGGTTTTACGCATGAAATTCGGAATCAATCGAAGAACCATGACCAAAAGAAGAGAAAGGCTGGGAATCAGGTTTCCGAATAGACTGGTAAATTTGTCACTGGTTAGAACCTCGTTGTAACAGCCAAACCAGAGCATCATGACCAGAAACATTCCTGCAATAATCATGCCATAAAACAGGGCTTCCAGCGTATAAGGTCTTCCAAAGACGGTAAACAGCACGTGAGTGCCGTTGGTGTTAAACAGGGGGTTGATGCAGGTGAGAAGCAGCAGAAGAGGGAACATCCCCACCAGCATTTTAATTCCTTTTTCCCGTTTCAGGGAGATATAGTACAGGGCAGCTCCCGTGCATCCGGCCAGCATATAGGCCGGATGCTGAATCACCACGCCAAAAGCAATGGCGCATAGGAAAAACAGGAAGTTTATAAGGGGGTGAAATCTGGAAAATGCGTCTTGTTTCATGCTGCACTTACCCTACAGATCCGCCAACATCGGCACCCAGACCCTTACAGGTGTAGCACCAGACGATGGAATCTCCGTTTTCCACTGTGTAGCTGGAACAGCCGTAGTTGGGGAACCAGCCATTGACCTTATACATCCAGCCGGACTGCTGTCCACAGTCGAACTCGTAGAGGTTGTTAATGCCCTCAATGTAATAACTATTGTACATAGGAGTCCAGCTATATTCCAACTGAATCCCATAGTCTTCACAGACCCGGTTTAATACGTCAAATACGGTTTCGCCTTCGGTGAAGGACACGTCCACAGTGTACAGAATCACACCGTCGCTGGGGACATAGGGGGCTTTGGAGGGGTCCAGATCGCCCAAGTTGTCCAGAATCGTGTCACAACGAATGGTAATGTTACAGCTCAAGGAAGTTTCCGTGGGTTCCGGCTCGGTAGGAGCAGGTTCGGTGGGAGCAGGTTCGGTAGGTTTCGTAGTAGGAGCGGGCTTGGTGGCGGAAGGCTCCGTAGGCTTCGTGGTAGGAGCAGCCGGTTCCGTGGGCTTGGAAGCGGAAGGCTCTGTGGCCTGAGGAGTGGTCGGCTTGGTGCTGGAGTCAGAGGTAGGCTCGGTGGCTGCGCTGGGTTCTGTGGGGTCCTTTTCAGTAGAAGGCTCTGTAGACTTGGGATCGGTAGCCTTTGTAGAAGAAGGGGCCTGCGTGGGGGCGGTGGCTTTCCGGGCCGCCTCAGCCTGTGCCTTCTTCTCAGCCTGACGGTCGGCTACAACCTTGTCCAGTTCCTTGGTGGTGAAGCATACAGGCTTGCTTCCGTTGGCCTGCCGAAGCTGCTGGATGGTGAAATCATTCAAAGAGGTGATGGACAGGGAAGTCACAGTGGGCTCTTCTCCCAGCCAGTTCAGCATCTGACCGGCCTCGGCTCCCTCTACAGTACCTGCAAATACGCTGAGGCTTTGAGCACCCTTGCGGACGCTGAGGGAAACAACCGTGTTTTCCAGAAGAACATCATTTCCATCAAAGGACAGAGCCACGGGCTGTGCTACATCCGCAAAGACCTCACCATTGGAAACCGCAGCGGAAAAAGATTCCAACGAGGGGTCTTTGATTTCCAGCTTTGCACTGTCGGACAAGGTCAGTTGGCTCTGGTTCATACGGATAACAGCAGTGGCACCGGTGTTGCAGGTGATTTTGTCACCCAGACGCAGAGGGGTGTCTGCCTTCACCTGATAGGCTACACCATTACGCTCTACGGTGACGATGCCACGAGAGTCGGTCAAAAGGGCAGTGGTGGCGTTGTCGCTTTTATCGAACCACCCTTGCAGATGACCGGTAACCAAGATTCCGGCACCGAAAATCAAAACGATTACGGCAACCATAATGTAATTGGCGAGTTTCTGTTTTTTCTTCATAGTAAAAAACCTCCATTAACAAGAAAAAGTCCCCTGCATGGGGACTTATACACAAACCTTGCCTAGGGTTTGAAACCAGACAAAGGCAGAACCAACCGACCATCCCCAAGAGCCCATCGGATCGGGTCAAGGTGTGTATTCCGACTCCGGACGCCTCCATGCATTCGCCTTCTCAGATTTCTCCAATGGCATTTTGCGGCTTTTTGTCCGTCTACGGCGGCTTGGTACCGTTGGGATTTTCCCATTCCAATCAGCAATGACCCATACAATATAATAGGCAGGTGCCTTTTTGTCCATCCTAGCACACTTTGCAGTACATTGCAATCCCTTTTTCCATTTTGTTGTTGACAAAATCGCCGGAAAGTGCTATTTTTGAATGTGAAAAATGGAACAAAAGTTTGAGTGCTTCCACAGGGGATACTACTGGAAGAGAATAGGGAATTGGGTGCGAATCCCAAACGGTACCGCCACTGTAAGCGTGGAGGTTCAGCGCATGGTGAGAGCCGGTCATTGGAGGGAACTCTGAGAAGACGTGCTGGACTGAAGAGGCGCAAGTCAGGAGACCTGCTTAAACGATGTTATGTCATGCACCACAAGTATGGACGTGGCAGGTGTGTTGACGCAGAAATTCGGCTGCGGCAATCGGAGACGATTGCCGTGGTCTTTTTTATTATGAGAACCGAGATGGCTCCCCATCCATCCGGGTGCTTATAACGAGAAAGACTGGTGCAAGATCCGATCCACCCAGTTTTTCAACTACATTATTATTGGAGGAATGGTCAAATGAAAAAACGTGTCATCGGCCTGGTCCTGATGCTGGCAATGCTTTTGAGTTTACTCCCTATGTCCGCTATGGCAGTGGACCGGGACGAAACAAAAGACCAGGTTCGGGTCATTGTGGAAAACACCACCTATCCCAAGAGTGAAGGCGCAGCTTGGGACGGAACTCTGGTAGATACATGGGTGAATCTGAATAAAGATTCTACTATGATGACCTGCATAGGGGATGCACTGAAGGAAAAGGGCTACACTGCCGAAGGCATGGAGTCCAACTATATCAGTGAAATTGAGGGCCTTGCACAGTTTGACGGCGGCAGTATGTCCGGTTGGATGGGTACGCTGAATGACTGGTTCACAGATAAGGGATTCTGCGGGTTCACTGTTGCAGACGGCACATTGGAGGCCGGAGACGAAATCCACATCATGTACACTGTGGAGCTTGGTGCAGATTTGGGTGGTTCCTGGGGAGACACCAATACCAGCCTGAAGGCTCTGACTTTCAGCGCAGGTACTTTGAGTCCTGAATTTACCAGTGAAACTTTGGAGTACACTCTGAAAGTACCAGCTGAGACCAATAGTGTTGTGGTAACTCCCACGGCTGCCAACAAGAATTTCCAGGTCCATACTCTGGTTGGGGAAACAGAGTATAAGCGGACGGCTGCTGTGCCGGTAGAAAATGGCACTGTGATTACCATTAACGTAGGATCTGGCGCGTCCATTTACACCGTAACAGTTGAAAAGGAAAATCCTGTCACTCCCAGTGTGGATGCCGCTAAGGCATTTAAGGATACCGGCGATTATCTGGAAAATCTGGCAAAGCAGACCACTCCTACGGTCAATTCCATTGGCGGCGAATGGCTGGTTTTGGGTCTGGTAAGAAGCGGTAGGGAAGTTCCTGCCGGCTACTACGAAAATGTTTTGGATTATGTAGCACATAAGATCAATGATTGGGAGCAGCTCCATCGCAGCAAGTCCTCGGACAACTCCCGTGTCATTCTGGCTCTGACTGCCATGGGTAAGGATGTCACCAATGTGGCAGGCCACAACCTGCTCAAGGGCCTTACCGACATGAAGTATCTGAAAAAGCAGGGCATCAACGGTCCTATCTGGGCACTGATTGCTTTTGATTCTCACAACTATGCGATTCCCACTGCCTTCGAGGGCGGGGAGCAGGTAACCCGTGAGGGCCTGATTGATTGCATCCTCGCTGCACAGCTTTCGGACGGTGGCTGGGATCTTTCCGGTGAAAAGTCTGACCCGGATCTGACCGCTATGGCCATTCAGGCCCTGGCTCCTTACTACGAGAAGAATGAGAAGGTAAAGACTGCTGTAGATACCGCCCTTGAGACTCTGTCCAAGATGCAGATGGCTGACGGTGGTTTTGGCTCTTGGGAGACCGTTAACTCGGAATCTTCTGCCCAGGTCATTGTGGCTCTGACTTCCCTAGGTATCGATCCCAACAAGGATGCTCGGTTCATCAAGAACGGAAGAAGTGTGGTAAACGCTCTGTGCGATTACTTTGTAGAAGGCGGCGGCTTCAAGCATGTAGCCGATATGGAAGTAGACGGCATGGCCTCTGAGCAGGGCTACTATGCACTGACTGCCTGTGACCGTCTTCAGAAGGGCCAGACCGCTCTGTACGACATGACCGATGTGGAGTTGAAGCAGCCTCTGCCCTTTGTTGACGTGCCGGAAGGCAAGTGGTACCATGCGGCGGTAGAGTACGTCTACAACAACAACCTGATGAACGGTATGGATACCACCCACTTTGCTCCTACCGCACAGCTCAGGCGTGGTCAGCTTGTGACCATTCTGTACCGCATGGAGAAGGAACCCGATGTTTCCATTGAGACTCCCTTTACGGATTTGAAGAAGGGCAGCTACTACGAAAAGGCGGTTGCTTGGGCTTACAAGGAGAAAATTGCCGAAGGTGTGGATGATACCAGATTTGCTCCTGAAAAGCCGGTTACCAGAGAGCAGATGGTGACCTTCTTTGCTCGTTATGCAAAGCTCAAGGGCGCAGATGTGAGCAAGAAGGCCGACCTCAGCAAGTATCAGGATGCAAACAAGGTTTCCAAGTATGCGGTTGACGCTATGGCATGGGCCGTGGAGAATAAGATTGTCAATGGCACCAGCGCAACGATGTTGAGCCCCAAGAATACCGCCATCCGTGCTCAGGCAGCTCAGATCATTGAGCGTCTGTGCAACTACCTGAAATAATTTAAGAATGATTTGAAACGTTGACATAATGGGTGCGTTTTCGGTTGAAAGCGGATGGACGAGATGGTATAATGAGGATACTGTTGAGCAAACAGGTGTAAGTCCTGTGCGGGCCCGCCGCCGTCAGGTATGAGCTTTACGGATTGCTGCTTTCTGAAACCGCAAATCAGGAAGCCCTCTTTTGAGCAATCAAAGGAGGGAAGTGGCCGAAAGCTGCCAAGCCGGAAACCCAACAGCGCACCTATTATGGCTGCGGATGCCAGCTGGTACGGTGCGAAATGACCAATAAAGGAGTTAGACAATATGAAAATGACAAAGATGAAAAGGCTGATGTCCTTGGTCCTTTGTATCGTGCTGGTTGCGGCTCTGGCACTGGTTACAACAGGCTGCGGGGATAAGAACACGGACAGTGGCACGACCAATGTTACGACCATCACGGATGGCCAGTCCTTGGGTACCGGTGCTACCAAGTTTACCTTGAAAGTGGTAGACGTGGATGGCAAGGAGATTTCGGCGGAAATCAACACCGACGAAAAAACAGTTGGTGCAGCCCTTACGGCTTTGAATCTCATTGCGGGAGAGCAGGGCGAGTATGGCTTGTACATTAAGACCGTTAACGGTGTGACTCTGGATTTTGACAAGGATGGCAAGTATTGGGCCTTCTATGTAGATGGCGCATATGCTACAGAGAGCGTAGATCTTACTGAAATTGTCCCCGGTTCAACCTATATGCTCAAGGCGGAGTAATAAAAAAGCGACAGGTCGTTGGTGCGCTATGCAGGCATGATATGTACCCAGAATCCTGGACACATTGAAAATTGAATTATACTGCACAGATG
>CAUWEI010000030.1:0-36833 GCA_963557675.1 uncultured Oscillospiraceae bacterium | reverse complement strand
ACTAAATGATACCACGATTTTCCTTTTGGCGCAACTGATTTCCAGAGGAAGGTTTCTCTCTTCCTATCTTGCCCCTTTTATCATACATACCAAACCCAAAAATGCAACCAATTCTGCAAAAACCCGCTCCTTTTTCCGTAAACTTCACATAAAACCATGCTCAAACCATTTCCATTACGACCCATGTGCATTGTCGGATTTATTTTTTGTGTTATAGTAAGAAATAGACGTTTATAAAACAGCATTTTCTAAATTTTCAGGGGGGACTTTATGGAGTATCTATATCACGGGTCAATCACGGAAGGAATCACAGAATTAGAAGCTTGCTCCAAATCACACGATTCCGAAGATAACATTGTTTACTTAACCGGAAGCATCCCTTATGCGCTCTTTTATATCTGGGACGAAACACACAATCATACACCGGTAAAACATGTAACGGGTTGGGTTAAAAACGGAATCGCCTTTTACGAAGAACAATTCCCGGACCAACTGAAAACCTTTTACAAAGGTGTTTCGGGCTATTTATACTATATCCCGAAAAACTCTGATTTTTCCATGGCAAAAGAACGGGATCATATGTATTCCAGTACGAAAAATGTCAAAATAGGCCATGTTGTATTTGTCCCGGATGTGTATGAAGAATTGCTGAAATACGAAGCCTTGGGCGAACTGAAAATTTTAAGATACAATGAGCAGTCAGAAAAAAGACAGCAGGAGCTGATTGACATGATTCGGGATTTTATTCTGCAATCCAATTTCTTCCACGATCAGCCCGTGCAGGCGGAATTTATGAAACGATATTTTACGAAGTCATGGGAAAAGGCCACGCAAAACAAATAAATAACTGCAAAAAGGGTGTACCAGAGCAAAACTCCGGTACACCCTTTTGTATTAGTAGCAAATCTTAATGGTACGAATCTGGAAGGGCTTGAAGGTCAATTCTGCCGGGTCGATGGCAGACTTCTCCTCTTCCAGCATATTGCAGTCATAGACTGCCTTTACGGGATGGTCGAAGGTCAGAGCCGTGCGGGCATAGTCGCCGGCAGCCTCGTACAGACGCAGAATATAAGCATTCTGTGCGTCCTCACAGGGCTTGACGGTCTCAATGATGACATTGGAAGCACCCACCTTCACCAAGGACTGGGTTTCCTCTGCACCGGTGTGAACCACAGGCGAATAGTTAAAGGCATAAGCTGGCTGAATGACGCTTTCTGCTCCAAAGGCCCCGTCGTGAACCACCAGTGCATAACGGCAGTAGTGACGGCCCTTGTCGCCCAGCTTGTCGGGACGCACACCGCCCTTGTGGAGGGAAAGACGCATACTGCCTTCCTGCACGGACAGGCCATACTTGCTGTCGTTCAGCAGGGCAATGCCATAGCTGTTTTCGCTGAGGTCACTGTACTTGTGGTTGCAGATCTCAAAGCGAGCCTTTTCGGTCTCTGTGGAACGATGGTTGGAGCGGCGGATATAACCGAACTGAATCTCGTTGCGTACACCATCGCAGTGCAGAGAGGTGTCAAAGGCGGTCTTGAGGAACCGATGCTCCTCCTGCCAGTCAATGATGGTCTCAAAGGTAATCATGGGGCTGTTGGCATCAAAGACCATGTCCTGCTCAATGGTGGACTTGTCGCTGATGGCGTAACGGCTCCGAATCCGAAGCTCTACTGCACCGTCGGAAATGATCTTCCGTTCCAGAAGCTTTCCGGCAGGAACAAACTTCTCTTCCTCGTCTGCATCCAAATCCCAGTTGTCCCAGGCAGCAGGCACGTCCTCTGCCATGAGGAAGGTGTTAAAGGGCAGACCGTGAACCAGTTCCCGGCCGTTTCTCCGGTCAATCATGGAACCGATGGTACCATTGTCGTCAAAAATCACCTGCAAGAACGGTGTGGTCAGGCGGTTGCCCTCCATCCTGAAGGCAGTAGGTGCCTCACAGGTCTGCTCACTGCCGTGCAGGACACAGGAAGACAGGGCAGGAATTTCCACATTGGAAACTGCCAGCTTCCGCTTGCCAAACAGGTCTTCATAGCCCTGCGTCTCGTGGCCCTCGATGCCTGCAAAGTCGCCGGACAGATGCAGAGTATCCTTTCTTACAAAGGACAGGGGGTTCAAAAGGGTGAGGCTGTCGGCTTCGTCCTTGGTTTTCAGAAGATTCTGGGTCATCCGGTCGGCCTGCTCGATGGTCTGCCGTACCACCCGGCGGGTCTCCTCGTGGACACTGTGGATGCAGGTTCCGGGCAGAATGTCATGGAACTGACGCACCAGCAGGGTGTTCATCAGGGGTTCTACTTCGGTGCCGTCTGCGGCAATGCCCTTCTTTACCGCATCCCGAACCAGAGCAAATTCCAGATTATGCAGAGCGATTTCGCAATCCCGGTTGTTGCGCTTGATTTCGGACTGGTTGGTGAGGGTGCCACGGTGCAGCTCCAGATACATTTCATCGGCGTAGACGCTGGGCTCTTTGATGGTCTCTTCCAGCTGCTTCATAAACTGAGATACGGTCTGATAGCCGCTGCGAGGTGCGCCCTCCAGATCTTCCAGACGGCGAGCCATTTCCAGCATTTCAAACTCAGGGCCGCCGCCGCCGTCACCACGACCGAAGGAGAACAGACGCATGGAGGAAGAACCCTTCTCCAAAATCTGGTCGCTGCCGTCGGTCATTTCATGGTAAGCCTCCGCAGAGGGGCCCATGTGGATGCGGTTCAAATGGGTGAGAACCCGGGTTCCGTCCAGACCCTGCCAATAGAAGGAAGTATAGGGGAATTTCGTGGTGTCGCCCCAAGCCATTTTGGTGGTCTGGAAGTACTTCACTTCACAGCCCTTCATAATCTGAGGAATGGCGAAGGAATAACCAAAGGTATCGGGCAGCCAGAAGCTGTCGGCGGTGTAATTAAAATACTTCCGGGTGAACCGCTGGCCCCAGACAAACTGCCGAATCAGGTATTCGCCGCCGGTCAGGTTGCAGTCACATTCTACCCATACACCGCCGTTAGGCTCATAACGGCCTTCCCGTACGGCCTTGCAGATACGGTCAAACAGTTCGGGGTTGTTCCGGCGGATGATGTCGCTGTGATAGGCAGAGGACTGGACAAACTTATATTCCGGGTACTCCTCCATGAGGTTCAACTGGTTGGCGTAAGTTCTGGCGCACTTCTTTTCGGTCTCGCTGATGGGCCAGAGCCATGCGGTGTCCATGTGGCTGTGACCAATGAGGCCCACCCAGGGAGCAGAACCGCTGTTCTTCTTGGCCAGCTGCTCCTTGAGATAGGGAGAAGCTTCCCGAAGCTTGCCCCGGAATTCCTCGTCGGTGCAGGCATCGGGGCTGTAGTACAGAGTTCTGTGGACTTGCAGCAAAGCCTGATCCACCTCTGCCTTACGGAAGGAATTGTCTGGCAGAGAGTTGCGCAGAGAAATGAGGGTCTTTAAGTCAAACAGGAATTCTATCAGCTCATCGTCCCGGAGGCACACGTCCAGAGAGCCAATGGTATAGTTATAATCGTGGACTTCGTTCTCAAAGGGCTGCGTACCGGGCATATCGTGGTAAGAATAGCACTCCAAAGCAAACTCAAAGGTCTCCCCTGCCTTGGCGGCAGCGGTAATCCGGTTGCAGTAGTGGTTGCCGTGGGTCTGCTCCACATACTTGGCTGCATAGTTGCTATGTATACATCCATTGACCCACAGGGTTCCTTCATAGGCTCCGATGTGGTTGTACAGATACAGAGCTTTTCCGTCATACTCCTCAGGGACTGTATAAGAGCAGCGGAACCAGCCGTATACGCCGTCCCCGCCCCAGATTCTGTTTTCGGGAATCTCCTGATAAAGTCCTTCCTCCGGAATCTCATGCAGAGGTGTGGTGGTCTGATATAGACGCAGGCCCTGGGCCTGGCCAATTGGCACAAACAAACGCTCCTGAAGCATCCCCGTCAGACGGTTCAGCTTTTCCAGCGTCTTTTGCATACTGTTCGATGCTAACATGGTCTATTTCCTCCTTGTTCAGGGACATCTTATACCCTGTGCTGCGTTTCAGGGACATTGCCTCTTTTTCGCTTTTTCATTGTAGCACAAACCCATTCACATAGCAACATCCCAAATTGGGATTGTTTCTCTATCTCGCAATAAAAAAATCAGGCCAAATCTGCGTCCTAAAACTGCAAATTCAACCTGATTTTTCCATATAAACGTGAATTCCTCGGAAGTCCGGGCACATATTCTCAACGAAATCTGTGCAGCCGATCATTCCTTTTCTTCTGACATAGCCTCCCGCTTCTGCCGCAGGACCTCTTCCATTCCGTTCATGTCTTCCACGGTCAGCTCCATATGCTCCAGCATTGCTGCCAGCAAAACCGGTACAGAAGGATGAGTTTTTGTCGTAGTGCCAATCATGCTTGCATAATATTCCTCGCAGGTAACTGCGGCCTCAAACGTACGACCATAGGTCTTACCACTGCGGACGAATCCAGCCTCTCGAAGTGCGCCCTTCTTCAACAGACTGTTCAGCAGAATGTGCACGGAATTTGATTTCCAGGATTTTTCCACAGACAGCTTCAGCAAGTCCCCTCTAGACAGTGGTTTATCTGCCTCCCAAAATACATCCATTACTTCAATTTCATTCTTTGTCAGATTCATACTTTCACCTCCTTTATACCTTCGATTCTACTTATTCTACCTCATATTTTATCAATCTGCAAGTATTATTTGCAAATTTTACAAATCTTATTCCATTTTATATTTTGAAATAAAAACCGATTATTTCAGAAAATAGCAGGATGTGCCCAAATGTCAAGGACACATCCTGCCTAATTTACGAATCGATCCTCTGTTAAATGTTGGAAAGAGTCGTCTGAGACAGAATCTTGGTCTCCCAAGCCATTGCCTCACGCTGGATCACATCGGTCTTTGCGGAAAGTTCTTCCACAAAAGCCTGGTCCTTAATGGAGTCCAGGTTTACCCGCACATTGAACAGAGCACCCAATACAGCCGTTCTGGCCATCATGGTTCCCACCATACCGTCCGTGACTGCATTGGGGTTGCCCATGGTGACGGCCTTTTCCAGACTGGGCATCAGAGACAGTGCAGCCTCGGCTACTTCCAGAGGAACCTTGGCGGCCTCCTTGAGCCCCTCCTGCATGGCGGCCTTCCGGGCCTCCTTCTCTTCGTCCGTAGACTTGGGCATGGAAAGAGCTGCCATGTACTGGTCAAACGCACTGCTGTCCCGGTCAATAGCTACCAGCAGACGCTCCCGGATGGGAGGAATGGTCTGGATGATTTCGTCCATCTGCTCCTGAGAAGCAGCGTACTTTTCCCGGCCTACTGTGAGCCGGGCCACCATCTCCGCCAGAGCCGCAGCCAGAGTTCCTGCCAGAGCGGACACACTGCCGCCGCCGGGGGCGGGGGCATCCGATGCGGTAATGGCTGCAAAATCAGCTACCGTTAAATTTCTCAGTTCCATTTGAATCTCACAGTCTGTTTTCCAGCACCTGGTCGCCGTTGAAGCCTTCCAGTTGCAGGTAATAAGCGGCACAATCCAACAGGGCCTGCTGAGGTACCAGACCAACAATTTCACTGCCCAGCACATTGACACCGTAACGCTTGGCTTCCATCTTTACGGTCTCAAATACACGATACATGGCAGTCTGGGTGAAGTCGGTCAGGTTCATGGAGACCTGAGCCAGATTCCGGTCCTCCAGATGAACGCCCATGGCCTTGCAGTAACGGAAACCGCCGTTCATATGACGGATGTTCTTTGCAATGGCGGAGGCAATCTCCACATTGGGGGTATCCAGATTGATGTTATAGGCAATCAGAGGCATCCGGGCACCGATGCAGGTAGCACCGCCGGTGGGATGGATGGTGTGGGGGCCGTAGTCGGGAATCCACATGGGGTCCTTCATCTTCTCTGCCATGCCCTCAAACTGACCCTTCCGAACCTGAGCCAGGTTTTCACGGTGAGGAGCAGTTGCGGACTTCTCATACAGGAAGAAGGGCTGGCCGTACTTCTCGGAAGCCAGCTTTGCAGTCTCCTTTGCAATGCGGTCGGCATCGCCAATGGTCGTATTGCGGATGGGGATAAAGGGGATCACGTCTACGCAGCCCATTCTGGGATGCTGGCCCTGATGCTTGGTCATGTCGATCAGCTCCACAGCACGGCCCACAGATTCTACTACGGCATCCCGCAGAGGCTCCGGCTCACCGATGATGGTGAGAACGCAGCGGTTGTGGTCGTGGTCCCAGGTGTAGTCCAGAAGACGGACACCGGGCTTGCCACGGAAGCAGTCACACAGCTTTTCGATAACGGACAGGTCTCTGCCTTCGCTGAAATTAGGTACACATTCCAAAATCTGATCCATGATGATTACATCCTTTCTTCCCTTAGGCTTCCCAGACGGGAATGCCGTTTTTCACTACAGTGCGGGTGAGATTTTCACCGAATCGATAGAAAATATAGTCCAAATTGGGGGCATCCCAGATCACCAGATCGGCCTGCTTGCCGGGTTCCAGCGTGCCCACCTTGTCCGCTCTGTGTACTGCGGCAGCCGCATTCAGCGTGACAGCGGTAAGCACCTCTTCCGGAGAAAGCTTATAGTTCCAGCAGGCCAGATTCATGACAAACTGGAGATTGAGGCTGGGACAGGAACCGGGGTTATAGTCCGAGGCCACTGCCACAGGTACGCCAGATTGTACCATATCTCTTGCTCTTGCATAGGGCTTATTGAGATAGAAGGAGGTGGCGGGCAGAAGCACTGCCACCGTGCCGCCCTTTGCCAGTGCTTCAATACCGGAATCCGTGGCGGCAATCAGGTGCTCGGCGGAAACTGCGTGCAGCTCCCCTGCCAGCTCCGTGCCGCCAATGGCATCGATTTCATCCGTATGAATCTTAGCCTTCAGGCCATGGGCCTGTCCGGCTTCCAGAATCTTTCGGGATTCCTCGGCGGTAAACACGCCGGTTTCACAGAACACATCGCAGAACTCCGCCAGATGTTCCTTGGCAATCTGGGGAATCAGCTCCTCCGTCAACAGGCGGAGATAGCCTTCCCGGTTGTCCTTGTACTCCACAGGCAGAGCGTGAGCACCCAAAAAGGTCTTGACCAGTTCCACAGGCTGAATCTTTTCCAAATCCTGCATAACTGCCAGCTGCTTCCGCTCTGTCTCCCGGTCAAGGCCATAGCCACTCTTGGCTTCGCAGGTGGTGACACCCAGAGACAGCATTGTTTTCAATGCCTTTTCTGCCTTCTGCACCAGCTCTTCCTGTGTAGCCTGCCGGGTCATGCGGACGGTGGACAGAATACCGCCGCCCTGTGCCAGAATCTCCAGATAGGGAACGCCCTTTCGCTTCATGGCCAGCTCATGCTCTCGCCAGCCGCCAAATACCAGATGGGTATGGGCATCCACAAGGCCGGGGGTTACCAGAGAGCCTTTGGCATCTACCACCTGAGCATCTTTTACAAGGTTCTCAGGGGCCTGTCCCTGACCCATGGCAGTGATGATTCCATCCTCTGCCGCCAGCCAGGCATCTTCCAGCACCAGAAGTTCTCCCTGCTGAGAGCCGGACTTGGCACTGCTTCCGGTGGGAGTGGCCAACATTCCAATGTTGGAGATAACCAGACGCTTTTTCATGGTTATTCCCCCAAAATACCCCGAATCATATCCCGGTCTGCTACTTCCGGTACGGTGATATGGTCGGTTTCCTTAAACTGCTCGTTGTAAGCAGTGACCGTTTCCAATGCGTTTTCGTTTCTGGCCCATGCACGGCGGGAAACACCTACCATGGTATCCCAGGGCATTGCCATGGACAAGATGGTGTCCACACGCTCGGAGCCATCCAGCACCATGCCGAAGCCGCCATTGATGGACTTGCCAATGCCAACGCCGCCGCCATTGTGGAGGGCAACCAGGCTCATGCCACGGGCGCAGTTACCGGCATAGCACTGTACCGCCATATCGGCCATGATGTTGGAGCCGTCCTTGATGTTGGAGGTCTCACGGAAGGGAGAGTCCGTTCCGCCGGTGTCGTGGTGGTCACGGCCCAGCATAATGGGGCCAACCTCGCCGTTGCGGACCATCTCATTAAATTTCAGAGCAATCTTCATACGGCCCAGGGCATCCTGATACAGGATACGGCACTGGGTACCAACCACCAGCTTGTTCTTCTTGGCATCCCGGACCCAAACATAATTGTCACGGTCCTGATAGCGGCGGTCGGGGTCGATGCAGTCCATAGCAGCCTTGTCGGTCTTGTCCAGATCCTCAGGCTTGCCGGACAGGCAGCACCAACGGAAGGGGCCATAACCATAGTCAAACAGCTGGGGTCCCAGAATGTCTTCCACATAGGAGGGGTACACAAAGCCGTCCAGGTCATTTTCACCATTGCGGCAAACTTCCTTCACACCGGCATCAAAGACAGCCTTCAGGAAGCTGTTGCCATAGTCAAAGAAGTAAGTACCACGGTCGTGGAACTTGCAGATCATTTCATAGTGGTGGCGCAGGGTCTTGTCCACCAGCTTGTGGAAGGTCTCGGGGTCTTCTGCCAGCATCCGGGTACGCTCCTGGAAGCTCAGGCCCTGGGGACAATAGCCACCGTCATAGGGAACATGGCAGGAGGTCTGGTCGGACAGCAGATCGATGTGGACATCATTTTCATACAGATATTCCAGCAAATCCACAATATTGCCGCAGTAGGCAATGGCGCAAGGCTCCTTGGCTGCCAGCTTTTCCTTTGCCATAGCCAGAGCTTCCGGCAGGCTTTCGGTGACAGCACTGACCCAGCCCTGAGTATAACGGGTCTGGATTCTGGACATATCCACTTCTGCAATCAGGGCAACGGCACCTGCAATCTCAGCGGCCTTACCCTGTGCGCCGGACATACCGCCCAGGCCGGAAGTAACATACAGTCTGCCGGCCAAATCCTCATCCTTGGGGATACCCAGCACCAGACGGCCTGCGTTCAGCAGAGTGTTGAAGGTGCCGTGGACGATACCCTGAGGTCCAATGTACATCCAGCCGCCGGCGGTCATCTGACCATAGTTGGCAACGCCCATGGCAGCGGCACGGTTGAAGCCCTGAAGATTATCAAACTCACCCACCATGAGGCCGTTGGAGATGATAACACGGGGGGCCATCTTATGAGAACGGAACAGGCCCAGAGGATGGCCGGACATGACCACCAAAGTCTGATCCTGAGTCAGAACTTCCAGATATTTCTTAATGAGCCGATACTGCATCCAGTTCTGGCAGACCTGTCCGGTCTCACCATAGGTGACCAGCTCATAAGGATACAGAGCTACATCAAAGTCCAGGTTGTTGTCAATCATCACCTGGAAGGCACGGCCTTCTACACAGGCACCCCGGTATTCATCAATGGGCTTTCCGTGGATGGCTCCCGCAGGACGGAACCGGTAGCCATAAATTCTGCCGTGTTCATCCAGCTCCTGGGCAAATTCACGGGCCATCTGCTCGTGATATTCCTTGGGAATGTAACGCAGAGCGTTGGCAATGGCCAATTCCCGGTCAGACTCGCTCAGCTTGGACTCCCGGCGGGGGGCACGGCGAATTCCGGGGACAAATTCGGGATAGTCCGGCAGAGGACCATCCAGCTGAAACAGCTTGGCATTCAAATCCATAATAATTCCTCCTTGTTGGTATCCAAGTGGACTCCCCTCCGCTCAGGAGGAGAGTCCATTTCAGTCCATTACAGTTCGATTTCACCCACAGCCTCTTCTACTGCCTTCAGCAGGCGGCCGTCCTTGATGGTGTTTTCACAGTTGTTGATGTCGTCATACAAAGGACGGTCATCCTCCAGAGGAGCGCAGACAGAGCGAATCACCTCATAAGCGGGCTTGGTACCATTGCCCAGACGGTCCTTGCCTTCCAGCAGGTCCACGGCCTGACAGGCACACATGATTTCCATGGACAGGACACGACGGACGTTGCCCAGAATCTCGCCGGCCTTTCTGGCGGCGATGGTACCCATGGAAACATGGTCTTCCTGACCGGCGGAAGAAGGAATGCTGTCTACGCTGGCAGGATGGGCCAGCACCTTATTTTCAGAAACCAAAGCGGCAGCAGAATACTGCACAATCATAAAGCCGGAGTTGAGGCCGCCCTTCTTTACCAGGAAAGCGGGAAAGTTACCGATGTTGGGGTTCACCAGACGCTCCAGACGGCGCTCGGAGATGTTAGCCAGCTCGGAAAGGGCAATGCCCAGGAAGTCAAAGGCCAGAGCCATGGGCTGACCGTGGAAGTTACCGCCGGAAATGCCCTCCATGGTCTCCTTGAAGATAATGGGGTTATCGGTGACGGCGTTCATTTCGGTTTCCACCTTAGACTTTACATAGGCAATGGCATCCTTACTTGCACCGTGAACCTGAGGCACACAGCGCAGGCTGTAGCCGTCCTGTACACGGACCTCACCCTGTTTGGTGACGTTGCCGCTGTTGGTCAGCAGATTACGCAGAATGGCGGCGGTCTTCATCTGGCCGTCATGAGGACGAACGGCATGAACTCTGGGGTCCAGAGCGTCCTTGACACCACGGTTGGCCTCAAAGCTCAGAGCGGCGGCAATATCGGCAACCTTCAGAAGGTTCAGAGCGTCATACACGGCCAGAGCACCAACCGAGGTCATAGCCTGAGTACCATTGGTGAGGGCCAGACCTTCCTTGGCTACCAGCTCCACGGTTTCGATACCGGCCTTCTTCATGGCCTCGGCACCGGGCATCACTTCGCCCTGGTACTCTGCCACGCCCAGACCCAGCATGGGCAGAACCATGTGAGACAGAGGAGCCAGGTCACCGCTGGCACCCAGAGAGCCCTTCTGGGGAACGACGGGCACAACGCCACGGTTCAGCATATCAATGAGGGTCTGGACCACCACCAGTCTGGTACCGGAAAATCCCTTTGCCAGATTGTTTACACGCAGGAGCATCATGCCACGGACTACCTCACGGGCGAAGGGGTCGCCTGCGCCGACGGCATGGGTCACAATCAGGTTCTTCTGCAACAGCTTGCACTCGTCCTGGGTGATGGTCACATCACTGAACTTACCGAAGCCAGTTGTAATACCATAAACCACAGCGTCCTCGTCTACCAGCTTATCTACGACCTGACGGGATGCCAGAATATTCTGCTTTGCTTCCTCAGACAAAGCAACCTGTGCATCCTTGCGGCACACAGCCACCAGATCCTCCAAGGTCAATGTATTGCCGGTAATCAGTATCTTTTCCATGTTGATCCTCCCTGTATTTTTTCCACCCGGATTTTCACCCGAGTTGTATTATGGGGTCTATCTTGTTGTAGTCATTGTATACGATTTCCTCCCAAAAAACAATGGTTAATTTTTCACCAAAGTCACAAATTTTTAAGCCATTTCTGTCATTTCTCACAGTTTTCATCAGTTTATCTCGATAGAATCCTACATTTATGATGTATTTTCATACATTGATATTCCGTATATTATCCACTATTTTACGCACTTTCACACATAAAAGTCTTAAAAACCCACCCGGAATGGGGAAAATTCCACCTTTGTGTGACCGGTAGATTCCATCGCATCCATTTTGAATTGTACGCCGGAAGTGCACATTGGCCCCCGCTGCAAATGGCAGCAAGGTCCATTCTGCCCCAAAATTTTTCTGGTCCGTTTTACGCCGGAAGCTCCATTTTCCGTGATGTCTTTGAAAGATTTGGAAAATATCCTGTAAAATCCCCCGTTTTCTCCCCTATGCAATGGCGTTTTCTCTCCACAGAGTGATCCCGGCCCGTCTCGTTCGGGAACCCATTGCAGATGTGGGTTCCCTTCCATCCGTCTCTCTCCCGGAAATCCTACGGCTTTTTCCGTCCGGTATTGGTAGCAACTTCTACGATTATCTTATAAAATTCCATTTTTTCCAATTTGCTTTCTACCCGGTGCCGCTCTCCGATCCCCGCCCTTCCAGGCCCATGGGCGGCAAATTCCTTTGAAAAAAGGTGGTATACTTTTCCCTCAGACTGTGCTATAATAGCAGTAACTGTGTACCAGTTGGGTACATGTATTTGTCGTTATTGCGGATTTCCGCATTTTGAACAAGGGGATATTGGTACTTTTCCGGCAGCCAGGTGATCGTGTGGGTTTGAAAACGTGCAGGGTTTCAAAAAACGGTCACGGGATGCTCTGTTTGCTGTACCCTTTTTGTGTCCCCTCCCACGAATCACCGACAATATAGACAGGTCGGTGCTGTTTTTGATACCATCGGAACGACCGAAATTTTTGTGTGAATTGTAAAGGAGTTGTATCACTATTGGCTGAAAAACTAAAAATTATTTCCCTGGGCGGCCTGAATGAAATCGGTAAAAACATTACCGTTTTGGAATATGGGAAGGATATGATCGTCGTGGACTGCGGCGTTGGCTTCCCCGAAGACGATATGTATGGTGTGGATCTGGTCATCCCCGACTTCACTTATTTGGTGAAGAATCAGGCAAAGCTCCGTGGTTTCTTTATCACCCATGGACACGAAGACCACATCGGTTCCCTGCCCTACTGCCTCCAGCAGGTCAATGCTCCGGTCCATGTGACCCCCATGACCGGCGGCCTCATTAAGCTCAAGCTGGAAGAGCACAAGCTGGATCAGGTGAAGCTGGTGACCCACAAGCCCGGTGACGTGGTGAAGGCCGGATGCTTCCAGGTGGAATTCATCCACGTCAACCACTCCATTGCCGACGCCGTCTGCTTCTGCATCACCACCCCGGTGGGCAAGGTCATTATGACCGGTGACTTTAAGATCGACCCCACCGCTGAGGGCGGTATGATGGATCTGGGCCGTCTGGGCGTATTGGGCAAGGAAGGAATTCTGGCCCTGCTGTGTGACTCCACCAACGTGGAACGCACCGGTTACACCCCTTCCGAGCAGGTGGTCACGGAGAGTCTGGACCGGCAGTTTAAGAACTGTTCCCAGAGAATCATCATTACAACCTTCGCCTCCAATATGCACCGGATTCAGGCAGTCTTGCAGATTGCCCACCGCTATGGCAGAAAGGTTGCCGTCACGGGCCGCAGTATGGAAAACGTGCTGAAAGTGGCCGCGGAACTCAACTATCTGAAAGTCCCTGCCAATACCATTGTGGACATCAGTGCCATCAAGACCCTGCCAAAAGATAAAATCGTCATTGTTTCCACCGGTTCTCAGGGTGAAAACATGTCCGCTATGTACCGCATGGCCTTCTCTACCCACAAGCAGGTGGAGATCCAGCCCGGTGACCGAATCATTATTTCCGCTTCCGCCATTCCCGGCAACGAAAAGGCCATTTCCCGCATCATCAACGAGCTTTATCGCAAGGGTGCCGAGGTGGTCTATGAGAAGTCCGAGGGCCTCCATGTGTCCGGTCACGCCTGTCAGGAGGAGCTGAAAATCATTCACGCCCTCACCAAGCCCAAGTTCTTCATCCCCATCCACGGCGAGCAGCGGCACCTGCAAATTCATGCCAAGCTTGCCAAACAGATGGGCATGAATCCCAAAAATATTCTGGTTTCCGACATCGGTCAGGTCATGGAGCTGTCTGCCCGTACCTGCCGCATCAATGGCTCCGTCCCGGCCGGTAAAGTGCTGGTGGATGGCACCGGTGTGGGCGATGTGGGCAGTGTGGTGCTCCGGGACCGGAAGCATTTGGCCCAGGATGGTATGCTGGTGGTCTGTGTGAACCTGTCCAGTCAGGACGGTTCCATTATCTCCGGACCGGATATTATTACCCGTGGCTTTGTGTACGTCAAAGAGTCCGAAACCTTGATGGAAGACCTTCGGCTCATCGCTCTGGATTCCGTGGAGCGGTGCCAGAAGAAGGGAGCCAGAGACTGGGCCACCATCAAGTCCTCCATTAAAAATGATTTGTCCAGCTACCTCTATAAGACCACCAAGCGCAATCCCATGATTCTGCCGGTCATTATGGAAATCTGATGGATTTCTCTATAATCGTTCAGGGCCGCCTCAGTATTTGAGGCGGCCCTGTTCTATTAAAATCTTATTGCATAATGTTCTGCAAGCCGCATACCTATTTTCATAGGTACTTTGGCGCAGGCTTCTGTACTACTTCTTTCTAAAGTAGCCGGGAATCTGGGACACAATGGGAATCAATGCGGAGAAAAAGCCCACAAGGGACACGGCCCGCAGTCTTGCTTCCTGCTGCCGGGTAATGCTTCCCAGCAAATAGGCGTTCTGCCAGGAATTCCACTGGTCTACCATCGTATAGCTCCAGGCGGCTACTGCCAGAAGAAAGCATACACAGGCCAGCGCACTGCCCCAAACCGGCCCGGTTTTTTTCTGCAAAAACAGTCCCAAAAAGAAAAACAGCATGGGCAAAAGGCTCAAAACCAGACAGAACACCATGTCTCCCGTTCCAAAAGCGGAAAGACTGAACACGTTTTGTGCAATTGTTATAAAACGTCCCCAACTTAACGGAGACAGGACGGCTGTGAAAAACAAAATATGAATTATGCAGCGAAAAGTTCGGCTTTTCATTGATATCTCCCCCTATTGTTTCTTTCCTCTATTATACGGTCAAGTCTCATAAAAGTAAAGGTGTGTAATGCCAATTTAATGATGCAAAACAAATATTTCCATATCGATACAGAATTAGCTATAGGCTGTTTTTGGTGAAGAAAAATGCGGGTTTTTTTCGTCAATGTGCAGAAGATGGGCCAGATGTGAAGTTCTTTATTGACATTTTGCCCAGATGGTGGTAAAACAATATCAAGTCAAGGGCGTAGCCCCTGCTACAAAATATGATGAATAAAGTTATACCAACGGCTTTATTCATACATCCTGTATGGGCCTGGGCCAATCCAACGGCAGGGTACCAACAACAATACAAGGAGATTGATGAACATGGCTTTCAAAACTGACATTGAAATCGCACAGGAAACCCCGATGCAGCCCATTACTGAGGTTGCTAAGACTGCTGGCGTAGATGAAAAGTACCTGGAGCAGTACGGCAAGTACAAGGCTAAGGTAGACTACAACATCCTGAACGAAACCGACCGTCCCGACGGCAAGCTGATTCTGGTCACCGCTATCAACCCCACCCCCGCCGGTGAGGGCAAGACCACTACCACTGTTGGCCTGGCTGACGGTATGCGTAGAATCGGCAAGAACGTTCTGGTTGCACTGCGTGAGCCTTCTCTGGGACCTGTGTTTGGTGTTAAGGGCGGTGCCGCAGGCGGCGGCTATGCTCAGGTTGTCCCCATGGAGGACATCAACCTGCACTTTACCGGTGACTTCCACGCAATCGGCGCAGCGAACAACCTGCTGGCTGCTATGCTGGATAACCACATTTATCAGGGCAACGCTCTGAACATCGACCCCCGTCAGATCACCTGGCGTCGTTGTGTCGATATGAACGACCGTCAGCTCCGCTTCATCACCGATGGCCTGGGCGGCAAGACCAACGGTATGCCCCGTGAGGACGGCTACGACATCACCGTTGCCTCCGAAATCATGGCTGTTCTGTGCCTGGCTTCCGATATTACCGACCTCAAGAACCGTCTGGCTCGTCTGGTCGTTGCTTACACCCGTGACGGCAAGCCCGTTACCGCTGGCGACCTGAAGGCTCAGGGTGCTATGGCTGCTCTGCTGAAGGATGCTCTGAAGCCCAACCTGGTTCAGACCCTGGAGCACACCCCCGCTTTCGTACATGGCGGTCCCTTCGCTAACATTGCTCATGGCTGTAACTCCGTTACCGCTACTAAGATCGCTCTGAAGCTGTCCGACTACACCATCACCGAGGCTGGCTTCGGCGCAGACCTGGGTGCTGAGAAGTTCCTGGACATCAAGTGCCGCATGGCTGGCCTGAAGCCCTCCTGCGTGGTTCTGGTTGCTACCGTCCGTGCCCTCAAGTACAACGGCGGCGTGCCCAAGGCCGAGACCGGCGTTGAGAACCTGGAGGCTCTGGAAAAGGGTCTGCCCAACCTGCTGCAGCACGTGGAGAACATCACCAAGGTTTACAAGCTGCCCTGCGTAGTCGCTATCAACCGCTTCCCCATGGACACCGAGGCCGAGCTGGAGCTGGTGGAGCGCAAGTGCAAGGAGCTGGGTGTCAACGTTGCTCTGTCCGAGGTTTGGGCAAAGGGCGGCGAAGGCGGTATCGCTCTGGCAAACGAAGTGGTTCGTCTGTGCGAAGAGCCCAACGACTTCAGCTTCGCTTATGATGTGGAAGCTCCCATCAAGGAGAAGATCGAAGCTATCGCTAAGAGAATCTATCATGCTGACGGCGTGAACTTCACTGCCAACGCTGAGAAGCAGATCAAGACTCTGACCGAGCTGGGCTACGATAAGATGCCCATTTGCATGGCTAAGACCCAGTATTCCTTCACCGATGACCAGACCAAGCTGGGTGCTCCCAGAGGCTTCACCATCACCGTCCGGAACATCAAGGTTTCCGCCGGTGCAGGCTTCCTGGTTGCTCTCACCGGTGAGATCATGACCATGCCCGGTCTGCCTAAGGTCCCCGCTGCCGAGCGTATCGATGTGGACGAGACCGGCAAGATCTCCGGCCTGTTCTAATCTGTTCTGAATATCAAAAGGCGCAGGCGCTCAGCCGCCTGCGCCTTTACGCCGTATCTTGAAATATTTCCCATACTATAACTGATTGGAGAACATTACATTATGGATATGACTTTGGAATCCTGCCGTAAGTTTGTGGAGGTTCTGGCCTCCTCCGAGCCTGCCCCCGGCGGCGGCGGTGCTGCTGCTCTGGTTGGCGCTCTGGGTACCGCTTTGGGTAACATGGTGGGTTCTCTCAC
Organism: uncultured Oscillospiraceae bacterium; assembly: GCA_963557675.1. Taxonomy (GTDB): domain Bacteria; phylum Bacillota; class Clostridia; order Oscillospirales; family Oscillospiraceae; genus Faecousia. Next base: position 20,071 of record CAUWEI010000030.1, on the reverse strand, counting down.
CGTGGGCAAAAAGAAGTATGCAGACGTGGAAGAAGAGATTCTGGCTCTGAAGGCAAAATGTGACGCTTTGCAGACCGAGCTTCTCAACCAGGTCGAGGCCGATGACAAGGGCTTCGTACCTCTGGCTAAGGCATACGGTATTCCCAAGGATGACCCCAACCGGGAGCAGATTCTGGAAGAGGCCACCATTACCGCCTGTGCCGTTCCCGTACACATCATGGAGCTGTGCTGCCAGTCTCTGGACGCCATTGCCGTCTTTGCCGCTAAGGGCTCCCGTCTGGCTGTGTCCGATGCCGGCTGCGGTGCCGTGTGCGTGAAGGCTGCCTTGCAGGCCGCTTCCCTCAATGTGTTTATTAACACCAAGTCCCTCAAGAACCGGGAACTGGCCGAAGAGATGAACGCCAAGTGCCTGGGTATGCTGGACAAGTACGGCAAGATGGCCGACGAGATTTTTGAGTCCGTCAAGGCCGGCTTCTTCAAATAAAATCCGCAATATTCAGCGTTACATATAATAAGGAGAATATAACATGGCTAAACTGTTACTGGGCAAGGAAGTTACCGATGCCCTGAATGCAAAACTCCAGGAGCGCACTGCCGCTCTGCGGGAAAAGGGCGTAGAGCCCACTCTGGCAATCCTCCGCTGCGGCGAGAACCCCAGCGACCTGAGCTATGAGAGAGGCGCAACCAAGCGTGCTGAGCTGGTTGGCGTAAAGATCGTGAACTTCATCCTGCCTGAGGATGTGTCCAAGGAAGAGCTGCTGGCTACCATCGACAAGATCAACGCCGACAACTCCATCCACGGCGTTCTCATGTTCCGTCCCCTGCCCAAGCACCTGAAGGCGGACCAGAATGAGATCTGCAACCGTCTGGACCCCAAGAAGGACATGGACTGCATGACCCATCTGTCCAACGCCGGTGTCTTCGAAGGCCTCAACGATCTGGGTTACGCTCCCTGCACCCCCGCTGCCTGCATGGAGATCCTGGACTACTACGGCATCGACTGCAAGGGCAAGAACGCCGTTGTGATTGGCCGTTCTCTGGTAGTCGGCAAGCCCGCCGCTATGATGCTCATGGGCAAGAACGCCACCGTTACCGTGTGCCACACCAAGACCGTCAACACCGCTGAGATCTGCAAGAATGCAGACATCATCGTGTCCGCTGCCGGTGTTCTCAATTCTCTGACCAAGGATTATGTCCGCCCCGGTCAGATTGTCATTGACGTCTCCATCAACTGGGACCCCGATAAGATCAACGCCAAGGGCGGCAAGGGTGCCATTGCAGGCGACGCTGTCTTCTCCGAGGTTGAGCCCATTGTGGAGGCCATTACCCCCGTTCCCGGTGGTGTTGGCTCCGTTACTACCAGCGTCCTCATGAAGCACGTTGTGGAGGCTGCCGAGAAGGTCTAACCCCCAACCATCACAACGAGGCGAATCACCTTCGCCTCGTTGTTTTTTTCCTACAACATACATATTAGGAGAGAGTAACATGAAAAAACTGAGAAACTTGCCGGAGGAATCCTTCCTGCGTCTCCTCTTTGCCTTCTTTTCCCTGTCTTTTCTGGTCGCTAGTCTGTTCATGTCCGATCTCAGCACTCTTTTCTCCGGCTGGTGGAACATCCTCACCGGCACCTGTAAGGTCACTACCAACTACTGGGCCGTAGGCGGCTATGCGGCTACCTTCTTTAACATGGGTATTGTGGGCCTCATTGCTCTGGGACTGTTCTGCCTTCCCGGTGCCAAGCCCAACAATGTATCCACGCTGGCCTTTCTGCTCACCGTAGGCTTCTCCACCTGGGGCATCAATCCCTTCAACATCCTGCCTACCATTTTGGGTGTTGTGCTGTACTGCCTGGTGAAAAAGGAAAAGCTGGGCGCAAATGCCAATGCTATGCTGTTTTCCACCGGTATCGCTCCCCTGATTTCCGACCTTTTGTTCCGTTACCCCAATGCCGAAATGGTGGGCTTCCGCTGGGAAGGTCTGCTTTTGAGCCTCATCGTGGGCTTCATCATCGGCTTTTTCCTGCCCGCCGGTCTGGGCCATTCCCCCAAGGTTCACAAGGGATTTGACCTGTACTCTGCTGCCCTCCCCATCGGTATGGTCGCTTTCTTCCTCCGGGCAATCCTGTACAAGGTTCCCGGTGTGGCGGTTCCTGCCGCTCCCTCGGCCGACGGTCTGGCTGTCATTTCCGCCACCGTGGTCAATGTGTTCTGTCTCGTGGTCTTTGGCCTGTGCATCCTCGCTGCCATCGGTATGGGCTGCCGTCCCAAGGACTACTGGAACCTGCTCCACGATTCCGGTCACAGTGTCAGCTTCTCTCAGAAGTACGGCACTGCCACCATGCTCATGAATCTGGGTGTCTATGGTCTGTTCATTGTGGCCTACTACAACCTCATTGGTGCCCCCCTCAACGGTCTGACCTTCGGCCTCATCTTCTGTATGGTCTGCTGCTGTAACTCCGGTTCTCACCCCGGTAATGTGTGGCCCATCATGGTAGGCTATGTGGCTGCCTCCTACCTGTTCCAGTATCTGGCAGGCTTTGTGGGCGGTAACTTCACTTTTGTTATCAACAGTCAGGCCATTGTCATCGGTCTGTGCTTTGCCAGCGGTCTGTCCCCCATTGCCGGTAAATACGGCTGGCCCTTCGGCATTGCAGCTGGCGCACTGCACTACATGCTGGTAACCTCCGTCCCCGATATGCACGGCGGCTTCTGCCTGTACAACGGCGGCTTTACTGCTGCTCTGCTGTGCATCCTGCTGGTTCCCCAGCTGGAACGCTTCTTCAAAACCAAGGAAGAGCGGAAAGAAAAAGCTTTACAGCATAAATAATCCCCATTGATACGCAGAGCACCTCAGGATAACCTGAGGTGCTCTCTTTTTCGTCTTGCGGACAAAAACTTCCCTGTCTGCAATGGTAACCGTAACGCTAAAACGGCAGACAGAGAGGCTCTGTCTGCCGTTTTTCTTCGGATCAAAACTATTCGTGTGTTGCCTTCCAGTCTGTCTCTGTCAGCTCAAAATACACCTGCTCGAATCCATCATATCGCAAATGGTCCGGTAAGGGTTTCTCTACAAAGCCCAGTCGCTTATATAGCGCAATCGCCTTTGTATTTTTAGGGTCCGGGTCTACCCATACCGCAGCTGCTCCATGTTTGAATGCTTCTTCAATCGCATAGGAGAGGCCCTTTGCTGCAATTCCTTTGCCCCGTGCAAAAGGAAACAGCTTAATGTCCATGGATGCGTGGTTATGGTGCTCCGGGTCAATTTTATAAAAAGACTCTCCGCAGTAGGTATCTCCATCAAAAATACAATAATGGTTTGTATTTGGTCGGGACTCCTCAATCCACGCATACCACTTCTTCATATCCTCATCCGATTTGTGTAGGCCATCCGGAAAGCCAACAAATTTCATCACGTCTCCGTTTTCCCATAATGCCTGTACATTCGCAATATCCGCTTTTCGGGTTTCTCGAATCGTAATCATGAACATTTTCTCCCTGATAAAACAATTTATGCTACAGCATATGTCCTTCAAATCAGATTTTGGGAGCACTTCAGGCAGTGGTTTTTCTTACTTTTTCTTGGGCTTTACGATGATTTTATCGGTCATGGTAAAGACATTGGTCGCACCGTGATAGCAGCACCACTGGGGCATCTTCTCGTAGCGGTGAGCCACCACACGGAAGGCTCCAATGGTTGTATTTACATAGAAGTTTACGTCCCGCTTTGCCAGCTCCCGGGTGCAGGGCGCACAGGGCAGTGTGATATGGGACAGCTTCTGCAAATGCTCCGTATCCGGGCCTACAAACAGTTCCAGATAATCGGGATACACAATGCCGGAACGATGGTGGGACAGGAAGCCCATGCTGATGGATTCCACATCCGTAGGCTCGCTCAAAACACCTGTTACATCGATGTCTTGCAGCGTACCACGCCAACGGCCGTCCAGATAGTCCAAAGTACCACGGGTTTCCGTCAGCAAATCCTTCATGCCGTTTCCGGTGAAGCTGGGTCTGGGGTCCAGCTCTGTAGGACTGGTGAGGATGATGTCCTTGAGGCCAAAACGGTAGCGGCACACCAGGGTTTCACTGGAGGTTCCATCCGGTGCAAAGAGCTTTGCTTTCAGAGTCTTGTCCTCTTTCATGGCAATGGGTGCTTCGTATACAGGAGATTCCTCCGTGGGTTCGCTGCCATCCAAGGTGTAATGGATCACGCCCTCTGACTTTGCGCTGAGGCTCACCTGCTCTGTCTTGCCCCAGGCAAACACCGATTCAGGAGGACAGGCCACAGGAGCCATGGGAGGTACGGGACGCTGGGGGCCGGTGATGGCCTCGGGAATGGGAGCATCTTCGCCGTACTGGGCCTTTTCCAGAGGTGCACCCATTATCAACACAATCTTGTCCCCATCGGGCTGAATCACAAGGCCCTCTCTCTTGGTGATAACAGAGCCGGTCTCCACTTCCAGGTCGTAGGAATAGCCCTCATGTACCATGACCACCTTTTTGCCGTCTACCTTGCTCAGAACGGGAAGCTGGTCAAACAGCAGGCTGTAGCCGCCTTCCAAAGTCAGGGTGTTGGGAGTCATGGTGAATGCAGCCAAAACAGAGTCGTTGTTTTTGTGCAGCAGTACTGCCTGGGCCGATTCTTCGTCCAGGGTGCTGTACTTGGCCCGGCCTATCGGCTCCCGGCCCTTGGCATCTATCATGCGGATAAAGGGTCGGTTCTCCGGGTTGCCCCAGAGCTGAGGGAACATGACGGGCAAAGCGTCAAAGTTGGACTTGGTGGAGGTCATGGGGCCATTGAGATACCGGGAAGCGTAATCCTGCCGATACAGGAACATATCCCGGATTCTGAGGTGACCATCCTCCGCAAGCAGGCCCATACGATAGTCGGCACTGGCGTACCACTGGGCAGACAGGTTTCGGGTCTCATCCCAGTCCCGGCTGGCCTGGAAGGTCAGAGGCGGGGTGATTCGGTACTGCTGACGGAACCATCGGGCAGACTGGGCCATGGTCTCTACCCGGACTTTTCCGGCCTTTTCCAAGTCCAGGACGTGTTCCAGCTGAGGCTGGAAACCGGGCTTGATGTTCTCCCAAAGGAAATTATTTTCCTGACCCACATGGGCATAACCCGTGCCCAGGGTGTCCTCGTCTGTGAGAGACTCAAACAGCCAGGAAATAAACTTGGGGTCACGGCCTGTGAGCCAGGAGGGTTCCAGCGTATATACGCCGTGGATTCCCTCTCTCACATCGGCCTCAAAGTTATAAATGGGGTCGGGGCTGAGAAGTCGGAACATGGGAACGGAAAGCTGCTGGGCTTCCTCCTGCGCCGGAATGAATTCGTTGCTCTTACTGGGGAAATAGGGGCCGTTGGGATAGCCGCCCCAGAGGGTAAAGCCATCTGTTGCCATCTGGTCTCTGCAAATGGCACCGCCTACCACACCATAGCGTTCTGCGGCATACTCCAGCGTCACACTGTCCAGCACCCAGGAGCCAATGGTCTGGGGGTACTTGCCAAAGACATTATAAAAATCCTTCATATAGGCATCCACCAGATGTTTGCGCTCGTCGGGGCTGTAGCCCACGCAGTAGGCACTGTCCACCCGGTCGTCATATTCCTCCTGCTTGGCACTCTTGCCACGGAAGGGAACGCCGGCCTTACGGCACAGAGGCTCCGTAATCTCCCACCAGGCAGAAATCTCGTCGTTGTCGTCCAGATACTCCCGCAGAAGCTCCTGATACCGTGGCTCCATGAGCGCATCATACTTGAGGGCATAGGTGCCGGGCAGACCGTACTGTTTCACCTGGATTAACTGATTCCGAATGGTCTCAAAATCGTCCTCAATGAAGTAGCTTGGCTCCACATGGGACATACGGATGAAGTTGTAGATGTTGACAATCGTGGTCTTTTTCATAAGTACCTCCTACCTCCCACAGCCAGGCCACGACTCCTGCGTGGCCTGTGTGTTCTTTATCGTTTCATGGATTACCTTTTTTCCAAAAGGGGTTTTCCGTCCTGAATCTTCACTGTAATGCTGGAAATGGGGGTCTCAAAGCTGTCAATAATGGCCTCGGCAATGGGGTCTTCCAGACTGGTCTGGATGGTACGGCGCAGGTTTCTGGCACCGTAGGTGATGGAATAGGCTTCCTTGGTGAGATAGTCTCTCAGAGAGTCCTCCCAGGTCAAATCCAAGCCACGCTCCTTGAGGGCGTCTTTCAGCTCCTTGAGCATAATGTCGGCAATGGAGCGGAAGTTCTCCTCGGTCAGGTGGTTGAAGCAGATGACGCTGTCCACCCGGTTCAAAAACTCCGGACGCAGGAATTCCTGCAAAGCCTTCATGGTGCCTTCCTTGCGGCGGTCGTTCACCGTCTCGCCAAAGCCCAGAGAGCCGCCCTTCTTTTCCGAACCTGCATTGGAGGTCATCACAATAATGGCATTTTCAAAGTTCACGACCCGGCCCTGTGCATCCGTGATTCTGCCGTCGTCCAATACCTGAAGCAGGACGTTGAGCACATCGGGGTGGGCCTTTTCAATCTCGTCAAAGAGCACCACGCTGTAGGGCCGTCTGCGGATTTTCTCCGTCAGCTGGCCTGCCTCGTCATAGCCCACATAGCCGGGAGGCGAACCAATCAGCTTGGATACGGTGTGTTTCTCCATATACTCCGACATATCCAGACGGATGAGAGAATCCACAGAGTCAAACATCTCATCTGCCAGACACTTCACTAGTTCGGTTTTGCCCACACCGGTGGGGCCTACAAAGATGAAGGACACCGGGCGTTTCTTGGGAGAAATGCCCACACGGTTCCGGCGAATGGCACGGCTCACCGTCTCCACGGCCTCGTCCTGGCCTACAATCCGGGTTTTCAGCCGCTGTTCCAGAGTCCGCAGCTGCTCATACTCCTGGGCTTTGATCTTGCTGGCGGGAATCTTGGTCCACAGTTCAATGATACGGGCCAGATTCTCCATAGTGACGGCCGGTGGGGGAACCTGATCCAGCTTTTCAATCTCTTCCGCTACCCGGCACAGCTTGCTCCGCAGCTCTGCCAGCCGCTCATAGTGCTCCCCTTCTGTGTCCTCGGTCAGCATCCGAAGCTCTAACTCGTAGTCGTCCCGTTCCTTACGCAGTTCTGCCAGACGGGAAATCTCCTTGCAATGGAGGTTCAAATCCGAACAGGCTTCGTCCAACAGGTCGATGGCCTTATCGGGAAGGAACCGGTCGGTAATATAACGCTCGGAGAGCACCACGCACTGACGTGCAATCTCCGGGGAAATGGTGACACCATGGAACTGCTCGTAGTAATGGGCCACGCCCTGCATGATCTGGGTGGCCTCTTCCATGGTGGGTTCTGCCACGGTGACAGGCTGGAACCGACGCTCCAAGGCTGCATCCTTTTCGATATACTTGCGGTACTCGGCAAAGGTAGTAGCACCGATGACCTGAATCTCGCCACGGCTGAGGGCAGGCTTTAAGATATTGGCGGCGTTCATGGAGCCTTCTGCGTCTCCGGCTCCCACCAGATTGTGAACTTCATCGATGACCAGAATGATATTTCCGCAGGCCTTGACCTCTGCAATGAGGCTCTTCATTCGGCTTTCAAACTGACCACGGAACTGGGTACCTGCCACAAGAGAGGTCAAATCCAGCAGGAACACTTCCTTGTCCCGGAGCTTGAAGGGAACATCCCCCTTCACAATCCGCTGGGCCAGGCCCTCTGCAATGGCGGTCTTACCGACACCGGGCTCACCCAAAAGGCAAGGGTTATTTTTTTGACGGCGGTTCAGAATCTGAATCACTCGCTCGGTCTCCGTGTCACGGCCTACCACCCGGTCCAGCTTTCCTTCTCTGGCCTTGGCGGTGAGGTTCAGGCAATAGGTGTCCAGGAACTTATGCTTCTTTTTCCCGGACTTCTTGGGCTGTTCGCCGCCTTCCTGCCCCTTCTGCTCCTGGGGCTTTTCCGGCAAATCCTGCCGATTGGGATTGCCCCCAAAAAGCTGGTTCAGCAGAGGGAAGGTCGCAGTCTGGCTTTCGATTTCGTCGTCCTCTCCCTCTTCGGGCTGGTTCTGTCCAAAGACCGAAGCCATTTCGTCGGTGAGCGCATCCAAATCTTCCTCGGAAATGCCCATCTGCTGCACAACGTCGTTGATCTGGGGAATTCCCAGACTCTTTGCACACTTGAGGCAGTACCCTTCATTCAGGGTCTTGCCATTTTCGATTTTGGTGATAAATACCACCGCTACATTCTTTTTACATTTCACACATAATTTAGGCTGCATTGTTCGATTCTCCTTACTGCGAGGAAATGTAGGGACGATTCCCCATTATGGCAAAAATAGCCGGGCCTCCTGACTGTCCACCAGAAATGCGGTTCCGTTTTCACAGACCAGAACCCCGGTGGCACGCATCCCATCCGAACTTTCAGACCAGGTCTGCATTCCCTTGCCGGAAAGCACCATGCCTGTTTCGTCCAGACGAGCCACATATTTTCCTGCCACGTCCAGTCCATAGAAACGATCCATGGACACACGGCCCAACTCCTTCCCCTGCTTATCTACGGTGACCAGCTCATAGCCCCCCTCTGCCTCATACACCAAGGCGGCAAACGAGTCGCCTTCCAAATCAAAGGCCACCACATTGTCACAGGGATAGGTTCCCAAAATTTCTCCCTCCGTGGTGAAAATCACCATTGAGGTTTCTCCCAGAGCACAGATGGTATCTTTGCCCCAGAATACCACATCGTAAATCAACTGATTGCCCAGAGGCACCTGTGCAACCGGGTCTTTACGGTCTGTTCTGTAAATCATCGCCTCCGAGCCAAAGCTTCCGTCCTCCGTTCCCAAGGCAATGGCACAGACATGGTCTGCACCCGGTGCCACGGCACAGGCGGTAAAATGCTGCTTGACGGAGTAGACTGTATAGCACAGAAGCTGCTTGCGGTCATAGACCTGAAGCTGGCTCTTATAGCGGTCCGAGGTGGCGGTATAGCACATGGAGCCGTCCGAGGCCAAATCGGCATGAAGCACACGGCCCGTGGGGGCATCCTTTAACAGAGACGTTCCATTGGAATCCATCAAAAGCAACGTCTTTCCACCTGCGTCATAGGCCAGAATTCGATGCTTTGTGGTGTCCAGCACCGGGGAATTCATGGCGACGGAGGCCACAAACTGCTCCTTGCCATCTTCATTATACAATATGATGCGCTCGGTGTCTGCCACCACCAAATTGCCGTCCAGCTCCGCCAACTTTTTGGCGTTGACGGTCATGGGGATTTCCAGGCTCTTGTCTCCATAGGTAAAATAGCGGCTCAGGGCATCCCAATTCTTTCCATGGTCAATGGCGAAGAAGGACACCAGAAGAATCAGCACCCCCAAAATCACCAGAAACACCAGAAGCCGCCGTTTCTGCCGGCCGGGGTGCCGGAAGGGGATGATTTTATTGTTCTTGTTTCCCAAAAAATGCCCCTCCTTTCTGAAATCCGGGGGCTTAAATCAGGGGGCCTGCTCCCAGTTCAAATTGGTCTATGCCATTATCATACCACAGATGGGTGAGATACAGACCACCGGGAGGAACCGTGGGGCCTGCGGCGGTACGGTTGCCCTCCTGCAAAATTCTCCCAATGGCCTCCGGTGGAAACTTCCCCTCTGCGGCATAGACCACAGTGCCGGCCATGGCTCTTGCCATGTTATACAAAAAGCCGTTGGCACAGACCCGCAGAGCAATGAGTTTTCCTTTTCGCTCCACCTCATAGTGGTAGACCGTCCGAACCGTGGACTTGACATCCGTTCCCACGGAGCGGACGGCTGCAAAATCGTGGGTTCCCACAAACTGGGAGGCCGCTGCCTGTAGGATGGATTCATCCAAATGCTTGGGATAGAACCAGGCACGATTGACATAGAACGGGTCCCGAATTCGGGCGTTATAAATCAAATAGGTGTATTCCTTCCGTACGCAGGAACCAATGGCATTAAAGCCATCGCTCACCACTCTGGCCTCTGTTACCACAATGTCCGCAGGCAAGTGGGCGTTGAGGGCCAAGGGAAGGCGGTCGGTGGGAATGGTGGAATCGGTGCGGAAGTTCGCCACATAGACTCTGGCGTGAACTCCTGCATCGGTACGGCCGCAGCCGGTGACGTGGACCGTGTGGCCCACCACCTTGGCCACTGCGGTTTCCAGCGTTCCTGCCACGGTACTCAGGTCCTTCTGTACCTGCCAGCCGTGGTAGGCCGTTCCCACATAGGTTAAAAACAAAGCGATGTTACGCATCTTTTCTCCTTCTGCATCAGATGCCGAAGTGTTTCAGCAACGCCACGGCAGCAATGAGTCCGGCTCCAATGAACAGAGCCACATAGTCCCGCAGCTGCATCTTCAGTACCTTCATCTTGGTTCTTCCGTTGCCGCCCTGATAGCAGCGGCACTCCATAGCGGTAGCCAGCTCGTCTGCCCGGCGGAAGGCACTGATGAACAGAGGAACCAGAATGGGAACCAGTGCTTTGGCTCTCTGAATCAGGTTTCCGGTCTCAAAGTCGGCACCTCTTGCCTTCTGGGCGCACATGATTTTATCCGTCTCCTCAATGAGGGTGGGGATAAACCGAAGGGCAATGCACATCATCATTGCCAGCTCATGGACCGGCAGGTGGATTTTCTTCAGAGGTCCCAGAAGGGATTCCAAGCCGTCGGTCAGTGCAATAGGGGATGTGGTATAAGTGAGCAGGAAGGTGCCGGAAATCAGCATGATAATACGGCTGGTCATTAAGAATGCCGTCTCAATGCCTTCCCAGCTAATGGTGATGCACCAGAAGGACACCAGCACATGGGTGCCTTTGGTATAGAACAGGTTCAAAACTGCCGTGAAAATCACCACAATGACCACAGGCTTCAAGCCCTTCAAAATGGCCTTGGGATGAATCTTGGACACGGCGATGGTGGTGACCAGAAAGGCAAAGACCAGACCGTAGGCTACCCAGCCTTTGGCCACGAACAGTGCCACAATGTACAAAATCACCATGATGAGCTTGGTGCGGGGGTCTAAGCGGTGAACCACCGTTTTTCCGGGGAAGTACTGTCCCAGGGTAATGTCTTTTAACATCTGGTCTTCCCCTCCTTCCGGCGAATCAGCTCCTCCACGGCCTGATCCAGGGTGTAAACACTGGAATCCACTTCCAGACCCATTTCCCGGAGCTTCAAAAACAGCCGGGTCACCTGGGGAATGGCAAGGCCAATCTGCTCCAGCTCCCAAGCGTGCTGGAACACTTCTCTGGGAGGACCGTCCATCCGAAGGCCGCCCCGGTCCATGACCAGAAGCCGGTCGGTCAGGCGGGCCACATCCTCCATGGCGTGGCTGACCATAATAATCGTCGCATTTTTCGCCTTCTGATAGGCTCGGATATTGGCAAGGATGCTTTCTCTGCCCTCCGGGTCCAGACCGGCGGTAGGTTCATCCAGAATCAGAACGTCCGGCTCCATGGCAATCACGCCTGCAATGGCCACACGCCGTTTCTGTCCACCGGACAAGTCAAAGGGGGATTTCTCCAAATGGGCATCGGGAACTCCTACAAATCGGGCCGCTTCCCGTACCCGGCGGTCTACCTCCTCCGGGGAAAGCTTCATGTTCTTGGGGCCAAAGGAAATGTCTTTATAGACCGTTTCCTCAAACAACTGATATTCCGGGTACTGGAACACCAGACCCACCTTAAACCGGATGCTTCTGGTGAATTCCTTATCCTCCCAGATGTCCTTCCCTTCAAACAAAATCTGTCCGCTGGTAGGTTTGAGCAAACCGTTTAAGTGCTGAATCAGGGTGGATTTGCCGGAACCGGTATGACCGATGATGCCGATAAATTCGCCCCGCTCAATGGAAAAATTCACATGATCAATGGCTGTGCGCTGGAACGGGGTTCCAACGCTGTAAATATGTGAGAGGTCTCGAACCTCAAGTAATGGTGCCAATCTAACATTCCTCCCGTGGTCAGGCCTTTACCCACTGGTAAAGTGTCTGCGCACATTCTTCTATGGAAATCGAGTCCAAAGGCAGATGATAGCCCTTCTGTCCCAGAAGCCAGCACAGCTCCACGGTCTCCGGGGCAGACAGTCCCAGCCGATGCAGAAGCTTTACCTGAGAAAAGACCTTCTTGGGACTTCCGTCTGCGGCCACTCGGCCCTTATCCAGAACCACCACCCGCTGTGCCATTGCCGCTTCGTCCATGTGGTGGGTAATGAGCACCACCGTGATTCCTGCCGTCTGGTTCAGCTTGGAGACAATTTCCATGACCTCCTGCCGTCCTCTGGGGTCCAGCATGGCGGTTGGCTCGTCCAGCACAATGCACTTGGGACGCATGGCAATGACGCCTGCAATGGCCACACGCTGTTTCTGTCCACCGGACAGCAGATGGGGGGCGTGTTCCTTGTACTCGTACATTCCTACCTGCTTTAAGGCCTCGTCTACCCGCTGGCGAATCTCCTTGGGAGGGATTCCCAGATTCTCCGGGGCAAAGGCCACGTCTTCTTCTACCACATTGGCGACGATCTGGTTATCCGGGTTCTGAAACACCATACCAACGGTACGGCGGATGGGAATGAGATTGTCTTCCTGGGCCGTGTCCATGCCAAAGACATACACATTTCCCCCGGCTGGCAGATGAATGGCATTAAAATGCTTCGCCAAGGTGGATTTACCACATCCGTTGCGGCCCAGAATGGCCACAAAGCTTCCCTCTTCTACCGTGAGGGACAAATCTTCAAAAACTTTTACACCGGCACCGCTTTCCGGGTCGGGATATTCATAGGCCAAGTGCTTGACTTCAATGGCCTGTGCCATAGCAATTCCTCCTTATTTGCCCGGTTCCCAACGGCCTGCCGCACCACAGGGAAGCATCAGGCCACTGCTTTTCACCGGCAATCCCAATTCCCCGCACCGGGTATAACCGCCGTATCTGGGCCCAAAGACCGAGTCGGCAATATAGCCCACCGCAGAGGGGGCCAAGCCTGTGGTATAGGAATTGATGATGACAAACAAGGGGTTATCGGAGAGAATCTCCAAAACGGTTTTCAGGAAACCGTAGAAGTCCCGCTCCATCTTCCAGATCTCACCGGAAGGGCCACGACCATAGGAAGGGGGGTCCATGATAATGCCGTCATACTTCCGGCCCCGGCGAATCTCACGCTGGATGAACTTGCCGCAGTCGTCCACAATCCAGTGGATGGGACGGTCGGCAAGGCCGGAAGCTCTGGCGTTTTCCTTTGCCATGGCAACCATGCCCTTGGCGGCATCTACGTGCCACACCTCGGCACCGCCTGCGGCGGCGGCCAAGGTAGCACCGCCGGAGTAGGCGAACATATTGAGTACCCGCACCGGACGGCCTGCATTGGCGCATTTTTCCCGGATATAGTCCCAGTTGGCGGCCTGCTCCGGAAATACGCCGGTGTGCTTGAAGTTCATGGGCTTGACATTGAAAGTCAAATAATCCTTATAGGAAATCTGCCAGCTTTCCGGCAGATTCCGGATGTCCCAGTGACCTCCGCCCGTATTCGAGCGGAGATACTTGGCATCATACTTGTTCCATCGGGGGTCGGCTTTGGGGGTGTACCAAATTACCTGCGGGTCCGGACGCACCAGAATCTTGCCGTTCCAGCTTTCCAGCCGGTAGCCATCCGTGGTGTCCAACACTTCATAATCTTTCCATTCATCGGAAATCCATTGCATATCTTTCTTAGCCTCCATTTGGCGGTATCGGTTCTGCGGGTTCTACGGGTTCCGGGGGATCTGCGGGCTTGTCGGGTTTCTCAGGCTTCGAGGGCTTCGGCGGCTCCGTGGGCTTGGGCGGTGCGATGGAGTGAATGGGGCATTTGGAAATCCTTCCATCGCTTTCCGGATAGAGGAAGCTGGAATAATCCAGTCCGGCAGAGGCATAGGCCTGCTTCAGCTCGTCGGTCATCTTCACCAGTCCCTTATTGACCACATGGTTGCCGGGAATCAGTCCGCAGAATGGTCCGGCAGGCGCACGACCCGCCTCGCAGTACGGGGTCATCACGTGCAGGTTGCAGTGCTGATCGGGTACATCTTCCGGGTACAACGACACATTCATTACACAGGAATGTCCTCTGGGGTCTGCATAACAGGCATCGGTCGCCAGCAGACCGGACTCGGTACAGATGGCCACGGTACGCATATTCTGGGAGTCGTACAGAGGCTTGTCTTCCAGGCCCTCATGCAGAGGCTCCATGACTGCGTGCCACAGACGGGCAGAGGGGTTGGTATAGTTTTCCGTCAGATAAATGCTCTCCGGCTGGTCAAAGCCGCACCATACCACAGCGGTATAGTAGGGGGTATAGCCAGCAAACCAACGGTCGTTGTCGTCGGTAGTGGTACCGGTCTTACCGGCAACGGACATACCGGGGATTCTTGCAGGAGAAGCGGTACCGTAGTTGACCGCATAATCCAGCATATAATTCATATAGTTGGCGGCCTTTTCGCTGACAACTCGACGGGTGTCCTGGGTGTTATCCAGCACCACATTTCCGTCGGAGTCCAGCACCTTCAAATAGGTTCGGCTCTCTCTCCACACACCGCCATTGGTAAAGGTCGCAAAGGCCGTGGTGAGGTTCCGAACGGTAACGCCATAGGTCAGAGCACCCATGGACAGAGGCGCAAGGGCTTTATCGGTCTTTTCTGCGCCGTTGATTTCCTCGCTCTCCACCAAAGTGGAAATACCGAACTTATCTCTGGTATATTCAAAGCTGGTACCATAGCCCATGGCTTCTACTACACGACAGGCCAGTGTGTTCATGGACTGGCTGACACCGTCCAAAACCGTGGTATTGCCGATATAGGTCCAGTCGTAGTTCTTGGGATAGTCGTCAAACAGAGGGCCGTCAAACAGCACCGTAGCCGGATTGATGATTCCCAAATCCATGCCGGGAGCATAGACGGAAATGGGCTTGATGGCAGAGCCGGGCTGCAAGGTGGACTGTGTGGCTCGGTTAAAGCCCAGATAGGTTTCTTTCTTGCCTACACCGCCGGACAATGCCACAATATCACCAGTGGCATTGTCGATGACCACAATGGCGGACTGAAGCTGCTGGTTGCTGTCTACTGTGGGGATTCGGGACAGGTCCTCATAGACACTGTCTACCAGATCCTGAATCTTAGGGTCTACGGTGGTATAGATGTGATAACCGCCGGTTTTCAGCGTCTGCATGGCAACTTTGTAGGTATAGCCATACTTATCCATCAGGTCATTACACACATCCCGAATGACGGTATCTTCAAAATAGGTGTAGAAGTCCTCCTGCGGAATGGGGATGTCTACCGTTGTGCCGCAGCTGGGACAGCTATAGGTCTGGGTTTCCTCCGAGAACTTGAACACGTTCCGAGGGCCGTTTTTGCCGCAGTTGGGACAGGTGTAGGTTTCTCCCTTCTGGTAGACACTGGTAAAGACCATCTCCTGATTGACGGCCTCTTCGTAAGCTTCATCGGTGAGGTAGCCCTGTTCGTTCATCTGGTCCAAAACAATGAGCTGCCGTTCCCGGTTCCGTTCCTCATCGATATAGGGGTCAAACAGAGAAGGGTTATTTGTAATACTGATAAGGCTGGCGCACTCCGCCGCCGTCAAATCCTGCACGTCCTTGCCGAAGTACGTCCGAGCAGCAGTCTGCACACCATAGCACGTTTCGCCCAGATAAATGGTATTGAGATACCATTCCATGATTTCTTCCTTGGTGTACCGCTCTTCAAACTGCAAGGCACGGAAAATCTCCGTCACCTTTCTGCGGACGGTGACATCGTCCTCTTCCGTCAGGTTCTTAATAAGCTGCTGGGTAATGGTAGAACCACCAAAGGTGGAACGGCTGCCCAGGAACATATTAAAGCAGGCCTTGGTGGTAGTGAACCAGTCCACGCCCTGATGCTGGAAAAACCGCTTGTCCTCAATGGCCACTGCCGCATGAACCAAATCCTGCGGAATGTTCTCATAGGGAACCCAGACACGGTCTATGGTGGTATAAATCTGCTGTAGGTCATAAATCTTCTGGGTGTCCCGGTCCACATAATGGATGAAGGAGCTGCGGTCCAGGTCGAAGTTTTCTACGTTAAATTCCGAATTGGGAATGACCTCGTCTTGCAGGTAGTCACCCATAATTTTGCCCAGTGCGGCACTGGTAATCAGCACCACCGCCAGAGCCACCAAAGCGGCACCAAAGGCCACTTTTGCCATAGTCCAAGCCACCATAAACAGATTCCGGGGCACACGAAGATACCACGGGAATTCATAGTAGTCTTTTTTTCGCATCCAAATCATTGTCTTTTTTGATTTTTTTGCCATGAAATAACCTCCATTCCGTGGGGCAAAATCTGACACAGCCTCTATGCTTTTCATACAGGCTTTTGTACATAAGTTCAGTCGTATCATTATATCATACCCATTTCCAAAACGAAAGAGGCAAATTCCCCGGAAATCTCTTTTCCAAAGAAATTCAAAGTTTCTTCACATTTCGCTTTCCCTCCCGTCTCGGGAAACTCCCGGTAGCATTTGTGAAAATTTGTGCTATAATAGACCTTATCTTATACCATCTAAAGGAGCATATCATGGACGAACAGAAGGAACTCCCTCAGCAGCAGGTGACGGAAGAAAAGCCCAAGTATGTCCCCCGGCCCAAGTGGCAGCTTGTCTTAGCCTGGGTACTGCTTGCGATTATGATAATCGGCGTTTGCCTGTATTATTACGGCATCGCCTTCCCCTATTAAGATGCGGATTCTCGGCATCGACCCCGGTTATGGCACCACGGGATTCTCTATTTTAGAGGCCAACCGGGGCACTTATCAGCTCATTCAGTGCGGCGTTATCACCACACCGCCGGGAATGGAATTCCCTAAGCGGCTGGAAATGCTGTATTTGGACCTGTGCCAGCTTTTGGACTCCGCCAAGCCGGAGTCTATGGCCATTGAGGAACTGTTCTTCGGGCAGAACGTTACTACAGGTATCGGCGTTGCACAGGCCAGAGGCGTTGTGCTTCTTGCCGCCTCCCAGAGAGACCTTCCCGTGTTTTCCTATAAGCCCATGCAGGTCAAGCAGTCCGTGGTGGGCTATGGCAATGCCACCAAGCATCAGGTCATGGACATGACCCGCCGACTT
Source organism: uncultured Oscillospiraceae bacterium (assembly GCA_963557675.1). Lineage (GTDB taxonomy): Bacteria > Bacillota > Clostridia > Oscillospirales > Oscillospiraceae > Faecousia. Next base: position 2,947 of record CAUWEI010000030.1, on the reverse strand, counting down.
TTGAAGCTGGAACGGCTGCCCCGGCCCGACGATGCCGCCGATGCCATTGCCATTGCTATTTGTCATGCCAGAAGTGCCACTTCCCTACTGTCCCGGGGGGACGCTTCTGCCAATCCTTATCGATGAGGTACTGCCTATGTTTTACTATTTGCAAGGCCCGATTACGGTATTAGAGCCGAATTTTGCCGTGGTGGACTGTCATGGCGTGGGATACGGCTGTGCCGTGTCCTCCTATACCGCCGCCCAGCTGAAACTGAATCAGACCACTAAGCTTTACATCTGCGAATCCATCCGGGAGGATGCCTTCGACCTCACGGGCTTCAGTTCCCGGGAGGAACAGCGGTGCTATCAGCTTTTGGTGGGAGTCACGGGAGTTGGCCCCAAGGCCGCTCTTTCCATTCTCTCCTCCGGTGGCCCCCAGGCCGTTACGCTGGCGGTTATGACCGGAGACGAAAAAGCCCTGACCCTTGCTCAGGGCGTGGGAAAAAAGCTGGCACAGCGTATTATTTTGGAATTAAAGGACAAAATTGGTGGTGTCGGCACCGAATTGGACTTTTCCGGCCCCACTGTGTCCGCTCCTGCCGCCTCCGGCAACAATGTTGCTATGGCAACGGCGGCTTTGCAGGAGCTGGGCTATTCCTCCAATGAGATTTCTGCCGCCCTCAAGGGCTGTGACGCTTCTTCCTCCACGGAAGATATGATACGCCATGCCCTTCGGGCCATGGTGATGAAAGGATAAGCCATGAGCATTGAATTTTCTCAGGAGCTGGAATCTCCTGTCATTACCCCTACCCTAACCAATCTGGATGCCGGTGAAGTCAGTCTGCGGCCCAAGCTTCTGGAGGATTACACCGGTCAAGAAAAGGCCAAAAGCAATCTTTCCGTCTATCTGGAGGCCGCACGGCGCAGAGGCGAGCCTCTGGACCACACCCTGCTCTATGGCCCTCCCGGTCTGGGCAAAACCACACTGGCCGGTATCATTGCCAACGAAATGGGAGCCGGAATCCGTGTGACCTCCGGCCCGGCCATTGAAAAGCCCGGCGACCTTGCCGCCCTGCTCACCAACCTGAATCCCGGTGACGTTCTCTTTATCGACGAAATCCACCGCCTCAATCGGGTGGTAGAAGAAATTCTCTATCCCGCTATGGAGGACTTTGCCATTGATATTATTGTAGGCAAAGGCCCCTCCGCCAACTCCATTCGGCTGGACCTTCCCAAATTTACGCTGGTCGGAGCCACCACCAGAGCAGGCCAGCTTTCCAGTCCTCTGCGTGACCGATTCGGCGTGTCTCTGCGGCTGGAATTGTACTCTCCGGAAGAGCTGGCCCGGATCGTCACCCGGTCTGCTACCCTTCTGGGTATGGAAATCGACCCCGCCGGTGCTTTGGAAATCGCCACAAGAAGCCGTGGCACCCCCCGAATCGCCAACCGCTTCCTGCGCCGGGTTCGTGATTTTGCACAGGTCTGTGCCGACGGCATCATCACAAAAGAAGCCGCCGATTTGGCCCTGAGCCGTCTGGAAGTGGATCATCTGGGTCTGGATGCCATCGACCGCCGGATGCTCACCGCCATCATTCAGAACTACGGCGGCGGCCCGGTGGGTCTGGAAACCTTAGCCGCTACCATCGGAGAAGAGGCCGTCACGCTGGAAGACGTCTATGAGCCTTACCTCATGCAGCTTGGGTTCCTTACCCGTACCCCCAGAGGCCGATGCGTCACTCAGTTGGCCTATGACCACCTGGGAATCGCCTGTGTGGAACAAACCCAGCTCTCTCTGTAAGCTCCCGGTCTATTTGTTACTTTCCACAAAACCAAAATTCACTGGTATTTTTTCATTATTCACTATTGACAAATTCACTTTTTCTGTTATAATATGCAAACAGATGGTGTCCTTCGGGACGCTTGCTCTCTTGAGTAGCGCAATACCCTGTGCCTCCCTTGGCCTGCGTCCGTTGCTCCCTTTCAAGAGATGCCATACTGGCGTAAACGGCAAAGCCGTTCGCAATACACACCCTGGATGTCAGACCAGCATTTACTTGATGGGCGCTTTACGGGGCAACAATTAACCAAAGAGAGGTAATTATCAATGTACGAAGATAAGACTTTAGTTTGCAAAGAGTGCGGCAAGGAGTTCACCTTCACTGCCGGTGAGCAGGAGTTCTACGCAGAGCGTGGCTTCCAGAACGAGCCCCAGCGCTGCAAGGCTTGCCGTGATGCTCGCAAGAACGCTGCCCGTGGTCCCCGTGAGTTCTTCACTGCTACCTGCGCCCGTTGCGGTGGTGAGGCAAAGGTTCCCTTCGAGCCCAAGTCCGACCGCCCCGTATTCTGCAGCGAGTGCTTCGCTCAGATGCGTGCTAACAACGGCTAATCCGTTTCGGACCTCCAAGGTGTGCTGCTTATAGCAGCACACCTTTTTTAATGCTATGAATGATATTGTTTATCTGGCTGCCGCTCCGGTTGCGGCACCGGGCGCAAGCCAAACCGCTCACGCCCTTTTGAACCGGCTTTATGAACAGGTGACCGGCTCCCCGGCCCCAGCTCTATTGAAACAGCCCAGAGGAAAGCCCTATTTTGCATCCGGGCCTTGGCACTGCTCCATTACCCACACCAAAACCATGGTTTTCTGTGCTCTGAGTCCCTGTCCCATCGGCATGGATGCAGAACCGATGGACCGTACCGTTATGGAAAAGACCGCAAAACGGGTATTAAGCCCCAGAGAATATGCTGTCTATGAGGCCCAAAAGCAGACCTTTGCCACCTTCTGGACCTTAAAAGAAGCCTATGTCAAATACACCGGGGAAGGAATCGGCTCCAACTTGCAGCAGCTGTCCTTTGTCCAAGGCCCAGAGGGGTGGCGTTTGGAAGAAAGCGACCTGTTCTTTTCGCAGTTGGTTACGAAACAGCACTTCCTTTCCGTCTGCACTTCTTCCCCCGTAAAGTTACAATT
>CAUWEI010000029.1:0-40530 GCA_963557675.1 uncultured Oscillospiraceae bacterium | reverse complement strand
GAATGGGAGAATTACAATGAAACAGTTGGAAAAGATTGCGGTTTTAATTGATTGTGACAATACCCCCGCATACACGATGGAAGGAATTTTGCAGGAGTTATCCAAACTGGGAAACATTGTACTAAAAAGAGCATATGGAAATTGGAAGAAGGACACACACAAAATTTGGGAAACCGAATTGATGCGATTTGGAATCAAAGCTGAACAGCAGTTTGATTATGTGTCCGGAAAAAACGCAACCGACATCGCTCTGGTCATCGATGCCATGACGTTACTGCACAAGAACCTCTATGATGGGTTTGTCCTTGTTTCCAGCGACAGCGATTATACGCCCCTGGCCATACATCTTCGGGAATCCGGTGCCTACGTCATTGGCGCAGGAAAAAAACACTCTCCCGATGCCTTTCAAAACAGCTGTAATACCTTTCTTTTTCTGGAAAATCTGGAAACCGCTGCGGCTCCAGTTCCAGAACCTGCCTTGCATGAAAACTTATCCACACCCCCCTGTGAACTATCCAGCAAAGACAACCTGAACCGCATACACGCTGTACTGAAAGAGGCATGGGAAAAGCATCATAACAAAACCGGCTATGCGGCAACTTGTGCCGCTGGGCAGGCACTTGTCTCTGCTTTTGGAACGTTTCACATTAAGTCCTATGGGTATCCCAATCTAACAACGCTACTTGAGTCTTTTCCCGAAAAATACAGGCTGAAAACATTCCCGGGAAAAGGGAGTTCCACGATTCGTTCTTATCGGTGTATTGAGGCATCTGCGGATAAACCGCAGACAGCAAAAGCTACCGCACAATACGAAGCCATTGTGGAATATCTGACGGTCCACCACCGTGCAAAACGAGCGGAATTTGACAAGCTTCTTTCTCTAAAATCCTCCCGCACCGGTTCCATTGTCAAAGCAATGATGGACTCCGGCATCCTCATTGCGGAAGGACCTCGGAACAATCGTGTTTATAAATTGAACCGTTAATTGGGTTTGTGGAAGATTTTACGTCCTACAGTCGATTTCAATGACACTATGGGTGCCGAAGTCCAGTACATTGCCCAGCGTATACGCAATGGGGTTGTGGAAAATCGGGCCGTCTACTGCCAAGGTGTGATATTCTCCGTTTTCTCCACACACATCGATGCCGCATTGCTCCATGATACGCACGGTCTGTGTGTCCAGCACTTTCCCCAGAAGCGACTTAGGAAGCTTTGTGCCATCAATGGATTTTATCAGACACTGATACCCTAATTTTATAAGCTCCTGCACATTTTCTTTTCTCCCCTTGTGCCACAGCGGAAAAACTGCCTCCAAGCCTGTATTTTCACACCGCTGTTCACTCCATGCCCGATTCCCTTCAATGTCAATGTCTCCAAAGCAGGCAAACTCGGCCCCCATGGATTTGGCTTTCCGCAAAGCCTCCTCCATTGCCAGATGATACCGCTCCCCTTCCGTAGGGACCAGAAGCATGGGAATCTGCAAGGCTTCTTCGTACCGTTTCAGCATTTCATAATCCGCTCCGTGAAAATAGGAGCGTTCAAAGTCCTTGTTTACCATTACCAGCAATGCAACGGCCTGATCACCCTGAGCCAGCATCTGATGCAGAGCCAGTGTGCTGTCTTTTCCACAGCTATAGGACATGATAAACTTTCTTCCCGACTTCGGTTCCATATTTCTTTCCTCCTTCGTACGTTTTGGCACAAATGGAAAACTTACACCTTCCAATAGATTGAGCTAATCATAGCACATCCACTGGAACAAATCTACTTAATTTAAGTTCATACGGTGTTTCCATTGACAAAGATTTCTTACTGTGGTACCTTGTAAACGGCAGGTAAATTCGATATTTTAACCAAGAGTCCCCCGATCAACCAACCACCAGATTGAGCATTCTCAATAAAAATTCCATACCCCTTGGTAGGGTCATTCACCAAAGCATGGGTCACAGCGCCGAGGCGTCAATCCATTTTTCTTCATAATATGTTTCGCCATAATATCTATTGCACTTTCATTTCTTTCTTCGCTTCATTTATAGCTTCAATATCATCACTCTGCATGGCTTTGGACAGCCAGTATTCTGCCTGCTCACGGTTACGGGGAACATAAATGCCACGATTGTAAAACCGCCCCACCAGTTCCATACCCTTGCCATGCCCAGCATTGGCACAGACTAAGTAAAGAGAAAAAGCCTTTTCCAAATCCTCTGCTGTGCCAAATCCATAGTGGTAGCAGATGGCGAGATTATAGGTAGCCTCAATGTGATTTTGAGCAGCCGCCTTTTGGAGCAAATCAAAGGCGAAGTCATTATCCTCCGGTACTCCATTGCCATATATGTGCATCATCGCAAGCTGATATTGGCTATCAACATTTCCGTCTGCTGCATCTTTTTGCAGTTGTGTAATTTCTTGCTGTGTCATATATTGGGATGCCTCACTTTCTCAAAAAATAGGTATCAAAGGATTCTTTCTGCTATTGTCCTCGATAAACAAAAAGTGAACAATCGGACCGTATCCATCTGTTAGATTTATTCTGATTTATCTAACAGAATTATATCATACAAAACCGAAAGGCGGCAGAGGAAATTTCCCCTGCCGCCGTTTGTTTATGCCGCCGCATCCAGCATATTTTCAATGAAAATTCCGTAGCCCGTGGTGGGGTCATTCACCAGAACATGAGTCACTGCCCCCACCAGTTTTCCGTCCTGAATGATGGGGCTGCCGGACATTCCTTGTACAATGCCGCCTGTAGCAGCCAAAAGAGCTTCATCCGTCACATGAAGCAGAAGATTTCGTCCATTCAACGCCTCATCCGGATAGAGTTTCAGAATCTCCACAGAATATTCCCGAACCTCACTGTCCGAAACCGTAGACATAATCGTGGCAGGGCCGGTATGAATTTCTTCCTCCTTTGCAACAGGCAACGGTGTACCAGGCCATCCATTGGTCGTCTTGCCAAAAACTCCACAGGGGGTGTTTCGTTCCAGCTCTCCTAAAATTTTCCGATCCTCAAAGGCTCCTACCAACTGTCCGGGGGCTCCGGATTTTCCCTTTTTCACTCCGGCCACCTGCGCTTCCAGCACATTGCCCCGACGAATGGGCAGAACGGTCCCTCGTCCGTCACTGACTCCGTGGCCCAATGCCCCAAAGGCACCAGAGCTGGGATCGTAATAGGTCACCGTACCTACTCCTGTGATTCCTTCCCGGACAAAAATGCCAAGGCGTTTTTCGCCTTCCGCTTCTTCCGGTTTGAGCGTTAGATTTTTCTCTTTTCCCTCTCGCAAAACGGTGAGAATCAATTCCTCTTTGCATCGAGACACCAAATCCCGCAGCGTCTCAACATCTGTCACCTTTTGCCCGTCTACTTTTACAATGAGATCTCCTTGCTGTACTCCGGCCTTTTGTGCTTGCTTGCCCAAGGTTTTGTCAATGTCCGCCACAAAAAGCCCTTCTCCTTCCAATTCCAGTCCCACTGCTTTTCCCACAGGTACTAAAACCTGAGCCGCCAACGTGGGGACTGCCAGCAGACTTATGAGTAATATCAATGTGACTGCCCGAATCATTGTTTTTTTCACACGCCATCTTCCTTTCTGCTTCGTTTCCTCCGCATAACTTAATATGTCGGATTCAGGCGGAATCCATTCGAGAATTCACTAGAAAAAACATGGTTCTTTTCCTGCTCTATCCCACAAAAAATCAGAAGCCACTCAAATGCACTGCATTTCGTGGCTTCTGTCTCTAAATTTTACTAAAATAGAAATAATTTCATTCCAAGGTAAACCGGTAGAAGTATTCACACAGGGGATACCAAGCCGCCAGCTGTTGGCCGATGTAACTGCCCAAGTCGGAATCAAACAGCTTGGGACCCGGCTCCAGACTTTTGCTGGCCTCCAGCTTTCCTCGCCAAGAGAAATATGGCTCCAATCCCGCTCTGGGACAGGGCTTGGGCCGCTTATAGGATTCGCCTTTCAAAAGGAGGCCCGTCTTTTCCTCGGCCTGCTTCACCAGATCCAAAAACGGCTCCGGACGCTCCACAAGGGTGTTGCGAAACTGCTCCATGACATCGGTTTTGGGCTGCCAAAGCAGAAATCCAAAGCTTCCCCCTTCCGGAGACATTTGGAAATACAAGGTCGGATGCCGGGACCAGGAATCCACGCTCTTGCGGATGCTAAACCACAAGGTTTCCTTGTAGGGAACCGGCGGATGAAGTCTGGCATCCCGGTAGATTCGAGAGACCTTTAGTTCCATCCCTGGCATCTCTTTGAAATAAGGATAGACCGACTGACCCAATGCCTTCATTGGCTCGTACAGATACTCCACATACTCCTGCTTGTGAGCCTCAAACCAGGGCCGTTCGTTATTCAGACGAATTCCCCAGAGAAAATCTATGGTTTCCGGAGAAAAATGATTTGCCATACTGACTCCTTATCCCTTCCGACGGTAGGTGCAAAAACGATAGGAAATCCCATCTTCCCACTGCGTTTCTCCCGGGTCCGTACAAACCCACTGCTCATCCTCATCCAGGTTGTGGAAAAATACATCCGATTTGGGACAGGCTCCCACCTTGGTCACGTAGACCGTATCACAGTGAGGAAGCATCTGCTCGTAAATGGAGGCACCTCCTATGACCATGGTTTTTCCCTGAGCCAACGACAGGGCCTGCTCCGGGCTGTGTGCAATCAATGCCCCGTCAATGGATAATTCTTGGCGAGTCAGCACGATATTGACCCGATTGGGAAGGGGCTTTCCACCGGGGAAATCCTGTAAGGTACGGTTTCCCACAATCACAGAGGCTCCCTTTGTCATCTGCCGGAAGTACTTCCGATCCGCAGACAAGGCAATGGGCTGGGTTCCATCGGCTCCGATGCCCCAATTTTCATAAACTGCAACAATGGCTTCCATAGTATTTCCTCAAATCGCCACAGGAATCTTTTCCCCAAAGGGACAGTATTCGTACCCCTCCAGGCTGAAATCCTTGGCATTATAATCATAAAAGTTTTCTTTTTCCGCCATCACGAACTTAGGCGCAGCAAAACCGGGCTGTTCCAGCATCTTCTTGACCAGAGGCACATGGCGGTCATAGATGTGGCAGTCTGCAATCACATGAACCAGTTCGCCTGCCTCAAAGCCGGAGACCTTGGCCATCATGTGCAGAAGCACCGCATACTGGCATACATTCCAGTTATTGGCGGTCAGCATATCCTGAGAACGCTGGTTCAAAATGGCGTTCAGGGTATTTCCGGAGACATTAAAGGTCATGGAATAGGCACAGGGGTAGAGGTGCATTTCATGCAGATCTTCAAAGTTGTACAAGCTGGTGAGAATCCGCCGGGAAGCCGGGTTGTGTTTCAGGTCATACAGGACCCGGTCCACCTGGTCAAATTCTCCTTCCGGGAACTGATATTTCTTCCCCAACTGATAGCCATAAGCCTTGCCAATAGAGCCTGATTCATCCGCCCAACTGTCCCAGATATGGCTGCCCAAGTCCTTCACGTTATTGGACTTTTTCTGCCAAATCCACAGAAGCTCGTCGATACAGCTCTGAAATGCAGTACGCCGCAGGGTCATAATGGGGAATTCCTCCCGGAGGTCGTAACGGTTTACCACACCGAATTTCTTCACTGTATGAGCAGGAGTCCCATCCTCCCACCGGGGCCGTACTTCCTGATCGGTGTCCCAGACACCATTTTCTAAAATGTCCAGGCACGTAGCCCGGTAAATTTCGTCTGCTTTGCTCACATCTGCCATCCTTTCTGTTTTTTCACTCATTGTACCACAGAAGATTCCCCTAGGCAACGGAATTCTAATTGGATTGATTTTACGTCAAGCGTCTTGACGGATGGATAAAAAGATGATAAAATGATATAGATGATGTCGGTGTGGTGGAACAGGCAGACACAAGGGACTTAAAATCCCTCGCCGTAAAAAGCGTACCGGTTCGATCCCGGTCACCGGCACCAATCGAGAGCTTCAATACGCAATTTGCGTATTGGGCTCTCCTTTTTTATTGCCTTGGCGCATATATCGGTAACTAAGTCCGTTCTGGGTATCCGCACTATCTTGCATGTCCACAGTAGGGTTCTGTTGTGGACACACAATTTTATTGATTGATTCTAGTATAGCCAAAAAGGGTGTGCATAGCAAACACTTATGCACACCCTTTTCATTGTTTGATTTCCGATTTCCGTCTGCAACTCCTCTGTCTTTTGCATCCATTTGTCAGCGAGTGCAGCGAATCGGCTTATTTTCTTTACTTTTTATCCGTTCCGGGAACTGCGGTAGGAACCGGTACGTCATTTCTTACGGCACAGACCAGATAGATTTCCTCTTCCATGCACACATCCACCACAAACCAGGGAGCCAGACGCTTTACCAGCTCTTCTGCGCTCATAACCGCTTCCGGTTTTCCCGCACTATGGGCCAGCACTAACCGACCACCGGGCTTTACAAAGTCCGCAAGCCGGGGAATCAACTGGCCCAGATCCTTGAATTCCGGCAGGGCATCCACCAGAAGGCAGCGATCAAAGCCATGGTCAAACTTGCAGGCCCGAATATCCGCTCGAATCATATGGATTTCAGGCGTAGTAAACTTTTTCTCACCCTGTGCCAGCTTTTCTGCGGAGCAATCCACTCCGGTAATACCGGCCACACCTCGAGCTAAGTACAGCGGAAACAGCTCTCCACTTCCGCAAGCCACATCCAACACCTGAAGACCTGGGCGCAAGTTGGCATGCTCTACAATTTTCTCCACAGCCTCACGGCGGGAAGCCGGCACCTCAGCCGGAACCACAGCAACTTTCATTTCGGCACACATATCCGATCACCTCATTTTAAATACTAACACCTCTTCGGGGATGTAGGTATCTATTATAACTAAACTCATCGAAAAAATCCAGCGAATTTATGTGCACAAAGTGTAAAATTCCCGAAAATTTTTTGTTACAGCTTCCTTTCACCGCTTCTATCCCTCTGCTGGCCCAGTAACTCGGACGGTATTGGTTCCCAACCTACATGATTTTCCACCAAATAAAAACGTGCCGGAAGAAGATTTTTCACTTCTCTCGGCACATTTGCATTTTGGGTATGTATCAAAAACGATTTTTCAAGAATAAAAAAATCCGAATCAATTCGATCAGAATCGACTCGGATGATGGTGGAGACTACTGGACTCGAACCAGTGACCTCCTGCGTGTGAAGCATGTAGCCATTTTATTGTATCTGTGTCAACCATAATCTCCGCATTGTATAATGTTTGTTTGGCAGCCGAGCCTAATATGCTGTCAATATAAATTATGGAAATGGAGAATAGACATGGAAACACAATTCCTACCTTCCAGCATCGATCAAGTCATTGAAATGCTGACGAAATTTAAATGTGAAACCAGCGAAGCTCCTAGAAATGGCATAACGATTGACGAACTATATCAAAAATGGCGCAAGGCAAGGATTGACACTCCAGAAACAAAACCATCTACCAAGGCATACTACACCAATATCTATCATCATATACAGCCGCATTTAGGTTCAAAACATATATCAGCGGTGAAAGCATTGGATATTGACCAATTTCTAATTTGTAAGGCGAAAGATCTATCTCCAGCAACAGTACATCATATTTATCGATTGTTAAATACTCTTTATAGGTTCGCTGTTGATAATGATTTAACTCTCAAAAATACAATGAAGCTCACACGCCAACATAGACAGCCCAAAGCCAAGCTGATCCCTGATGTAAGTTACCTTACACAGGATTCAGCTCAAAAGTTTTTAGAAGCTTTATCACATGCCCCTTTGCGCTGGCAGTGCTTTTTTTCGCTCCTTTTACATGTAGGAATCCGCCGAGGAGAATGCTGTGGCCTGCAATGGGGAGATATAGATTTCAAAGAAAACATCATACACATTCAGCGCAGTATTACCTATACAAGCAGCTCTGGTGTCAATATCAGTGCACCCAAAACAGAGAATTCAAAACGAGTTCTCCCTGTCCCCCTCCATGTAATGGATCAATTGTTTACATTATGGATAGACCAGAATAAGGCCATTAGAACAACCAATAGTCATTATGTGTTCCATCGCAAAGACGATCCTTCAATGCCTGTGTTTCCATCGACGCCAACGACATGGTTGGCTCGATATATGAAGAGTTCTGATTTGCCTCCTATCTCCCCTCATGATTTACGGCATACTTGCGGAACACTAATGATTCAAGCTGGAGCCTCAATCAAAGATGTTCAAGACATCTTGGGGCATGCAAATGCAACAACCACATTAAATTTTTATGTTGGAACATCTCAAAAGAGTCTGAGAGATGCCAGTGACAAATTGTCCGAAGCACTAATACAGAGTAAATAGTGAATCCATTGCTAAGACAAAATCAGATAAGTATTTAGCCAGCCTTCGGGCTGGCTTTTTTATTAAGCATTAAGAAAAAGGAAGGAATTCAACATGAAAGAGACTAGAATTATCGCAATCGCCAATCAGAAAGGCGGTGTAGGTAAAACCACTACCGCCGTCAACCTTGCTGCCGGACTGGTGGCCCAGAACAAGCAAGTGCTGTGTCTGGACTTTGACCCACAGTGCAATCTGCGAGCTTACCTGGGACACCAGGCAGACGACGCCTTAACCATTACAGACTATCTGTTTGCAAAGGCCAGCTACCGTCCTCTGCCACCTACGGATGGGCTGATCCGCCATGCCACTTGTGGGATTGACTATATTCCCTGCTCTCTGGCCCTGTCCAAGGCGGACATGGTTTTGGCGCAGGCCATGTTCCGGGAACGAATCCTATCCGACGTACTCCGAGCTGTTGTCCCAGCAGATACTTATGATTATCTCATTATTGACTGCAATCCAAGCATGGGTATCCTGCTTACCAATGCTCTGGTGGCTGCCAGTGAGGTACTGATTCCTGTTCAGACAGAAGAATTTGCAGTTTCTGGCCTGGAAGATATGATGGAACTGATTAACATCATCCGAAATCAGATCAATCCCAGCTTGCGAGTCCTGGGTCTGCTGCCCACTATGGTAGGCAGAAACAATGTCAGCCGAGACATTATCTTGGAACTGCGGGAAAGGTATCCGGAGCTTTTGATGGAAACCCGGATTTCCCGCAGCGTGGAAGCTCCCAAATCTACGCAGCGGCAGCAGCCGCTGATCGGCGGAAAAGGAAGACTCTCCATCGAATATGAAACCTGTACCTGTGAACTTTTACATCGATTAGGAGGCTAAAGTATGGACTATAAAAAATCTGTTGAAATTGTCTTTGAGACAGATGATGTGATTATTGCAACTGTTTGGACTGGACCCAATTTCTATGTTGGTGCTTTTCCAATCGCCCAGTTGGACGACATAATAAAAGGTTGCAACAAATCAATGGTCGAAATAATTCGGAACACTAGTGTCCGTAATATGACGTACCTCTGCAAATATGAGGATTACAGCGAAGAACTTGTCGATGAATATGTTGCCACGCTGTTAAAGGAGGAAATTGACCATGACGATCCGTGATGCACAGGAATTTCAGGACGGCTTTGGCGGTCTTGGCATACAAAGTACCCAGCTTACCAATCTCCCTCTCGATATGCTTGACCCATGGGTCTCACCCGAAGGGGAGCGACAGCCTTTTCAGCCGTATTCAAACGTTAAAATACAAGCTTTGGCAGACAACATTCAAAAGAACGGTGTAATTGAGCCGATTTGCGTCCGACCGACACCAGATGGACGCTTTCAGATCATTGCAGGCCATAATCGTGTAGCCGCTTCCAAAATGGCCGGGCTTCCTACTGTACCAGCTCTCATCCAACAGATGGATGACAATGAAGCAGCAATCCGAATGGTAGACAGTAACCTTCAACATCGGGAAAAACTGCTGCCCAGCGAGAAGGCTTTTGCTTATAAAGTTAGGCTAGATGCAATGAAAAGACAGGGCCAGCGTTCGGATTTAACTTGTGCACCAGTGGAGCACAAGTTAAATGGAGTAAAATCTCGTGACGTTGTTGCTGAGGAAAGCGGTGAAAGCCGGGAGCAAATTCGCCGCTATATCCGCTTAACTTATCTAATTGATCCGCTTTTGAACCTAGTAGATTGCGAGAAATTCTCAATACGAGCCGCTGTTCATATCTCATATCTGGACAGCACCCAACAGGATCTTTTGCTTCAGGCAATGGAATGCAGCAAAGGAAAGGCTCCGTCTATGGCTCAGGCAGCAGAACTCCGCAAGTTAGCTCAACAGGGCCTACTGGATGAAGATGCCATTTTGAATGTTCTGATTGGAAAAAATGGTTCAAAATCATCTGTTCTAAAACTTCCCGCTGAGAGAATCAGCAGCTTTTTTCCACCCAATACTTCCGCAGAGGAAATGGAGGCCGAAATTTATCAAGCTCTTATGTCTTACCGAAAAAAGGCTGAACACAAAATAGAGGAGTGAGAAGTATGCTAACCAAAGCTGAACAGTACGCGCAAATGGCAGACCGTGCGGAAAAGCAGCTCACCAGCAACTGGAAAGAATGGACGGGCTTTTTAACCACCGCTTCCAGGATGTACAAGTACCCCTATACTGACCAGCTAATGATCTATATTCAAAGGCCCGATGCCACAGCATGTGCTGAGTATGACCTTTGGAACAAGAAAATGCGTCGCTATATAAAACGTGGCTCAAAAGGCATTGCTTTGTTAGACACCAGTGGTGCCTATTTGAAACTGCGGTATGTATTTGATGTAGCGGATACCGGAACACGAAGAAGTTCCAAAGAACTCAACCTCTGGAAAATGGAACCTCAACATTATCCCTCTGTACAAGCAGCCATTGAAACAGCGTTTGGTGTTTCTGCTGATGAGTGCAGTATGATTGAGCAAATTGAGCAAGTCTCCAGGCAACTGGCCAGTGAATACTGGGTAGACCATCATCTGGATTTCTTGAATATAATTGACAACTCATTTCTTGAAGAGTATGATGAACTTAACATTGGTGTAAAATTCAAGGCTGCTGCAGCTGTCAGCATTTCCTACACGCTTATGTCACGCTGCGGTTTGGAGCCTGAGCAATATTTTGACCATGAAGATTTTATGCCAATCTTTGATTTCAATAGTTCCTCTACTATTGCAGCCCTTGGAAATGCTGTAAATCAAATTTCCGCAAAGGTACTCCGTGAGATTGAAAAATCTGTCAAAACTTATGAACGAGACGTAGAAAGGAGCAAACACGATGAAGAACGAACTGAATTACAAGCAAGCTGGGGATTATCTGATTCCGGATATAGAGCTGATGGACAACGACAAGACACCTATTGGCAAGTATGGTCGGATGCGGCGAGCATATCTACAGGAGCACCGTCCCATCCTGTACAATCAGCTGGTAAGAACCCAGAAGCTCTTTCCCCATCTTCGGGAAATCGATCAGACAGCCCAGAGCCGTCTGGAACAGATGATGCCCCAATTGGCAGAGAAAGCCGGAGCGACCGAAGAGCTGAAAGCCAAAGATCAAATGGCATGGGTGGGATTGATGAACAGCTGCAAAGCACAGGCCGAAGAGATTCTGATGACGGAGCTGATTTATATCTAACATCCGAAGATAGCAAGGAAGAACAAGTGAATGAACAGGCCAGTTTCTTCCTTTCAGAAAGTGATCAAATCAAATTCATCGATGAAGCAGAGAGTAAACAACTCTCTGCTTTTTCTTTTAACCAAAACACCATCGACCATGTGCTGGAGCTTGCCCATAACACTGACGAAGGCCGTAAAATAGTGGCTTTGGAATTTATGAAGGGGAAGCCCATCGAGGACATCATCTCCACTTTGCGTGATGTTTATCACGGTGGATACGGACTCATAGAAGGCAATCTGAATGTGTCCGTATGGTTTACAGAGGATGGCATCCATCTGGCATACGGCAATGCTGCCGCATACCAGAAAAAAGCACAAATTCTTTCTTGGGAGGATGCCGCAAAGCGTATTGGAGAATTGCTGGAAGCTGGTCAGTATGCTACCAATGTGGAGCTTGCCGAGGCTCCCGGTTATGAACGTCAACAACTGGCAAAGTCCTTCTGGTATCTGCGACAGGACTTTTCCAAAGAAGCTCATGCACAGGGCCTTATGCCGTGTATTCAGGAGTTAGGCAGCGGTGGTTTCCCAGATGAAACTGCCTTTCTTACAAAAGAACTGGAAAATCCAGAGTTCCGGAAAACCCTGCTGGCAGAGTATGGGGCATTTCGAGAAGAACTCCGGAAAAATCCCACTCTGCTTCGTTTGCATTATCACAAGTTGGAGCGTATGGAGCAGCATTTGCAGGAGCTTGACCTACCTCTGCAGGAGTATCATACCGATATGGCACAAATGCCCCTTGTCCGTTGTTTTATTACGGATGATGAAATTCATGCAGATTTGAGCAAAGGAAGCGGCATTTCCGGTGGGAAGCGCCGTATTTATGACTTCTGGCAAAAGAACCATACAAATCAGGAAAAAGTAGAGTTTCTGAAACAAGAGCATGGAACCGGCGGACATTCCCATGCTCTGTCCGGTGCGACCTATAGCAGTCAGGATCACGATGCCAAGGGTATCCGTTACAAGAAAGAAGGCTGCGATACGGTACAGCTAAGCTGGTCTCAGGTGGTATCTCGACTAGATTCTCTGATTGCCAATGACCACTATCTGACGGCTGAGGAAAAGAAGCAGCTGGACACCATTCAGGCAGGACAGCAGCTTGCCGATGAAACACAGGGTGTTAAGCAGCCGGTCAATCCCTTTCCCAAGGGCATACGCAACGAGGATGCCCCTGCCTTAGAGCAGGAGAAAAGCGATTTTCTGACGGCAATAACTCCTGAACAGGAAGCTGCCACAATCGCCCCGTCCTATTCGCTTTGGGGACAGGTGGACCGGTGCAAAATGCTGTATCCTGGCATCTATGAGGTCAGCACCCCGGGTCACAGCGGTGTCATGGTGAAGGACATACTGGAGGAGCGTTTAACCCCGGCGGTTCGGGAGGTAGCCCAGCGTTGGGGCAGCTACCTCTGTTATGAGGAGGATTGCGATGCTACCATTGTTCTCCGTGATCTGATGGACAAGGGAATGATGCAAGCTCCGGTCAACGAGTATTTCAAGCCCGGTGAATACGAGAAAATCATCAATGAGAATGTAGCTCAGTTTTTCCCAAACTACTGGCAGGCACGGCAGGAGCTTCTAAACGGAAAGACTGAGTCCGCTGCGGAAACCATGGATGTGTATCCTGCCGAAAAAAACAATCTCCCCTATGATATGGTTATTGAAAAGCCCGACCACTTTATCGACTATTTCTATGTGGTGGAGGACTTGCAAGTGCGAGGGCCGCTGGCACTGACAGAATACATCACCTTTGAAGATGCCCTCCGTGCCTATCGAAACCTGCCTACAAAGCAGATAAAAGCCCTGGGTGCAGCAAAGGTGCCAAACCCTCTCCCTGGAAGTCTGGATCTCATACAGTGCATTGATGGACAGGATAAGTTGGTGCAGGACTATACCAAGGTTGCGGACTGGGTTAACCCTGAGATTCAGGATGTTGTGGAACAGATTAAAATTGCAATTCAAACCAAGGAAGTGCCTGTTGTTGCTGCAGCAAACTTCCACATCACAGATGAGCACATCGGGGAAGGTGGCCCAAAGGCCAAGTTCCGTGCAAACATGGATGCAATCAACCTGCTGAAAAAACTGGAAGCTGAAAATCGGAACGCCACACCGGAAGAGCAGGATATTCTGTCCCGTTATGTTGGCTGGGGTGGTCTGGCGGATGCCTTCGACGAGAAGAAGGACGGCTGGGCCAATGAGTACACAGAACTTCATGCTGCCCTGTCTTCAGACGAATATGCAGCAGCAAGGGCAAGTACCCTGAATGCTCACTACACCAGTCCTGCAATCATCCAAGCCATCTATGAGGCCGTTGGCAATATGGGCTTTGAGACCGGTAACATCCTGGAGCCTTCCATGGGTATCGGTAACTTCTTTGGTATGCTCCCGGATACCATGAGAAACAGCCGTCTGTATGGTGTGGAGCTGGACTCCATCACAGGCCGAATTGCTCAAAAGCTATATCCCAATGCAGAAATCACGGTAGCCGGATTTGAAACCACCGACCGCAGAGATTTCTATGACCTGGCCATTGGCAATGTTCCCTTCGGCAACTACAAAGTTTCCGATAAACCTTATGATAAGTTAGGCTTCTCCATCCACAACTACTTTTTTGCAAAATCTCTCGATCAGGTGCGTCCGGGTGGTGTGATTGCCTTTGTCACCAGTCGCTACACCATGGATCAGAAATCCCCCGATGTACGGAAATATCTGGCACAGCGGGCAGAACTGCTTGGAGCCATCCGGCTACCCAACAATGCGTTTAAGGCTAACGCTGGTGCAGAAGTGGTATCCGACATCATCTTTTTGCAAAAACGAGAATATCCCATTGACATTGATCCCGATTGGGTACATCTGGGGCAAACCTCAGATGGTTTAGCCATCAATAGCTATTTCTTAGATCATCCTGAAATGGTGCTCGGTAATCTGGCCACACAAAGCACTCGGTATGGCAATGACATCACAGTTCTCCCCATTGATGGAGCTGTACTCAGTGACCAGCTGAAAGAAGCGGTTTCGCACATCGGCGGCACCTATCAGCCCGCAGAACTGGCCGAGGTGGAAGTACTGGGTGATGTACCGGAAACCATTCCTGCTGACCCCAGTATCAAGAACTTCTCCTATGCTGTGGTTAACGGAGAGGTCTATTTCCGTGAGAACTCTGTTATGCGGCACACTGATCTGAATGGAACCGCTCAGGGACGAATCAAGGGCATGATTGCTCTGCGGCAGATTGTACGGGAGCTGATTGATTATCAGCTCCAGGACTGGCCAGATGAGCAGATCACAGCCAAGCAGCGGCAGTTGGAAACTGCGTATGATTCCTTTACCCAGCAGTACGGACTAATCAATTCCAGAGCCAATGCTCAGGCGTTTGCGGAAGATTCTTCCTACTACCTGCTTTGTTCTCTGGAGAACATCGATGAGAACAAGCAGCTGAAGAGCAAGGCTGACATTTTTTATAAGCGTACCATACGGCCCATGAAAAAAATTCTCCGGGTAGACACGCCCAGTGAGGCTCTGGCGGTCAGCATTGGAGAGCGTGGCAAGGTGGATCTGTCCTATATGTCCGACCTTTTAGGTGGAAAAGAGGTATCTGCCATCGTCCAGGAACTGCATGGGATTATTTTCAAGGACCCTACCGCAGATTCTGCTCCGGAAGCTGGCTGGCAGACAGCGGACGAATATCTGTCCGGAAATGTACGTGAAAAGCTGAGCATTGCAAAAATGGCAGCGCAAAACAATCCTGCCTTTGCCGTCAATGTCCAGGCATTGGAACAGACTCAGCCCAAGGACTTAGACGCATCGGAGATTGATGTGCGTTTAGGTGCTACCTGGATTGCTCCTCAATATGTCCAGCAATTTATGCTGGAGACCTTTGAAACTCCATATTATTTACGACGTTCGATCACTGTTAAGTTTGCCCCCATGACTGCTGAATGGCAGATCAGTGGCAAGACCAACACCGGACGCAACGATGTTACCGCCTACACCACCTATGGCACCGACCGTGCCAATGCCTATCGGATTCTGGAAGACACACTGAATCTGCGGGACATTCGCATCTATGACACCGTTGAGGATGCAGATGGCAAGCAAAAGCGGGTACTGAACAAAAAGGAAACCACTCTTGCCCAGCAGAAGCAGCAGGCCATCAAGGATGCCTTCCGGGACTGGATTTGGAAAGACCCTCGCCGCCGTGAAGTGTTGGTGAAGCAATATAACAATCTGTTTAATGCAACCCGCCCTCGTGAATACGATGGAAGTCATATCGTTTTCGGTGGAATGAACCCGGAAATTCAACTG
Source organism: uncultured Oscillospiraceae bacterium (assembly GCA_963557675.1). Classification (GTDB taxonomy): domain Bacteria; phylum Bacillota; class Clostridia; order Oscillospirales; family Oscillospiraceae; genus Faecousia. The sequence goes on along the minus strand of CAUWEI010000029.1, from coordinate 24,633 downwards.
CGAGAGCATCAGAAAAATGCCATTGCACACGTCCTTTATGGTGGCAATACCCTGCTGGCCCACGAAGTAGGCGCAGGCAAGACCTTTGAAATGGTAGCCTCTGCCATGGAAGCTAAACGGTTGGGGCTTTGTCAAAAATCTCTCTTTGTCGTACCCAATCACCTCACAGACCAATGGGCATCTGAATTTTTACGGCTTTATCCATCTGCCAATATTCTGGTGACCACAAAAAAAGATTTTGAACCCCATAACCGCAAACGGTTCTGTTCCCGCATCGCTACGGGTGACTATGATGCCGTTATCATTGGGCATAGCCAATTTGAGAAAATCCCCATTTCACCAGAACGTCAGGAGCGTATCCTACGGCAACAAATAGAAGAAATTGAACATGCTCTTGTAGAGCTTCAATACAGCCATGGTGAGAATTTTTCCATCAAGCAGATGGAAAAAACGAGAAAGTCGCTGCAAACCAGGCTGGATAAGCTGAACGCTACCGACCGAAAGGACGATGTACTCACCTTTGAACAGCTTGCTGTTGACCGTCTCTTTGTAGATGAAAGCCACGCTTTTAAGAACTTGTTTTTATACACAAAAATGCGAAATGTGGCAGGATTATCCACATCAGAGGCGCAAAAGTCCTCTGATATGTTTATGAAATGTCAGTATATGGACGAGCTGACCGGCGGACGTGGCATAGTCTTTGCAACCGGCACCCCTGTCAGCAATTCCATGACCGAGCTTTACACGGTTATGCGATACCTTCAATATGATACGCTTCAGAAGAAGGGCCTGACCCACTTCGACTGCTGGGCTTCCACCTTCGGTGAGACCGTAACCGCCATCGAGCTGGCCCCGGAGGGCACCGGCTACCGGGCAAGAACCCGCTTCGCCAAGTTCTTCAATCTTCCTGAACTTATGAGCATGTTCAAAGAAATTGCCGACGTCAAAACCGCCGACCAGCTTCATTTGCCTGTTCCCGACGCCAAGTTTGAAACGGTGGTAGTGCAGCCCTCTGAACACCAGAAAGCCCTGGTACAAGAGCTATCCAAGCGTGCTGGTGCCGTTCACAGCGGTGCTGTTGATCCATCGGTGGATAACATGCTGAAAATAACATCCGATGGCCGCAAGCTAGGCCTGGATCAGCGGCTCATAAATCCCCTGCTCCCGGATGACCCGGACAGCAAGCTCAACGCCTGTGTTCGCAATGTGCTCCGTATTTGGGAGGAAGGCAAAGCAGATAAACTGACACAGCTTCTGTTTTGTGACCTATCTACTCCGAAAGCCGATGGCAGCTTCAGCGTGTACAACGACATTAAAAACAAGCTTTTGTCAGCCGGTGTACCGGAGCAGGAGGTTGCCTTTATCCATGATGCCGACACTGAGGTAAAAAAGAAAGATCTGTTTGCGAAAGTACGGGCCGGTCAGGTTCGTGTGCTGCTGGGCAGTACTCAGAAAATGGGAGCCGGTACTAACTGTCAAGATCGTCTGATTGCTTTACATCATCTGGATGTGGGCTGGAGACCTTCGGATATGACCCAGAGAAATGGCCGTATCATCCGCCAGGGCAATCAGAACAAGGAAGTCCAGGTGTACCAGTATGTCACAGAGGGAACCTTCGATGCCTACCTGTATCAGACTCTGGAAAACAAGCAGAAGTTCATCTCCCAGATCATGACCAGCAAGTCCCCTGTCCGGAGCTGTGAGGATGTGGACGAACAGGTACTGTCCTATGCAGAAATCAAGGCTCTTTGTGCGGGGAATCCCCTCATCAAAGAGAAAATGGATTTGGATATTGATGTGGCACGTCTGAAGGTGCTGAAAGCCGACCATCAGAGCCAGCAGTACCGACTGGAGGATAAGCTGCTAAAATATTTTCCCGCTGAGATTGAGGCACAGCACAGCCTGATGCAAGGCTTTCAGTCCGACATTCAGACCGTAACGCAGCATCCGCAGCTGAAAGATAGCTTCGTTGGTATTACCATTGGGAAGACGCACTTCTCAGAGAAAGAAGCCGCTGGTGAGGCAATTTTAGCCGCCTGTACAACTGTAAAAAACTCAGAACCTGTGTCCTTGGGCCATTACCGTGGCTTTGATATGGAGCTTTCCTTTGATGGTTTCACCAGAACTTTTCAGATTTCCCTGACCGGCGCTGTGACCCATCATGTGACCTTAGGTACCGATGTACGTGGTAATATCACCAGAATCGATAATGTCCTGGAAGGCATCCCCAAGCGGCTGGAAGCTGCACAGCAACAGCTGGAAACTCTGGAAAAACAGCAGCAGGCAGCACAGGCCGAACTCGGAAAACCATTTGCCCAAGAAGCAGAACTGACTGAAAAGAGCAAACGATTGGCAGAATTGGACGCACAGCTCAACATGGAAGGCAAGAGTGCCGATCCCGTTCAGAATGAGCAGAATTCCATGCGAGAGGAAATCAAGCGGCTGATGCAGGCCAAATCCAGCGAGAAAAAGCCTCGAAGCCACGAACCAGAGGGACGATAATGCACAGACTTCCACCACACAAGATTAAAACGGAAGCACACCTATAAGGATGATCCTCAAAATTTTGTTTGGTTCTCAGAGAATAAATCCATTGCTCCAAATCAGTTGATACACATCCAAAACAGTGATACAATATGTGGTAGATAACGCTTTGAGGAATTCAAAGAATCGGTGCCATAAGGGAGATGACTGACATGAGCAAAGAATTGAATTGGCAACTTGAATTGCAGGAATATATCAAGCAGGGCGAGCCGGAGCGTGCGGAAAAAAGTGCAGCATGGCAAACTGCCATTGGTCTTCAGGCAGTGGATGGACTGAAAACATCGGACTACCTGTTGGAAACTGCCAAAGAGCATATCGAAGGTAACATTGATATGTCTGCCGCAAAGCAGCGTATCAACAGCTATTATGAAGTTCGACAAGATCGAAAATCGGTAGAAGATGAGACGATGGAAGCCGATATGGTATCCGTTCGGATTGCTGAAATCCTTGGTGAAAAAACCTTTCAGTTTTCACCGGTTGAATTACAGAATATTCACCGCCGCCTATTCGCTGACGTATTTGACCACGCCGGTAAAATCAGGACATACAACATCAGCAAAAAAGAATGGGTTTTGAACGGTGACACCGTAATTTATGCCTCCTATGGCAGCATTCGAGACACTCTGGATTACGATTTTGCACAGGAAAAGCAGTTTTTCTATGAAAACTTGTCAATTTCAGAAGCGGTTCGACACATCGCTCAGTTCACTTCCGGCATTTGGCAGATTCATCCTTTCTGTGAAGGAAACACCCGCTCAACAGCAGTATTTATTATTAAGTATCTGAAAACCTTTGGCTTTCAGGTCAAAAATGATGTCTTTGCAGAAAACTCCTGGTACTTTCGTAATGCTCTGGTTCGTGCCAATTTCAACGACCTTCAAAAAGGAATCCACGCTACAACGGAATATCTGGAGCGATTTTTTGATAATCTGCTGATGGATTCTCAGCACGAATTAAAGAATCGATATATTCATGTAGATTATATGCGTGAACACGATTCCAAAAGTGCAACTGGAGCGAATCCAAAGTGCAATAATTGCACTTTGGAAGAACTGGCTGTGCTTCGTGCCATTGCTGAAAACCCCAAAATAACGCAAAAGGACTTGGCATCGCACATCGGGAAGTCTGAGCGTACCATAAAGAATCGTACCATCGCACTTCAGGAAAAAGGTTACATCCGCCGTGTCAATGGCAAGCGAAATGGATATTGGGAAGTACTTGTGGCGTCAAACCAGTCAACGCATAATCCTACCTCTTGATTTAAAATATTCGTTCCAGGTGCACCACCTGATTCATCTCCACACCGCAAAAACAAATCTCCGGAACTGGCCATGCATGATGCAATGATTGCGTAAATATATCTTCCGAAAGTCCGAACTCGGTGGGTTCGGACTTTTCTTATGCCCACAAATTTCATAAAAGCAGCCACATACTAATAAAATTTGACAAATTATACATTTGCAATATAAAATAAGGGAGAGTCGTATGAGAAGTAAATGCAACAATTGTGGTGATGGATGGTACATATATGTGCTGGCCGCAGTAGGGCTGGTGTTCGCCTATACTATCTGGGCTAAGGAAGGTATGGATATGAAGGAAGGAATTTTGATAACTTTACTTACTATTTTGGGTACGGTTGTCATCGAACTGATTAAATCAATTAAAGACCGCACAGTAATCCAAAGTACAAAGGCTGATACTGCTGATATAAAGCCAAAGGTGGACCGAATGGATCAAGCATTCGAAGCTTTTAAGCCTAACATTACAAAAATTGAGGAACGAACTGCCAAAATCGATTCAATTGCTTCCGCTGTAACCTCCTTTCAAAACTTGAAAGAAAGCAACGACAAAGATAAACTCAATCCACAGGAGGTGGTAGCTCAAATCATCGATGCATACAATGAGATCGGACGGCTGAACAAGGAGCTTTCTAATGTAAAAGAGCAGTTTTATCAGATTCACAAAAAAATCAGGAGCTAATTACCGCCAACACTACATTGGAAAGAAAGAATCAGGAATTAGTCGTTCAAAATGAATCTCTGAAAAAGTTCATCCATTCTGTGAAGCACCGGACAAGTTCCATTCATCGTAATGAGCAAAGCCCAGAACGATAGCTGCCAATTTTCAACTCCGACACCGCTGGCGTCGGAGTTTTTATTTGTTCACTATGTCTATTGCACGGCACGAAATAGTGTGTTAAAATTCTTGTAGAGGTTATAAACGAATGAAAGAAAGGAAGCGAATCTATGCGAATAATAAAAATTATCCTCCGAATATTATCAATTCCATTGATTTTAGCATTGGGAATTGTATATCTCTTCTGCAAATTCGTTGTGCTTGTCTCTACCGGTCTTTTAGCCATTGTGTCCGTTCTGCTTTTTATCGTTGCAATAGGGCTGTGGATTGCAGATGGAGGAACCCAGGGACCAATCCTGGTGCTTGTGTCATTTGGACTCAGCCCATTGGGGGTTCCCTTGGTAGCAAATTTAATCGTAGAATTTCTTGGTATCGCACTGCGGGGCCTCATGGGGGTTCCGGCAGACAATTTTTCGTAAACATCAAAGATCAATGGAGGAATTGAAATGAACGCAAATAATTGGACAAAAAAATTACTGGGCATCGGCATGGCGTTGAGCATTGCTCTCTCCATGTCCGCCTGTGGGAAATCCGATACCCCGGCCACTACGGAAAGTACCGAGCAGACAACGGAAACGACAGCTCCCACCAATGGTGCAGACAAAAAGGCTCCCGGTTCCAAGGATTCAAAAAACAACGGGAAAAAGCCCACGGACAAGACAGCTGGTAAGAAGGACGATAAAACAGGCGGTAAGGCCAATAGCAAGACGGATGGAAAAACCGACAGCAACAATAACCAGCCGAAAGAAAACACTACGAAGGAAACTCAGCCCAAAGAGCAGAAACCGGAAGATGAAAACAAAGTAGATTCCAACAAGGAGCAAAGTCCTGCACCTACCCAGCCCAAAGCAACCGAACCTGCGCCTACTCAACCTAAAGAGACTGAACCTGCCCATACCCACCATTATATTGCCGTTACAACCCCTCCCTCCTGTATCACGGAAGGTTACACGAAATACACTTGCGCCTGTGGGGATGGTTGGGTAGGAGACCATACCGAGATGCTGGGACATAATTACAGTGATTGGGTGACCACCGTAGAGCCTACCGTCGAGTCTGAGGGCCAGCAGACCCGTACCTGCTCCCGGTGTGGAGAGACTGAGACCCGGAGCATTGACAAGTTGCCTGCACCCGAACCCGCAGTAACAGAGGCGGACATTCCTGCTCTGGAAGCTTATGCCCGCAACTATGCTCAATCTGTGGGTTTCACCATTGATACTTCTTTGAATTTGGGTAACTCTGGGTATTTTCCCCCTTGGGGATATAATTACACCTCACTTGAGCATGCTAAGTCCGTTATTTGTGAAGGAATAGAAGCAACAAAAAGTGATTTAATTGCCAGTGATGGTAATGATGACGGTTTTACAAGTGATGCACGATACCGCTATAATTGTATTATCCAGATAAACAGTGATGGGGAGTTTGTAGACTACCATCTATATGGTTAATTTGATTTTTCCTTTGCGGAGCTGCTTTGAACAGCTCCGCTTTTCTGTTTCACCCCAAAAAAACACCTGAATGCAGGTGTTAACATAGATCGGGCACCTTCCGCAATTGGGGAAGGTGCCTTTTTCCAGGCAAAATTTAATGAAAGGATGGTAAAAACATGAAAAAGACCAAGCTGCGGGTTCTATCCTTGTTCCTAGTTATGGTTCTATTTGTTGGGTTACTCCCAGCGTCTACTCTTGCAGCATCCGTTGTAGAACCCCAACAAACTGAACCTCAGGAAACCGAACCCACAGAAGTATCGGCAGAAGATACTCAACCGGCCTCTATGCCAGAGGAAAGCCAGCCCCAGCCATCGAATCCTACAGAAGAAACGGAGGTCTCGGAGTCAACCATATCGGAAACCACAGATGAGTCTTCTGTTCCAGCTGATACCACAGAGCCGGCTACCGAATCGGTCACAGAACCTGTCGAGGAGGCTGCAACAGAGCCCGTTCCCTCAGCTCCTGTACCAGAACCAGAACCTACAGACGTACCGACAGAGCCTGTCACAGAACCTATCACAGAGGCTAGCACTGAGACTGCACCAGAGACTTCTTCCGAGGCTCCTACAGAGCCAACGGAACCGCTGCTTTCGGAGTTAAAGCCCTCTGAAATTAGATTGGAGCCACAAATCAATGGCCCCACTCCAGAAGGATATGTCCCCCTTAGTAGCATCAACACCGTGTGGATGCAGGGATATGTGTACCGTACGAACGAAAGTGCACCGAATTTCAAATACACCTATACCCTCAAAGACGGTAAACATACGATGGACATGGATCACCTCTATATCATGCGCCTACATGTTGACGGCCGCTACAAGGTTGCCTACTGTATTGAGCCAGACACCCCCGTTGATTCCGGTGTAGATTACGGCAGCGGCAGCAACAGCGGCATTAATGGCGATTGGAAATCCAACTTAACAAGAGATCAGCAAAAAACTATCGGTCTGGCAATGCTGTATAGCAACATCCATCATCCAGATAATCTAAGTTCTGTAGAAAGTGTAGAGTGGGAGGTTGCCACTCAGATTATTATCTGGGAGATTGTCATTGGAATGCGAAACTCAACAGCTCCCTATAGCTGTACGAATTCCAGCCTCATCAATCAGTTTGATAATACCAGCAAGGGAGTCCGATACCTTGATGGTACCGATCACTATCTCAAGGGCATTCGTGCCAAATACGACATTATTAGTACGGATCTGGCGCTCCATCTTGTGATCCCTAGTTTTACACAAAAACGGCTTAGCGATGCCCCTACACACACCATGAAGCAACAGCCCAATGGCAGCTTTTCTGTCTCCCTGACAGACAGCAATGGTGTCCTGGGCCGCTATAAGTTCTCCTCTAAATCCCCTGTGACCATCAATCAGAGCGGCAACACTCTGACTGCCACTGCTCCCAAGGGAGCTTCTTGGGGAGATTTATCATTTACTGCTTCACGAGATATTCCAAATCCCGAAAATCCCGCTTGCCTGTTCAGGATTTTCTATCTGGACGGCAACAACCAGACCATGGCATCTCCTCCAGACAAGAGCAATGCTCCATATGACCCTGTACCAGCTTACTTCAAGCTAAAAAAGGAGATTCTTTACGGAACCGCCGCCTTGCAAAAAACCTCCGATAGCGACGATGTAGAAAATTACTGCTTCAAGCTGTATAAACACGGAGACCGTAAATCCTGGTTCGCTAAAACGGATCGCAACGGACAGGCTTATGTGACCGACAAAACTTACAATCAGTCTGGCAACAAGACCTATGTCTTTGAAGACCTTCTGGACGGTGAATATACGTTCCTGGAAGTTCTGAGTCAAAAAGGAGCCGGGTATGTATTCCCGGATTCCTGGCGAATCACCGTTACAAATGGCGGTAAGACGGTCTATGACAAGACCTTCGGTCCCAAGGATTTTGTCAAGGATGCCAATGGTGACTGTCGGCTGAATCAAATCAGCATTACCGGTCTTACTGGTGGCGGCAAGATGACCATGACCATCCACAACCGTCAAATTCCCGGTACTGCAACCATAGCCAAGACCTCGGATGACTATAACGTGGAAAACTACTGTTTCAAGCTCTACCACTGGGATAAAAACAAGTCCTGGTTTGGCAAAACCGATGATAGAGGCCAGGTCTATCAGACCGATAAGTCTTATAATCAGGCCGGAACAAAGGTCTACACCTTTGAAGACCTTTTGGATGGTGAATACACGTTCCTGGAAGTTCTGAGTCAAAACGGTGCTGGGCATGTATTCCCTGACTCCTGGGAAATCACGGTAAAAAAGGATGGAAAAACCACCTTTCATCAAACCTTTGGCCCGGGTGATTTTGTCAAAGACGCCAATGGCGACTGTCGGTTGGAAAAAGTGAAAATCACAGGTCTTACCGGCGGTGGCAAAATGACTATGACCATCAACAATGCTCCGGAAAAGGCAAAACTTGACATTCTCAAGCAGGCAGACGATGGCAACATTGCCGGCATCTCTTTTCAGGTGGAAGAATGGATTCCTGGTATTGGCTATTGGAAGATTGGCACCTACACCACAGATGTTAATGGCCGAATCGATCTTCCAGAGGTCAACGTGGATCGTCGATACCGTGTGACTGAAATTGTTCCGGACGGTTACGAGTCTGAAAAACAGACCCAGGAAATCACTCTGAAGCCCGGAACCAACACTCTAACCTTTGTCAACCATCCCCTGCTGGGTTCCATTACCATCCGAAAAGTAGATTTGCAAAGCAAGCCTCTGTCCGGCATTACATTCCTGTTGGAATACAGTGAGGACGATGGAACCACCTGGAAGCCGGTTGTTTTCAGAAAGGAAAGCTCCAAATTTATGCCCGGTGGCTGCACCAGTCCCGGTCTCTCCAATGGCTCGCTGACCACCGGTACAGATGGAACCGTCGCATTTACCGGTCTGGCTATCAGCACAGACAAGCGGCACATCCAATATCGATTGACTGAGACGGCCACACAGCCGGGTTACACCCTCATGACTGAGCCTATCTTTGTTGGAGAGCTGCCCCAAGACGGCAGCCGAGATATTTCCTTTACCGCCGTCAATAGTGGTTCCTTCTCCATGCCCCACACCGGATCGGATGGCTTTATCGCCGTGCCGTTCGGCATGACACTCGTTCTGCTGTCGGCAAGTGCTTTGACATTTACCGGCCGAAAAAAGAAGAAAGCGGTGTAAATCATAATCCTTCCCGTCTATTGGAGCAGAGATGCTCCTTTCTTTTTTGATTATTCCAGGTGACAATTCGGGTCACTACAAACTACTATAAAATTGAAAGGAAACAATATTAACCATGAAAATCACGAAAAAGTTCATGTCTCTTCTTTTGGCTCTGACTCTGTGTCTGAGCCTTGCATCTGTGGCCTTTGCTGCCACTGCTCCCACCGCCACCATTGATACCAGCCGCACGGCTAGTCTCAGCTTGTACAAGTACGATTTTACCTCTGCCAACAAAGAAGGCATTTTGGAATGGGATACCTACATTTCCACCGGATTGCCTGACAAGGCTGTAGAAGAAGCCATGGCCCCTTATGCCCTTCAGGGCGTCGTCTTCACCTATGTGAAGGTTGCCGACATCACCACCTACTCCGCACAGGAGGCGGATGGCTACAAGGATATGGTACTGTATGCCATGGCCGAAAATCAGGCTACCACGCAGCTGCTCACCGCTCTGGGTCTGTCCGCTGCGGATGCCTACCGTTCTGAAAACAAGACTCTGTACTTTACTTCGGATAAGCTGATTGACGCACTGAATACCAAGCAGCAGGAAAATGTCTCCAATCTGAAAAATGCTCTGGAACAGTTTGTTGCAGAACAGGGCGGCACAAATCTGCCTGAGACCGACCAGAACGGTCATACCTCTACAAACGGCCTTGCCTTGGGCCTCTACCTCGTAGTCGAGACCTATGTACCTGAAAACGTGTTTACCACTACTGCTCCCTTCTTTGTCAGCCTCCCCATGACCACCATTGACGGCAAGGAATGGAATTATGATGTCACTGTCTACCCCAAGAATGAGACGGATCAGCCGACTCTGGAAAAGACCTTGAGAGAGTCCAAGCCCGATACCGGCAAGCATAACGGCAAGACAGACGACATCGCTGACGGCTATACCCACACCGGCACCGGCTCCGATGGAGACGTGGTGGACTACCAGATCATCTCTACATTGCCCAAAATCACCTCTAATGCTACCGCTCTGACCACCTATACCTTCAACGATACTCTGTCCAAGGGTATTGAGTACAATAAGAAAGACGTCAAGCTGGAATGGTTCAAGGATGCTGCCTGCACCCAGAAAATTGCAACCTGGGACGAAGCCTCCGGTAAATTTACTGTGACTTATGGCACTGCTGCCAACGATGCCACTACCATGGAAATTGCCATGACTCCTGCTGGTCTGGATGAAATCAACAACGCTGATACAGTCTATGATGCTACCAGCCTCTTCCGTGGTTATAGCAACTGCACCCTCCGCATCACCTACACCGGTACCGTCAATTCCAGTGCCGATGTGGTTTATGGTGACAATGGCAACCCCAACACCGTAATCCTCACCTGGAAGCGTACCAACACCTCCTACTACGACACTCTGCAGGACGATTGCCACTTCTACAGCTATGGCATGGATCTCACCAAGAAGTTCAGTGACAGCAAGGGCAACTTTGCAAATGTGCAGTTTGTGATCCACAACGATACCGACAACTATTGGGTAAAAGCTCAGCTCAATGATGCGGAAGGTATCTACTATGTGACCGATCATATGGCTGAGGAAGCCCAAGCTACCAAGTTTGTCCCTGTTTCAGTTGGTGGCCAGCCCGGTAAGGTCGTTGTCAAGGGTCTGGAGGATGATACCTATACCATCACAGAGGTAGCCACCGATGCAGGCTACACTCTCCTGAAGGATGCTATTAAAGTAGTCATCACCTCCAAGGGCAACGGCACCATTTGCTCGGTTTGTGGCAAGGAAGGCGTCACTGCAACCGCTACTGTTAATGGTGATCCCGTAAAAATGACCGAGGACAACAGCTCTTTGAGTGCCATTGTCCCCCTGTCTGTTGTGAACACCAAGGGCTTTGACCTGCCTGGAACCGGTGATCGTGGTACCTGGATGTTTGCCGTTGGTGGTGCACTCCTGCTCTGTGCCGGCCTCGCTTGTTTGGGTGTCGTGATTGCCAAACAGAAAAAGAATGTCAAACACTAAAGAACCCCGGAAGATTCCCAGAGAGACCTCTCTGGGAATCTTCCAGAATAGAAAGGACATCTTTTGAAAAAGAAACTATGCATTTACGCCATTCTGATCCTCCTGTCCCTTCTCGGCATTTCCCTGTTGGCCTATCCCATCGTCAGCAATAACTATATGACCCGGCATCAGTCGCAAGTATTGAGCCAATACGAAGAGGCTGTAGAGGCCAGGACGCAGACCGAGCTGGATGCAGATCGTGCCATAGCGGAACGCTACAATCTGGAATTGTCAACAGGAATTCTGGTGGATTACACCACCAGCAACGGGGTTGCCTACAAAGACATCCTAAATGCCGCAGAGAATGGGGTTATGGGCTATGTAGATATTCCCAGGATCGATGTGATGCTGCCCATTTATCACGGCACCGGTGACGACTCGTTGGCAAAAGGAGCAGGACATATGCCCAACACTTCCCTTCCAATCGGCGGCAAGAGCACCCATGCAGTCATCTCCGCTCACAGTGCTATGGCTACTGCACGGATGTTTACAGACCTGGAGCTTCTCGAAGAGGGAGATCAGTTTTTCATCCATGTTTTGGACGAAAAACTTGTATACGAGGTAGACCGTATCTTGACAGTGTTGCCATCCGAAATCCAGTATCTGTCCATCGTACCGGGCCAGGATTTTGTGACTCTTCTAACCTGTGTCCCCTATGGCATCAACTCCCATCGGCTACTGGTGCGGGGGCATCGGGTGGAAACAGAGGACGTTCAGATTATACCCGAATCCGAACCCAATCCACTAAAGGCTGGGGCCTCTTCGTCCACCTGGATGTCCAAATACTGGGAAGGTATTCAATACGGACTTGTGATTTTTGCAGTATTGGCACTTCTGATCGCAGTTTCGGTTACCTGCAAAAAGCTTTTTAAGAGGAAGCACTCATGAAAAAAAGAACAATTCTATTCGTTCTTCTTTGCATCTTGCTTACCGTATCCGGTTTGTTTCTCATACTCTACCCTACCATGCATGCCTGGAAAAGTAGCAATACATCCAATCAGGCCGTGCAGCGTTTTCGGGAAAACACCTCAAAAACTGCATCCACAGAACCCATCCATAAGCCTCAATCCACCGACAAACAGGCAGCAGAAACGGAGCCTGTCAACGTCAAATACCCTGAACTTTTGCAGGCCATGCAATCCTATAATCAGCATATATGGATAGACGGGCAGTCTGATCTGTGCGATGCATGGAGCTATGAGAAACCAGCATTTGACCTGGAAGATTACGGAATTGAAGACGAAGTCTTTGGGATTATATCCATCCCAAAGATGGATTTGGAGCTGCCACTTTTCCTGGGAGCCACAGAGGAACACTTAGCAAATGGAGCTGCTCAGCTGTCCCAAACTTCCATACCAATCGGCGGAAGCAACACCAATTCTGTGATTGCGGGGCATCGTGGCTGGAATGGTGCTCTTCTTTTTCGGCACATAGAATTGCTTGAAATTGGAGATGAAGTCACCATTACCAACCTATGGAACACTCTCACTTATCGAGTAGTGGACATTCAGATTATCGAGCCGTATGAGGTCAGCAAGGTTCTCATCCAGACAGGACGAGACTTGCTAACCTTGCTGACCTGCCACCCATATGGTTCCGGTGGTCGGTATCGATATGTGGTCTACTGTGAGCGTGTACCGTAGAAAATCGAAGCAAAGGAGGACACAATATGGCAGTGAACCACAAAAGTGTAAATACCATCAGCAAGCTTTTGGAAGCCGGATTCACCACAGAAAAAGATATTCTTTCCATAACATTGGATGAGATCCTGAGTTTGCCAGGCATTCGGCTTGCCGATGTTAAGTGCATCAATGAGCTGCAAAAAAGCATTAAGGAAAACAAAATCATAACATTTTTGTGCAGCAATAACAACGAATCCGACGCAAAACCCGACTGATTTCTAGCCGAAAATCAGTCGGGTTTTCTTAATTTCGCACCAAGTTTTGCACAGATAGGAGGTAAAAACAGTGCCGTATATCCCACGAGAGCAAGTGGAAAAAGCAAAAGAAATGGACTTGCTCACCTACTTAAAAACCTTTGAGCCGGACGAACTGGTGCATTTTGCAGGAAATACTTATTACACCAGAGAGCATGATTCTTTGAAAATCAGCAACGGAAAATGGTATTGGTTTTCCAGAGGAATCGGCGGAAGATCCGCTTTAGATTATCTCATCAAGGTCAAAGAAATGTCGTTTATGGATGCAGTTGGACGCATTTTAGGCCAGGCAGTTTCCATGCCTGCCCCAATATACCAAGCCCAAAAAGAACCAAAAAAGGAGTTCAAGTTACCTCAGCGTTGTCGGTATTCCAACCGAGTTTTCTCCTATTTACAGGGCCGAGGTATTGATGGTGAGATCATCCAATCTTGCATGAACACTGGCCAAATCTATGAAAGCTATCCCTATCACAATGCCGTTTTCGTTGGATTCGATCCCGAAGGGCAGCCGAAATATGCCGCCCTTCGGGGCACCGAATCCAACTTTAAGGGCGAGGCCGGTGGCAGTGATAAGCGATTTTCATTCTGTCTTCCAGCCCAAATCAGTTCCCCTACTGTACATCTATTTGAGGCTGCCATTGATCTTTTATCCTATGCCACCATGGCAAAAATGAGCGGCAAAGACTTTCGCACCGCACACCTATTGTCTCTTGCGGGAGTATATAAGCCCTCAAAAGAGGACTCAGAAATTACAATTCCTCCGGCTCTTTCTCAGTTTTTATCTGTGCACCAGAGATTCGTCAGATTGTTCTTCGGCTGGATAACGACCTCACTGGACAGCTTGCAGCGAAGTCTTTGCAGGCCGCTTTGTCCGAAAAATACATCGTAAAGATTGCATTGCCATCCCACGGAAAGGACTATAACGATATGCTTTGCCACGTCCTTGGGCGCAGCAAAACACCCGAAAGGCATGACCTGGAACGTTAAAATGGGTTGCTTTTGCCCCCCTATTTTTGCACACTGCATGGCACCTTGAAAAATGGCCATTTTTCAAGGTGTGCAGAAATCAACTTTCTTTCAGCCGGTCCGCCCGGAGGGACTGCCCAGGGGGCAGTGAATCTGCAATACTTTCGCAAGCATCGCCAAGTTGCTACCTTGGCCAGCTTGTCAGGGGGACACCCCCTGAAACTCCCTCTTATTATGTACCATTTTCAACTTTAGGAGGTGATCCTAAAATGACCGAAAAAAAGAAAAAAAGGCCACACCTCATGCCGGAATTTATAACCGTCATGTACAGGTGTGGCTCACAGACGAATTGATGGACAAGTTGAATTCGGATTATAAAGCCTGCGGTTTTCGGACGAGAGAACCTTACCTCCGGCAGCTCATTGCAGGAGTACAGCCCAAGGCATCTCCCCCGCTTGAATACTGGGCACTGATGACAGCCTTGCGTAACATCGCAAACAACATGAATCAGGTTGCTGCGAAAGCGCACCGCCTGAATGTGATTGATGCCAAGCGTTATGATGATGCTTACCATCAGCTTCTGGATGTGATTCAGGAGCTGACCAAAGTCTTCATCCTACCGGGAGGTGTCTAATGGCGGTTACATCTCTGTGGCGCATCAAAGGCTGGCTGGGAGATGTGGTGATCTACATTGAGAACCCAGAGAAAACTACAAACCCAGCTTTTGTTTCAGCAGAAAGCCTGGAGGATGTCATCCGCTATGCGGTGGATCAAAATAAGACCACGCAGGAAGCTGGGACACCGGACGAGGAAGAGGGTGCCAAGAAGCAGTTTGTGAGTGGTGTCAATTGCTTGCCGGATACCGCCCGGTTTGAGATGATGGCTGTGAAAAAACGGTTCGGTAAAGAAAACGGAACTGTAGCTTATCATGGCTATCAGTCCTTTGCGCCA
The DNA here is from genome assembly GCA_963557675.1 of uncultured Oscillospiraceae bacterium. GTDB lineage: Bacteria > Bacillota > Clostridia > Oscillospirales > Oscillospiraceae > Faecousia. The sequence continues at coordinate 9,354 of CAUWEI010000029.1, read as the reverse complement.
GGCGAGGCCACACCGGAAATGGCACACGAAATTGGCATGAAGTTGGCCACTCAATTGTGGGGGGATCGATACCAGGTTTTGGTGGCTACCCACTTAGATCACGCCAACCACATTCACAACCACTTTTTAATCAACACGGTATCCTTTGTGGATGGCATTAAATTTCATCGCACAAAAAGAGACTATGTTGAGATGCGAAAGGCATCAGATGCCCTATGCAAAGAGTATTGTCTATCCACCATTGAGAAGCCCAATCGTCCCGGTCAATCTTACGCCATATGGAAGGCCGGACAAGAAGGCAAACCTACTATGCATTCTTTGGTCAAAGCAGATGTGGATGAAGCCATTCTGGCTGCTCTTACAGACCGGCACTTTTTCCAGCTCTTGCGAGACAAGGGATACGAGTTAAAAATCGGAAAAGACATTTCGGTTCGTCCTCCTGGTCGAGAACGCTTTGTCCGACTGGCCCGAAACTTTGGGGAAAGCTACACCTTGGAAGCCATCCGTAAGCGAATCCTTCAGCATCCATTCCCCCAACGTCCGAAGCAGCAGGCCAAGCGTCCAGCCTCTGCTGCCAAAGTGAAAACCAAGTCCTGGAAATCAGCAAGACGATTGACCGGACTGCAAAGCAGATATTTTTACTGGTGTCACAAGCTGGGCATCCAGCCGAAAACAAAGCATGGTCGCAAGCGTCATTACATCCAGCGGGAGGATTACCTGAAGTTTAACGATTTCATTGCCGAGTCCTGGCTGCTGACCAAAAACCGAATCGAGACAAGTGAGCAGCTCCAGGCATACCGCTCTCAGGTTGAAGAAACCATCCAGAGTGTTAGCCTCCAGCGCAAACGACTCTACCGGCTGAAACGCACAGTAGAATTCAGAGACGATTCAGGCAAGCAGGCAGAACTGCAAGAGCAGATCGATGTACTTACAAAGCAGATACGGTCTCTGCGCCGAGAGATCCATTTGTGTGACAACATTGCAGAGCGCTCTATTGCTCTGCAAGAAAAAATCAAAATCGCCCGACAGGACGAACTGAACAAAAAGGAGGAAGAACGTCAACATGAACACGGAAAGCGAAGCCGCTTCGGTAGTGGCCAACCAGGTTATTCACATCGTTGTTGAAGGCTTTGAAATGATTTTGCGATTGAGTGGCAAAGGAGTTAAAGAGCTGGCCACCATGTTATATGTGGCCTTCAAGAACCACGAAGGCCAAGATACCCCCGGAAAGCAAAAACTGGCCAAGATTTTGCAAACGGGCACCCCTCGCATCTTTGACTTACCTAAGGACGAAACAAAAAATTTTGCAAAAGAAGCAAAACGCTATGGAATCTCTTACTGTGTCTTAAAGCCCTCCAAGCTTGAAGACAAAACAAAATTGGAAGTCATCGTCCACCAGGAGGACGCAGAACGAGTCAGCCGTATTATGAACAGGGTGCATACTGCAACGGTCGAAATGGTACCAGAGAAAGAGGCAAAAGACATCCCGCTTACTACGGAAGCCGATTTAGAGGGAACGCTTTCTGTTGACACACAGGAAGGTCATACACGACAAGATGGGGCGACAGAACCGGCTATCCTAACGGAAGATGAATTACTGAACAGTCTATTTGTTGAAACACAGGTAAAGCAGCCAGCAACCGAAAATATTGCTCCCTCGATTGATGTAGCACAAGATGTTCCCGACCGAGACCAGCCGGATTTGTTGGATGATTTGGGTTTGGAGCTATTCAGCGAAGAAGGCTTAGCAAATGCTACTCCTCAGAAAAAGGAAAACCCTATTCCCTCCCGGACGCAGCCCAACGAACGTCAGTCCGAGCCTTTCTCCAAGAAGTCAAACAGTTCATTGGAGAAGAAGACTTCTAAAGGTGAGCGCTCCTCCGTTCGGGAGGAACTAAGGGAAATCAAGAAGGAGCTGGCTGCGAAGAAGGTATATACGTCAGAAAAGGGCCGAGAAATGCCTAAAGTCCCGATGCCGAAGGTATCTGGAAAGGAGCGGTAACAATGGAATATGAGGAAAATTACGGTGGTTTTGATGATATTCTATCCCAATCACCCTCAACTTTCAAATCCTCCGCCTCTCGAATGAGTCCGGAAGACTTTGCTGCAAAGAAAAAGGCACAGCGAGAGGCAGTCTACGCCATGGTAGAGCAGGCTACCAGAGAAATTTCAACAAATAGCCAGCAGTTTCAAGCGTATCTTGACATTCAGGCCCGGCTAGAGAATTACTCCGTCAATAATGGGTTGCTGATATTAGCTCAATGTCCCGGAGCTACGCAGCTCCGGGATTTTGATGGCTGGAAATCGAAAGGCGCTATGGTGAAACGAGGCCAACGGGGAATATCTATCCTCGAACCTGGAAAGCAGTACACAACCGCAGACGGCCGCATTGGTACTTATTATGAAGTTAAAAGCGTATTTGATATTACTCAAACCAATGCTGCCGCAGAAAGAAGGCCAGTCTATGATAATCGTACCATGACTGCTGCCCTTATTGCCAGGCGGCCTGTTCCCATTGAGTTGGTAGACCGCCTTTCAGCCGGTGCAATTTATGATTCGGCTAACAAAAAAATCGTGGTTCAACGAGGAATGGACTTTAATTCCATGTTCTGCTGTGTGTCCGGTGCCCTTGCAAAAGCAGAAATTCATTTGCATGGTGGGAATCCGGATTCTCCTTCAGCTTCCTTTCGGTCATACTGTGCATCGTACATGATGTGCAAAAAATACGGCTTAGACGTTATCCGCTACAACTTTTCCGCCTTGCCCGACTTTATGTCCGCAGATACAAAAGAAGTACGTGGGGAACTAAATCGTCTCCATGACGTATTTAAGACCATGGCAGTTCGTATGGACCGGTCGTTGAACCAGCCCCATAGGTCTGCACCAAACCAGGAGGCACGATAATGGAGGACAACTATCTGCTTACCTTAACGGATAAGCAGCAGAAAATGCTTTCTGACGCTCTTACGGCAAAGGCGGCAATCTTAACACAAACAGAAAACCTCTATGTAGCACAACTGCTGCAGGAACTCTGTTGGGATGTATGTCATGCTTCTCATAAGAGACCGTGGTGGCGTAAGGGTGGCCGGTGGGAATTAAAAATCACCGGCTCCCAGAGAGACAGCATGTACTATGCTCTTCTCACCACTGTCGAATATCAGAAAGATTCTGATACATCCAAACTATTAAATTCCCTTCTTTTGTCTATCTACAGAGCCTGTCCTCTAAAGCAAAAAGAACCATCTGAAAGGTAAACATCCAATAGGCAATCAAAAAAAACAGATATGGCCATATCTACTTGGTATGATTCCGGCTGCATGGTTTGGACTCCTGATTGCTCCCTCCGTATCAGGAGGACTGCCAGGAATTATCGTGCAACTCCCTGCGCTCATGAATCATCCATTTCATCTTGTTTGGTGTGAAAACAGTTTGAAGTCCGTCCTGATATGCCTGGCCACCTATGGAATCGCTATCGGTATCCTAGTTTCCTCCAATAAGAATTACCGACGAGGGGTGGAGTATGGCTCAGCCAAGTGGGGCGATGCGAAAGCTGTTAATAAAAAGTATCAAGCCAAGCCGCCCGAACCCAATAAGGTGTTGACGCAAAATGTGCAAATCGGATTGGATTGGAAACGGCATCTCAGAAACCTCCACATGATAATTGTAGGCGGCAGTGGTGCTGGTAAATCACGATTTGTAGTCAAGCCAAATCTTTACGAAGCCAGCTCATCTTACGTCGTACTGGACCCAAAGGGCGATCTGCTGCGGGATTCTGGCCATTTTTTAGAAAGCAAAGGCTATAAAATCCGTGTTCTCGACCTGCTGCATATGGAAAAAAGTCATTGTTATAACCCCTTTGTGTACATCCGCAATGACGATGACATCCAAAAATTGGTAACCAACCTATTCAAGGCTACCACACCAAAAGGGACTCAAAGTGCTGATCCCTTTTGGGACAACGCTGCTACTATGCTTCTGAAGGCAATTCTGTTTTATCTTTACCATGAGGCACCACCAGAGGAACAAAACTTTTCAATGGTCATGGAAATGCTGCGAGCCGGAGAAATCAACGAAGATGACAGCAATGCACAGTCTCCGTTGGACATTCTATTTTACCGGCTTGAGATGAAAAATCCCCTGCATATCGCTGTCAAATACTATCGAGACTACCGTGGCGGTGCAGCGAAGACCCTGAAATCCATTCAGATCACATTGGCAGCCAGACTGGAGAAATTCAACCTGCCTTCTCTTGCCGCTCTTACTGCCACAGATGAGTTGGAGTTGACAGCCCTTGGCGAAGAAAAAACAGCTCTATTTTGTCTTATTCCTGACAACGATACCAGCCTTAACTTCTTGGTGTCCATACTGTATACCCAGTTGTTCCAGCAGTTATTTGACCTGGCGGATTACAAGTATCGTGGGGCATTGCCTGTCCCAGTCCATTTTCTAATGGACGAATTTGCAAATGTCAGCCTGCCAGATGATTTTGATAAGATCTTGGCCACTATGCGGCCACGCAACATGTTTGCGACCATCATTCTACAGAACCTTGCTCAGCTCAAGGCTCTGTTTGAAAAGCAATGGGAGAGTATCGTTGGCAACTGCGATACATTTTTGTACTTGGGCGGTAATGAGCAGAGCACCCATGAGTATGTGTCAAAGCTCTTGGGTAAGGAAACCATCGACACAAACACCTATGGCAAGTCCCGTGGCCGTAATGGCAGTTACAACACCAATTATCAGCAAACTGGTCGTGAGCTCATGACCCCCGATGAGGTTCGCATGCTGGACAATAAGTATGCACTTCTTTTCATCCGAGGTGAACGGCCAATCATGGACTTAAAATATGACATTACGAAACATCCCAACGTGGCCCTCACAGTAGACGGTGGTGCAGAGCCATATATCCCATGGTGGTATCTCAAACAGCGTCGCTTCCATCACAACGTTGGACGTACGTGCAGCGCAGGATTCGCCGGAACCTTTGTGGGAAATCATTCCAGACACTACAGACTGTGAGATTCTTTCCAACGAAGAAATTGAATCCCTATACTTAACTTAAAAAACAAAAATTAGGAGGTATTCAAAACATGAATACAAAAGCAAACCCCACCCGTTTAGGAAACCGCAGCAAACGTGTCCTCTTCCAATGCCTTTGCCTCTTGCTCTGCCTCTCCGGCACAACTGTGAGTGCGTTTGCAGCTCAAGCCACTGATCCTGTAGCGGCCGTCAGCAACTTTTCAGATCTCTTATTCAGCATTATCAGAGCGGTCGGCATCATTATAGCCGGATGGGGTATTGTACAGGTTGGCTTGTCGATGCAGACGCATGATGCCAGCCAACGATCAAATGGTGTGTTATGCGTGTTGGGTGGTATCATCATTGTTTTTGTAAAAGAAATCATCAATGTCATTACCGGCTAATCGCAATCGAATGAAAAGGCAGGCCCACGCAGGCCTGCCTGAAAGGAGGAGCACATATTGAGCGACAATTGGATCGTTCAAAGTTTGGAAAAAGCGTTAAGTACCTGGGATAATGCTCTTGTTAATATTCAGAATATTCTGACAACATCTCCCAAAGATTATCAGGGCGGCACTATATGGAATGCGATTGTAACGATTAACGGAACCCTCCAAGCCATTGGATACGGTTTGTTGATCGTTTTCTTTTTAATTGGTGTCATAAAAACCTGTGGCAGCATTGCAGAGGTCAAAAAACCAGAGCACGCCTTAAAGCTATTTATCCGCTTTATCCTTGCCAAAGCCGCCATTGACAGTAGTCTGGAGATTTTAATTGCTTTGATGAATGTTGCACAAGGAATTATGAAGACTATCCTTGGCTCAAACACCATTACAAGTGCATCCACAATTCCACCTGAAATTATAACCGCCATTGAGGATTGTAGTTTTCTGGACTCCATTCCTCTCTGGATTGTAGCATTTCTGGGCCGATTGGTTGTGACTGTCATTGCCTTTGTTTTGATATTGACCGCCTACGGACGCTTTTTCAAAATCTATACCTACATCGCATTGGCACCAGTCCCACTGTCTGCATTTGCGGGAGAACCAACGCAAAGTATCGGCAAAAGCTTCGTCAAAAGTTTTTCCGGAGCTTGTTTGCAGGGAGCGATTATCGCAATCAGCTGTATTATTTTTTCGCTATATGCTTCCGCACCCCCTCCCGTAGATGTGGATGCCTCCGCCGTTACAATGGCGTGGAGCTATATGGAAAGCCTGATTCTGAATATGTTAATTATGGCATTTACGGTAAAAGCTTCGGATCATGTGGTGCGGGAAATGATGGGTCTATAAGAAAGGAAAATCTAATTTTGGAAGTTAAAATCAACAAGGACATCCGGCAGTATACTGAATCGGTCTTTTTCGGTATGTCCATGAGGCAGTGTATTGGAACTGGTGCCGCTGTACTGGCAGCAGTAGGAACCTACTTCACGTTTCGTCATCGCTTTACGAACGATATTCTCTCTTGGTTGTGCATCCTGGCCGCAACCCCTTTTGGTCTATTGGGGTTTATTCAGTACCACGGCATGACCGCAGAACAGGCTCTCTGGGCATGGCTGCGATCTGAGCTGTTAGAGCCTCGCATACTGCTAAACCAAACAAATAATTTGTACCGGACGGATCTAAACGGAATTCTTGCACAAAAGCAGGCAGAAAGTCTGGGCAAAACTTCTTCTCAGCTATGGCTGGAACAGCACCTGCCGAAAAAGAAAAAACAGACGCAGACGGAGGTAAAACCAAATGATGAAAACCCTGGCTGATATTAAAAAGCAGGAGAAGCGACCGTTTAAGATACCACGCTCGATTCAGGATATTATTCCCATTCAGCGAATCTGGGAGGACGGCATTTGTCAGGTCGGTCAAACCAGTTATTCGCAAACGTGGAAATATACAGACGTCAACTATATGGTCGCAAGTCCAGAAGATCAGGAAACTATGTTCTTGAAATATTCCTCCCTCCTGAACAGCATGGATTCTGGTTCTGTAGCAAAAATTACAATCAACAACCACCGCATGAACCGAGTGGACTGGGAAAAGGCAATTACCATTCCTCTTAAAGGGGATGGGGGGGATCAATACCGCAAAGAGTACAATCAGGCTATCATGGAAAAAGCCGTAGGAGACAGTGGGCTTGTTCAGGAGAAGTACATCACAATTACGACATTCAAGCGAGATGTGGATGCTGCCAGGACTTATTTGGCCAGAGCTGGTGCCGGACTTAGTTCCCACTTTGCAACTCTGGGTTCCAGATGCAATGCTCTGGATGCAACGGAAAAACTACGAATCTTTCACGATTTCTACCAACCTGGACTGGAAAGCAGCTACCATTTCAACCTCCAAGAGTGTATGGCAAAGGGTCACGATTTCCGGGATTATATTGCTCCACAATCCATGGTACGCCACAAGGACTATCTGCAAATTGGAAATCAATTTTGCAGGGTTCTGTACCTGAAGGAATACGCATCCTTCCTGAAGGATGACATGGTAACACGACTCACTGATGTGAGCCGCAGTCTGATGCTCTCCATTGATTTTATCCCGGTTCCCATGGAGGAGGCCATAAAAGAGGCAGAAAGCCGTGTGATGGGTGTTGAAACCAACATCCACAATTGGCAAAGAAAGCAAAACCAAAACAATAATTTTTCGGCTACCTTACCCTATGACATGGAGCTTCAGCGAAAAGAGGCCAACGATTTTCTGGATGATATGCGAACCAGGAATCAGCGAATGATGCTGTCCATCCTTACTCTGGCCATAACATCAGACAGTAAAGAGCAGTTGGACAATGATACGGAAGAAATCATGTCCATTGGCCAGGAATACCTGTGCCAGTTTGCCACCATGACTTACCAGCAAACCGATGCCCTCAATACCACCCTTCCCTTTGGTGTTCGGCATGTAACTCCTTACCGAACACTGAATACCGAAAGTCTGGCCATCTTCATGCCCTTCAAGGTGCAGGAGGTACAGGAGCCTGGTGGGCTTTATCTTGGTGTTAATGCCATTTCTCAAAATTTGATACTCTGCAACCGAAGCAACCTGAAAAATCAGGCTGCTTTTTTGTTGGGCGTTCCAGGATCTGGCAAGTCCTTCATTGCGAAGGAGCTGATTGTGCCTCTCATTCTTGGCACCGAAGATGACATTTTGATCTGCGATCCAGAAGGAGAATTTGGTCATCTGTGCCGTGCTCTGGGGGCAGAGCAGACAACTGTGATTCAAATGGCCGCTGGCGGAAAAGACCGGTTGAACGCCATGTACATGGTAGAGGGCTATGGCGAGAAAAACCCCATCGTCTCCAAATCTCAGTTTATTATGTCACTGGTTCAGCAGCTGGACAAAAACGGTGTGGGACCGCAGCATAAGTCCATCATTGACCGTTGTGTGGCAGCGGTCTATGAAGATGCCGACCGTAATGGAAGAACCTGTACCCTATGCGACTTACGTCAAAAGCTCCTGGAGCAGCCGGAACCCATTGCCCAGGACATTGCTTTGACTCTGGAGCTGTTTACTACCGGAACCCTGGACATTTTCGGAAAAGAAAGCAACGTGGACTTGGAAAACCGCATCCTGGTGTTTGACATTCACGAGCTGAGCGAGCAACTGAAGACCGCAGGTCTGCTCGTTATTACAGATACAATACTGAACCGAGTCAACATCAACTGGAAGCGTGGAAAACGTACGCATATTTTCATCGATGAATTCCATGTAGTCTTTGGCAACGAACAGGGTGCAAACTTTTTCGATTCTGCCTGGCGGCAGTTCCGAAAACGTGGTGCTCATCCCACAGCCATCACCCAGAACGTGGAATATCTGCTCAATTCTCCGATTGCCCGCATGATGCTGTCCAACTCCGAGTGCAACATCATGCTCTCTCAAGCCGCTTCTGACCGTCAGGAGCTTGCAAGTCTGCTCCATATATCCGATGACCAGATGTCCTTTTGCACCAACACACAGCCCGGCTGTGGCCTTCTGAAGTATGGCAGTGCTATCGTGCCATTTGAGAACCGATTCCCCAAAAACACGAAGCTGTACGAACTGATGACCACGAAGTTGGGCGAAGGTGTCTTTGGTGGTGGCAGCAATGCCTAAAATACGAACTTGGGACAGTGGCAGAATCAAGAAAGCTACCGCTGCTCCCCGATCCGTCTCAAAAGCTGGAAAAAGCAGCGTCAATTATGCGGCAAACCGGGCCAAAGCGGCAAAAGCAGCTAGTGGGCGCACGCAGGACGGAGGAGCCGAGGCAGCGGCTGCGGAGCTTATGTCCGGCACTGTCAGCGATTCCGCTCAGAGATTCGTCCGCAAATCCGGAGTACTTGGCTATCGAGCCGGAAAGTGG